>NZ_AOIG01000017.1:0-186147 GCF_000346635.1 Paenibacillus shenyangensis
TCTACAAAATAGGGGCTTGACCATCTAACGGTGGAGGCTCTTTTGCTGGTTGAAAAGGCAAAAAATGCAAAATCAATTGTTTAGACATTTAGAACGTGTGGTAATAATGCAGCGTAGCGAAATGAAGAGCAGGCACGGTTGAATGAATAGAAGTACAGTTGATACAGGCGTACGATAACCTTATTCTTCATCCGGCACGATCGGCTCATAATGAACAACCTAGATAATCCAATGATGAGAGGAGAATGAATGATGTCGAACAGACCCGAAAGTTTACCTCCACAACATCAGGAGAGACACCCTGGTATTGAATCCGAAATGACACCACGCCCGCAGTTTGATGCACCCGAATACAAAGCAGCAGGCAAACTGGAGGGCAAAGCAGCTATTATCACAGGTGGTGATAGCGGGATTGGTCGCGCAGTCGCGATCTATTTTGCCAAAGAAGGTGCTGACGTTGCGATCTTCTACAAAGATGAGCACGAGGATGCAGAAGAAACCAAAGCTCTTGTTGAAAAAGAAGGACGCAAATGCATAGCGATTGCCGGTGATATCGGAGACGAATCCTTTGCGAAAAGTGCTGTCGAAAAAGCCGTCGCAGAACTTGGAAAACTCGATATTCTGGTAAATAATGCTGCAGAACAGCATGTACAGCAGACCATCGAAGATATTTCTGCAGAGCAATTGGAGCGTACATTCCGTACTAATATCTTCGGTATGTTCTTTACGACCAAAGCTGCGATGCCGCATCTGCATGCAGGCGCATCCATTATCAATACAACATCGATCACTGCTTATCGCGGTGAGCCGGTACTGCTCGATTATTCATCCACCAAAGGAGCGATCCTGTCCTTTACCCGTGCGCTGTCCATGAACCTGGCAGAGAAAGGTATCCGTGTGAACGGTGTAGCTCCAGGCCCAATCTGGACACCACTGATCCCGGCTTCCTTTGATGAAGAGAAAGTCAAGGAGTTCGGTCAGAGCCAGCCAATGAAACGCCCAGGCCAACCAGAAGAACTCGCTCCAGCCTATGTGTATCTGGCAAGCAGCGATTCCTCTTACGTAAGTGGTCAGGTGATTCACGTCAACGGTGGCGAGATTATAAACGGTTAATACTTTGGTTTACAACGAGCGCTTAGTGAAATGAATTCTGCAGTGAGTGTAGATTACATTATGCGTTAGCGTATAGAAATAATAGAAGACGAAGGTCGTCCATGTTTGATGTGGGTGGTTCTCGTCTTTTTTTGTAGCATGGTACGGGGGATCGTTAGCCACTCCGGAAAGGAATAAGGGTATCTCCTTCAGTTAAGCCTGGAGATCCTGAATAGGATAGAGAAGCAGAGGATCTCCAGGCTTAAATGTCGTTTATTCCCTTATTCCCTTTCCTGCGTTCCATGCGTCGCGTATCATTCGTATAAGCAAAATCCGGCGGTATATCGTAGGTCTGTGAAGTGCGAATTTCTGAAGTATATATTATATATTGTTTAATATCAGCGGGATCATACAATTGATGAGGACTTAGAGAATCTGCGGAAGCTAGGAATAAGTACAACGTACTCGCAATGAACTCCTACAACCAACTATATTTTTATTAAGAACTTAGCATTAAGAATGTAGTACTCTGGATAAAATTCGCGAATGACACTGCATGCACGGAACGGAAGAAAGGAAATAAGAGCAAAGGACGACCTTTAAGCCTGGAGATCCTCATTTTCTACAACTATTAAAGGATCTCCAGGCTTAATCGGAGGACGTGCTCTTATTCCTTTCTGGAGTGCTTTATCATCAACCCCCAAGCAATCCGATATCTGCAAAACTTAACACAATAACCATTAGACTACTAAAATGCACACGTTAAACTTTTTTTGCTGTCAGTTACCATTTTCACCTTTGCTGCTCGCATACGTGTGTTATCATGGTACATACAACAATTGTAAAAGGCTGGAGATGAAGAGAAATGAGACAATGGACAGCAGCATTTACCCGTAATTTTGAAAAGTACATGTTCGCGATTATTCCTTGTACTTTGCTGCTTGGATTCGTATTATCCGATTATCTGATTGCTTATACCGGCTGGATTCCCTATCTGTTCGCTTATGTGACATTCGTGATGGGAATTGGTTGCGGACGCAAGCATTTACAGGGTGTTTTGCAAAAGCCTGCACCTGTGTTTGTAACACTGCTTTTTGCCCATGTAGCTGCACCACTGCTGGCTTATGGACTGGGTGAGCTAATGTTTGGTCAGGGTTCGCCGTACACGATTGGTCTGGTGCTGTTCACTGCTATTCCGCTGGGCGTATCCTCTGTACTATGGGTGAGTATGTCAACAGGCAATGTAGCTCTTGCCCTGGCGATGGTGATTGTGGATTCGGCGATCAGCCCGTTTGTCGTACCAGGTATTATCGAGTGGTTTTTTGGCGCCAATATCCAGTTTGATACGCTGGGCATGATTCAGGATCTGATGCTGATTATTGTACTGCCTACGCTGCTTGGTATGATTGTGTACGAAGCATCCAAAGGAAAGTTCAAGGAATGGTCTGCACCAGTGACACTGCCCGTCTCCAAACTTTGTTTTGCTGGCGTGGTCTTGCTTAATGCGGCTGCAATCGCTCCACAGCTCAGCGCACTGCGCAGCGATCTGCTGCTGGTTGTTCCGGCTGTGTTTATTATTGTGGCACTCTGCTATGGACTCGGTTACGTATGTTCTGGTATACTTCGCGCAAAAGGCAGAGAGCTGCCGGTGACGCTGGCTTATACGTCGGGAATGCGCAATATCTCGGTAGGTATGGTCATAGCCATGTCGTATTTTAGCCCGCAGACGGCTGTACCAGTCGTGCTGGGCATTATGCTTCAACAACCTATGGCAACGCTTCAATATTCTATATTTATGCGTATTGCCAGCTACCGGAGCAAGCAGAAGCTGCAGGAAAGCAAAACATCGTAAAAGGAGAGAAGCATGAAACCGTTCCGTGTCCGCCTGACCCTGATTATTATGCTGCTGCTGGGAGTGCTTGGTCTGGCAGCTGCCTTTACCATGGGGAAAATCTACAAAGATTCCCATGTGCAGACCCTGGAAGATAATATGCTGCGGGAAATTCGTCTGCTGGAGACTACATTTGATTTTAAAAATGAAGGAACACTTGGTTCGCCTACTCAAGCTGTACTCGATTATTACACGAGCCAGTCAGTGGCGATTGGCAAGCTTACTGATTCCAGAGTGACCTTTATCGAACAAGATGGAACCGTTATCGGGGACTCGCAGAGTGATCCGCGGAGCATGAATAACCATAAGGATCGCGAAGAAATTGTAGCCGCCCAGGCCAACGGGCTCGGCAGCGCGATCCGGTACAGTAATACTTTGCAGGAGAATATGCTGTATGTGGCCGCACCTGTACATAAGCAAGGGCAGTTTGACGGTTATATCCGTTTATCCATGAGTCTGCAAGCGGTAGAGAATGGGGTCCGCAGTGCATGGACTGTCATGGGCATCAGTCTCGCGGTATTATTCCTCGTGGCAGCGCTCGTCAGCTATCGGGTTGCGTCCAGTCTCACCCGGCCACTGGAGCATATTACCCGTGTCGCCAACCGGATCTCACGGCTGGATTATGGAGCCAGAGTGAAGCTGGAACGGCAGGACGAGATCGGCGATCTGGGTAAAGCGATCGATAATATGGCCGACAGTCTGGAGATGCAGCTCAAAGTCATCCGTGACAATGAAGATCTTCTGCAAAGTGTACTCGCCAATATGACCGGCGGTATGGTTATGGTGGAATTCAATGGCAATGTAGCACTGGTGAACCGCTTTGCAGAAGAGATGCTGGGGATTAGTTCCAAGCGAATTATCGGCAAATCGTATCAGGAGTTCAAGCAGCACTACGAGCTGAGCAAGCTGCTTGGTGAAGGGCTGCGCCGCAAGGAACGCATCCATGATGAACAGACCCTGTATAATCCGGAGCCACGATTGATTGAGATTGACGGAGTGCCGATGTTCGAAGACGATGATACGTACCGGGGCATGCTGTTCCTGATCCAGGACGTCTCCAATATCCGTCGTCTGGAGCGGATGCGCAGTGAATTTGTTGCCAATGTCTCCCATGAACTGAAAACGCCGATCGCTGCAGTCAAAGGCTTTGCCGAGACCTTGCTAAGCGGTGGTGTACAGGATGAGCAGACTGCACGTTCATTCCTGCAGATCATTTATGATGAAAGTGAGCGGCTGAATCGATTGATTGGCGATATTCTGGAATTATCCAAAATCGAATCCAAGCGCTCGCCGTTGAATTTCTCACCGATTCATTTGCAGCCCTTTTTTGATACAATTCGGGAAATGTTGAACTCTTCGGCAGCCAAGAAAAATATTACGATGACAATGAATGTACCGGAAGAGTTGTTTATGGAGGCGGACGAGGATCGGCTGCGGCAGATTGCTGTAAACCTGATCTCCAATGCGATCAACTATACGCAGGATGGCGGCAAAGTCACGCTCGATGTCAAAGAGGTAATGTCGCCGGAAGGTGAGGAACGCATTCAGTTTGATGTGAGTGATACAGGGATGGGCATCCCGCGCAAGGATCTTCCGCGTATCTTTGAACGATTTTACCGGGTGGATAAGGCACGTTCACGCAGTTCAGGCGGTACTGGGCTTGGATTATCGATTGTGAAGCATCTGGTGGAACTGCATCATGGAATGGTCACGGTAGAGAGCGAAGTGAATATCGGTACTACATTTACCGTGAATCTGCCGCTGCTGCAGGAGGATGAAGGAGACTTCTAATCCGGATCATATGTGACACAGAAAATACAGCTTCTCACTGATTTTAACAGATCTCTGCACACGATAAATGTAATGAAAATGCAGGCTGGCAGCTGCGGATTTGATTTACCGCTAACTGCTGGCTAATCAAATTCTATATTTTTACACTGTGTTAACAAAATAGTGATATGCTGTTCAAGGTGGATGAAATGTGAACCCATATGGAGGTTATCATGACTAAACGATTGCTGGTCATTGAAGATGAATCAACGCTGTCCCGACTGTTGTCCTACAACCTGACACAGGAAGGATATGAAGTTACAGTAGAAGACCATGGCAGTGCCGGTCTGGAACGAGCTCAGAATGAATCGTTTGAGCTGATTCTGCTGGATTTGATGTTACCGGGAATGTCGGGATTAGATATTTTACGAAAACTGCGCAGCTCCGGCATACGCACGCCTGTCGTTATTTTGACAGCCAAGAATGCGGAAGAAGAAGTCGTCGAAGGTCTCAAAGCCGGCGCCGATGATTATATTACCAAGCCTTTCGGCGTATCGGAGCTGCTGGCACGTGTAGCTGCTGTACTACGCCGGGCAACCGGTCGTGAAGATCAGCCAGTGGAAGAGAATTCCCAGGAAAGCCGTATTGAGCTGGGTGATCTGATGATCTATCCGGACAAATACGAAGTAGCACTCGGTTCCCAGCAGATTACACTGCGTCCCAAAGAGTTTGAAGTATTGCTGTATCTGGCACGCAAGCCAGGCGTGGTTATGACACGGGATGATCTGATGAATGCGGTATGGGGATTTGATTATATCGGCGGTCAGCGTACTGTTGATGTGCATGTGAGTTCTCTTCGCAAAAAGCTCGAATTGGATCCGGAATCGGTACATATCGATTCAATCCGCGGCGTAGGCTACAAACTCGTTGTCCGCAAAAAAGCAGGTGCTCCTCATTCCGGTTAACGGAATGACGGGCATCTTTTTTTGTGCAAAAAGAAGAAGAACACGAAATCAGAAATTTTTACTTGGATGATTACATAATCGCGTATTAATCTGCAAATTAAATTTACAATCATGAATTAGTCTGAGAGGAGAAGTGATACTAAAGAACTAAGGGAGACGATAGGTTTGTCTAATCTATTGCTGGAAAATCCACAAAATAAAGTAAAATATGGAGATCACCAAACTATAATAAAACAGGCAAGCACAGAGGATGCCGGTACAGAAATAACGGAGATTCGGGAAGGTGAAGAGACGAGAAATCAGTTGCCGGATACTAACGAACTGGATCGCACTTTGAGGGTCCAAAGTCCTGTCGGGCAATCATCTACACCCATAACAAACAGCGATTCTGAACAGATACTGCTGCATTACCGGATTACGATTCCATCGATTACGGCTGATGAGACATGCGGCGTGACCCTGCAGCGTTTTCGCAGGGAAGAGCAGCTGCCCTGTATTGCGGTATGCAGTGAAGCAGGAGAACCGATCGGTCTGATTATGAGGGAGCAGTTCTACCGCCGTATGGCGAGTCGATTTGCTACCGAGTTGTATGAAGGACGTCCGACCAGCCAATTTACCCGTCCGGGTATCCTGGTCATGGATATTCATACTGATGCAGCAGCAGCCGTAGATGCGGCTCTGGGGCGGGAAGGCGAAGCTTTTTATGAATGTATGCTGCTCACGGATCGGGGACAGTTGGTCGGAGCGGTCACGATTCGGGATATGATGGAACTGTCCCGTTATTTGCAATCTCTGGCGGAACAACAGCGAGTACAGTCGCTTCGGGAGACTAGTGCTTTCGTTATGCAAATCGAGCAGGCTGTGCAGACAGTGACCGGAGCTGCCTTGCATACTTCCAGTCAACTGGCAGCAATCAAGAGTCGTACGATATCCGGGCATAGTGAGCTGCAGGCAGCGAACGAAAGCTTCCGGGAGGCACAACAGCTGGTCAGCCGCCAGCGTCTTCAGGCGGAAGAAATGCTCCGGCAGACCGTTCAGGCACGTAAAGTGCTGGATGATGTCTCCCAATTGGCTGGACAGAGTACCATGCTGGCACTCAATGCTTCTATCGAAGCAGCGCGTGCTGCTCAGGCTGGCAGCGGATTTGCAGTGGTCGCTGGCGAGATGCGGCATCTGTCCAGCCGAATTACTACGCTCTCTGCCGATGTGACGAGGCTATTGAATCATCTGAATAAGATGATTGGACAATCGGCCGTATACAGCCAGACAACAGAACAGACGATGGAACAAAGTATGGCTTCTATTGTCCAGGCGGATCGTCTGTTTATCGAGATGGCCGCAGGTGCGGATGAAGCTTCGCTCCATGCGAATCAGCTGCTGGAGCGAGCCGCAGAGGCAGGTCGTCTGACCACTCTTGTATCGGCTGGATTGCAGAGCTGACAGACGATCGGAAGTTTTACATTCTCTTTACAATACGGGAGCTCTCGGTTTACAAATATCACGTATGATGTATAGATGCCAGTCGGAATCATGACCCGGTTGTGATTGCCAGACAAGAGAATCAAGGGAGTGTGACTCTGTGTCAGACATTATTCGCATTGAAGAATTGAATTTATATTATGAGAAGCATCACGCTCTTAAAAATATCGGACTTACTATTCAGGAAAAAGCAGTCACTGCATTTATCGGGCCGTCGGGCTGCGGTAAATCGACGCTGCTGCGTACATTAAATCGGATGAATGACATGATCCCCGGCACACGGATCGAAGGCAAGGTAGAGATCGCCGGTTCCGACATTTACGGAGATGAAGTGGAAGTGGAGGATCTGCGCCAGCAGGTGGGCATGGTATTCCAGCAGCCCAATCCGTTTCCCAAATCCATTTATGAAAATGTAGCCTATGGACCTCGCCTGCAGGGAATTACCTCCAAATCGCAGCTAAACGAGATTGTGGAACGCAGCTTGCGACAGTCCGCTCTGTGGGAGGAAGTCAAAGACTATCTCAAAAAGTCGGCGCTGAGTCTGTCCGGCGGTCAGCAGCAGCGTCTGTGCATTGCACGTGCGATTGCCAGCCAGCCGGATATTCTGCTGATGGATGAGGCGACTTCTGCCCTTGATCCCATCTCTACTCTCAAAATTGAAGAGTTGACGCAGGATCTCAAAAAAGATTACACCATCGTTATGGTTACCCATAACATGCACCAGGCAGCACGGATCTCCGACCAGACGGCATTTTTCCTGAATGGAGAAGTGGTAGAGTCTACGGATACGACAGAAATGTTCTCGAATCCGACCGATTCCCGCACGGAAGATTATATTTCCGGCCGATTCGGCTAAGGCGGCAGTTCTTCGCTTGTTGAATAGCTGACCGCTCCAAGCCGGTACCGGAAAAGATCAACCTGTCGTCCGGGCGCAGAAACCGACCAACTGTCATAAGCGGTGTAATCTGCATTATTCAACCAGCCTAGAGGAGGATTATGAATGCCTAACCGCAAAGGATTTGATGAAAGTCTCGGTGAACTCCGGCAACTGCTCACTGCCATGGGAGATCATGTGATCGAGGCACTTGAAGACGCGGTAAAGTCATTGCAGACGCTGGATACAGCCAAAGCCAAAGCCGTCGTGGACAATGACTATCGCCTGAATGAAATGGAAGAGAAGATCATGGATATCGGTTCACGCCTGATTGTGACCCAGCAACCGGTTGCCAAGGACCTGCGCCGTATTATTGTCGCATTCAAGATCTCCAGCGATCTGGAACGGATGGGGGATCTGGCTCGTGATGTAGCCAAAGTTACGTTGCGTATGCAGGGCTCCAACCTGATTAAACCTCTGGTAGATATTCCGCGCATGTCGGATATCGTTATGCAGATGACCCGGGATTCTATCCAGTCTTATCTGGACGAGAATACGGATCTGGCTCATAAAGTCGGTAACGATGATGACCAGGTCGATCATATGTACAGCGGCATGATTCGCGAATTGCATCAGCATATGATGGAGAATGCGGCTGACGGTCCACAGGTTATGCTGCTTAATCTAACTGGACGTTATATCGAGCGTATTGCTGATCATGCAACCAATATCGGCGAAAGTGTCGTATATCTGGTTACCGGCAGACGTCCGGATTTGAATAACTGACAATTTCATCGCAATACCACCCAAGCACCGGAACTTATCCGGTGCTTTTGTTTTGGAAAAGGGGGCCTTGTGGTATCATAGAATAAGCAATGTTATTACTGAAGAACCTCAAAATACTTACTTGTACATGTACGCTTTGACTATAGGAGGATCTATGGAAAAATTTATGTTAATAGATGGAAATAGCATTATTTACCGCGCTTTTTTTGCGATGCAGCAGCCGATGACCACATCGAGCGGTATGCATACCAATGCGGTGTACGGATTTACCAATATGCTGCTGCGGCTGCTGGAAGAGGAGAAACCGACTCATGTGATGGTCGCTTTTGATGCCGGAAAAATTACGTTCCGTCACAGCAGTTATCAGGAATACAAGGGTGGTCGTCAAAAGACACCGCCCGAGCTATCCGAGCAGTTTCCTTTACTCAAGGATTTATTGACAGCCTTTGGCATCAGCCACTACCAGCTGGAAGGTTATGAGGCCGACGATATTATCGGTACACTCTCCCTGCAAGCCGAGCAAAAAGGCTGCGAAGTAATCGTCATCAGCGGGGACAAAGATATGCTGCAGCTGGCTTCCGAGCATGTCAAAATCGGTCTGACGCGCAAGGGTGTCAGTGATATTGAAGCCTACGGACCTGCCGAGGTGCAAGAACGCTATGGTCTGACTCCTGCGCAGATTATAGATCTTAAGGGACTCATGGGTGATGCTTCCGATAATATTCCCGGTATTCCGGGTGTGGGCGAGAAGACAGCACTGAAGCTGCTTCATCAATATGGAACAGTCGAAGAAGTGCTTGATCATACGAGTGAGCTCAAAGGCAAAATGAAAGAGAAAATCGAGACCCATGCCGACGATGCACGCATGAGCAAGGAACTGGCGACCATTTTCCGTGAAGTTCCTTTTGATGAGACATGGGATAGCATGAAGTATGAAGGCATCCAGGCTGCTACCGCTGTATCTGCGCTGCAAAAGCTCGAATTCAAGTCGATTCTGCAGCGATTGGATCTGTCATCTACAGCTCCGGACGCTGTACTGGATCATCTGGATCTGGATGAATCTGCCGGACAGCAGGCTGAAGAACTAGCAGTGACAGTGATTGGTGAGGGAGAAATGGCCGAGCTGGAAGCTGCGCTTCCGCAAATTGATGTGGTGCACATCGAGAGCCGCGGAGAGAACCCGCATCATGCCAGTCTGGTTGGTATTGTACTGTCTGCACCGGATCAATATTTCTTCCTGACGCCTGAGACGCTGAAAAGTGAAGCGGCGGCTCCGATTCGCAGCTGGCTGGCGGATGAATCGATTCCAAAGGATGGTCATGATCTGCATCGCGCCGATCTGGTGCTGTTCTGGGACGATATTCCTTTTGCCGGTGCACGGTTTGATATTCAGATTGCTGCCTATCTGCTGGACCCGACCGATTCGGGTCAGAGCCTGAGCGTACTCGCTGGCCGCAGCGGACTGCCGCAGCTGCCGGAAGATGAGGCGATATTCGGCAAGGGTGCACGCTACAAGGTACCGGAAGCAGACGTACTCAGCCTGCATCTCGCCCGCAAAACAGCGACGATTCGTCAGCTTGTGCCGCTGCAGCGTGAACAGCTGGAGCAAAATGAGATGACCAGTCTGTTCGTGGATCTGGAGATGCCATTATCCCGCATTCTGGCAGATATGGAAAAGCAGGGTGTTGCTGTAAATGCCGATGAACTGCGTGCACTTGGCAAGGAGTTCGAAGGTCAGATTAATAAGCTGGTTACACAAATCTATGAGCTGGCGGGCACCGAGTTCAATCTGAATTCACCCAAACAGCTTGGTGATATTTTATTCGAGCGGCTTGGATTACCGGTGGACAAGAAGACCAAGACCGGATACTCCACCAGTGCGGATGTACTGGAAAAGCTGGCACCCTATCATGAAATTGTGCAGCTGATTTTGAATTACCGTCAGCTTGCCAAACTTCAATCCACTTATGTGGAAGGATTGCTCAAAGAGATTCATCCCAAATCCGGCAAAGTGCACACGTACTTCCGCCAGACGATTACTGCCACCGGACGCTTGTCCAGCCAATTTCCTAATCTGCAAAATATCCCGATTCGTCTGGAAGAAGGGCGCAAACTGCGCAAAGTATTTGTGCCTTCCGAGCAGGGCTGGTCGATGCTGGCGGCAGACTATTCGCAGATCGAGCTGCGTGTACTCGCCCATATTTCCGATGACCCAAGACTCAAAGACGCCTTCCTGCATGATATGGATATCCATACCAAAACGGCGATGGATGTATTCGGAGTAGACCATGAACAAGTCGACAGCAATATGCGCCGCTCTGCCAAAGCTGTCAATTTCGGAATTGTATATGGTATCAGTGACTATGGATTGTCCCAGAACCTGAATATTACGCGTAAGGAAGCATCGGAATTTATTGCCCAGTATTTTGAAGTATTCCAGGGTGTACGCCGCTATATGGATGATATCGTGAATGAAGCCAAAAAGAACGGCTATGTGAAAACGATGCTGGAACGTCGCCGGTATTTGCCAGAGATTCGTTCATCGAATTTTAATTTGCGTTCTTTTGCCGAGCGTACAGCGATGAATACGCCAATTCAGGGAACCGCAGCAGATATTATCAAACTGGCGATGGTGCATATGGACAAGGCACTCAAAGATCGGAAGCTTATCAGCCGTATGCTGCTGCAGGTACATGATGAATTGGTATTCGAAGTACCTGCCGATGAAATGGAAGAAATGAAAACTCTCGTTCCACAGGTGATGAAGGAAGCCCTGCAGTTGGCCGTTCCGCTCAAAGCGGATGTGAGCTATGGCTCCAACTGGTACGAAGCGAAATAGTATATAAAGGATAGGTGAATCATATGCCGGAATTGCCGGAAGTAGAAACAGTCAGACGCACTCTTAACACCCTGGTCACCGGCAAACAAATTGAACGGGTTACCGTATCGCTGCCACGCATTATCCAGCGTCCGGATGATCCACAGCAGTTTGCACTGGAACTGCAGGGACATACCATAGAAACCGTAGAACGGCGCGGCAAATTTTTGCGAATTGTTATGGATGGACTTGTCATGGTATCCCATTTGCGGATGGAAGGACGCTATGGTGTATATGAACAGAATGAACCGGTGGAAAAACATACCCATGTCATTTTCCATTTTACTGATGGTACGGAACTGAGATACAAGGATGTACGCCAATTTGGAACCATGCATCTGTTCAAAACAGGTGAAGATCTGGAATCCAAACCGCTGATGCAGCTCGGCCAGGAACCACTCGATCCGGAATTTACAACAGAGCAATTTATCCGGGTAATCGGCAAGCGCAAGACGATGATCAAACCGGTACTGCTTAATCAGGCGTACGTGGTAGGAATCGGAAATATCTATGTGGATGAGGCCTTATTCCGTGCCGGTATCCATCCCGAGCGAATCGCCGAGGATCTGAGCGAAGAGCAGCTGATTCGTCTGCATGAAGCTATTGTCTCGACATTGACCGATGCTGTAGCAGCAGGTGGATCATCCATCAAATCCTATGTGAACGGCCAGGGTGAAATGGGCATGTTCCAGCATAGTCTGCGCATCTATGGACGCAAAGCACAGCCCTGCTATGAATGCGGGACGTTGATTGAGAAGACGGTAGTAGGCGGCAGGGGTACACACTTCTGTCCGGTCTGCCAGCCTCTTCCGATACGACAGAAACATTGAGGTGACAGCATGAATATAGGATTAACCGGAGGAATCGCTACGGGGAAAAGTACAGTCTCCGCCTGGTTGGTACAGCATGGAGCTGCACTGGTCGATGCTGATCTGATCGCACGGGAAATCATGATGCCTGGTCACCCGGTACTGCAGCAGGTCAGAGAGCGCTTTGGAGCACATATGCTGAATATGGACGGTACACTGAACCGCAAGCAGCTGGGCGAGCATATTTTCACTCATCCCGAGGAACGACAGGCGCTGGAAGGCATTACGCATCCGGCGATCCGCGCTCTGATTCACAGCCGTGTAGCTGAGCTGGAAGCAGCCGATCCGCAGCGGCTGGTCATTGCGGATATTCCTTTGCTGCTCGAAGCAAAGGATGCTTACCAGTTCGACGAAATTATGGTCGTATATGTACCACGCGAGGTACAGCTGCAGCGGCTGATGCAGAGGGATGGATTAACAGCGGAGCAGGCAGAGAAACGGCTTGCTGCACAGATGGATATCGAGGAGAAAAAACGGATAGCGGATATTGTGATCGATAACAGCGGCACACTGGAACAGACACAGCAGCAGCTGCAGCAATTCTGGGTGAATAGAGGCCTGTCATGAACCACCTCAAACATCAACTGATCCGTAAACGGATTCTGCTGCCGCTGTTTTTGGTTGTATTGGTATTGGTATTGTTCAATACCCGCTGGCTGGCATGGATCTATCCGATCGAATACAAGAATGAAATTCGTGCCCATGCTTCGGCATATCAGGTCGATCCATTTCTGATTGCTTCCATTATCCGGGTAGAGACGAATTTCCAGCCTAGTAAGGAATCCAAAAAAGGTGCTCTTGGCGTCATGCAGCTGATGCCTGATACGGCTCAGTGGGTGATGGACAAAGCACATCTGAACAATGTATCCATGGATACGGTCAAGCATGATGCCGATCCGAATATCGAGATTGGTACCTGGTATCTGGGCAATCTGATGCAGCAGTTTGGTGGCAATGAGATTGCGGTGATCGCAGCCTATAATGCCGGCCCGAGCAAGGTGAAAAGCTGGATCAGCAGCGGCCAGTGGGATGGTACATTGGAGCATGCCAAAGACATTCCCTATGGCGAGACAAGACATTATGTGCAACGTGTATTATATTATTATAAGCAATATACCAAATTATATGACGCCTTCTGAATAGATGGAATAAACGGCATAAAGGGAAAGGAAGGTGACACTGGAAATGAAATGTCCTTATTGTGGTCACAACGGAACAAAAGTGCTGGATTCCCGTCCAGCCAATGATAACAAGTCGATCCGTCGCAGGCGGGAATGCGAGAGTTGCAGCCGCCGCTTTACCACATTCGAGATGGTGGAGGTTACTCCGCTTATCGTCATCAAAAAAGACGGCAGTCGTGAAGAGTTCAGCAGGGACAAACTGCTGCGCGGTCTGATTCGTGCCTGTGAGAAACGCCCGGTATCAGTTGACCAGCTGGACGCGATTGTATCAGAGGTTGAGAAGAGTCTGTATGCAACAGCCCTGGCCGAGGTAGAAAGTCGTGCTGTAGGGGAACTGGTGATGGAACAGCTGTATCCTGTTGATGAAGTGGCTTATGTGCGCTTTGCCTCGGTATACCGTCAGTTCAAGGATATCAGCATGTTCATGAAAGAGCTGGAAGGACTGCTGAATGACGATTCCAAACAGGACAAAAAGCATTCGATCAAGCAGGATTCTATTCTGTCACAGCATGATCGCGAACGCGAAGATCAGTAATTTGGACATATGGTTTGCCGTATCGAAAAAACAGTAAAAGAAAGCATCACCGCTTGGAGTCTCCAGCAAGGGAGACAGGAAGCAGTGATGCTTTTTTGTATAAGGTCAGAATAAAACCGCATTGCTGCTGCATACCTCCGGGGAAGGAGAGCGGCAGAAATACGGTTTATTTAGTTGAAGCAGGATTCCGATTACAGAGGTTATCGAGCTTTTATTTCTATAGAACGGTATAGCATGATTTCTGCATCAATTTGTTCCAGACGTACCAATGATTTAGCGGTTCAGCGATAGCTTGAAGTGGTCTCCTGCTTTGCCGCCGAATACGATCATACCGCTTTGTGGCAGTTTAGTGCTGTGACCACCATTAACGATAGAAGAATACGTGATTTGTCCTTTGTCATCATAGACGACAAAACCTGCACCTTTCGGAAGAGTTACATTTATTTTCTGTCCAGCCGTTTTTTTGCCCAACTTCATCCATGTAGCATGATGATCTGCCGGGATTTTCAGGGAAGAGGACGCTGAGAGAGTAGATAAGCCATCTTCACTGATAAAGGATTGTCCGTTGATCTGCAGATATTCTGTTTTGCCCTGACGGGAGAAATTCAGATCAAATGTATCACGTCCGGACATAACCGGAATCTGCATAATATTCACACTCTTGTTTGCATCTACAATTTTCGTACCCAGTGCATAACCCAGTTGAGTGTCTGCCTGGATCGTTTTGCTGATTTCTGTCGGAATCAGGTAGAATGCCGAGTTGATTTTTTCGTCAATATTATAATAGATTTTGCCATTACGCTGCTGCCATGTCTTTTTGACAGCAGAAGGGAGAGACTGTTTGTCCAGCTTTTGTCCGACATACAGAGCCATCTGGGATTGCTCCAGCTCAGGTATATTGAGATATGCATTCAGCTTCAGATACGTACTGCCATTTTTCTGGCGTTCAAAGCTGGCGAGAGCAGAGCCATCTTCACTACGGAATTTGCCTTTACCTGCATAGATATACTGCTGTGCCGGAATCATGCCGGACATCTGTGTAGCCAGTTTGAATTTGCCATTACGAATATTAACGTCAAATGTCTCACCGACGACGCCATAGGTGCCGTTATACTTTTTCATATCAGCTGGCATAGCGACTTTATCAGCTGTCGGGAACTGCTGATCTGGCAGAATACGTTTAATTGTGCCTTTATCTTTCAGTACGCGCAGCATCACTTCACTGGCTACCGCTTCATTGTACATGGAGGAACCGCCGGACGTTAATACAGCCATACTGAGCCGCTGCTCCGGTACACTAATCAGACTGGCATGATACATAAGTGTATCGCCGCCTTTGGATACAGCTTTTAATCCGTAACGATCAAATGGAGACAGCTGTACGGAATCCCAACCCAGTCCATAGTTGAAAATATTGCTTGTCTCGGATACCCACATGCCGCTGCGATATTCGGGACGTGTCATTGCATTGGTCGAAGCAGTGGACAGCAGATCTGGACGGTGTCCGGTAAGTACTTCGGCAAATTTGACTACATCTTCTGCGGTAGAGTATACGCCGCCGGTACCGATAATATTGGTATTTTCTACTGGCAAAGCCTTGTCGGTCAAGGTAGGGAAATACGTTTTCACCAGACGACTCCGGTCAAACTGATCTAGCGGTGTCAGTGTCGACTTCAGCTGTAGCGGCTTGGTGATCCGCTCCTGGATAAACTGCGGATAGCTTTTGCCACTTACTTTGGCGACCATGAGTTCAAGCAACTGGAAGCTGTCATTGGAATACACAGAGAAGGCACCCGGATCAGCTTTCAAAGTTTCATTTTGCAGCGCAGGCAGTAGATTGTCGCGATTGAATGTATTATTGTCATTGAACAGGATAGAGTTGCCATAGTGACTGCCATACAGTCCGGAAGAATGATTCATCAGAATACGCGGTGTAATCTGTTTGTATCGTTCATCCTTCATTTTGAATTCAGGCAAATAGTCGGTCAGCGGACGATCAATATCGATTTTGCCTTCATCGGCCAGCATCATTGTTGCCGCTGTTACATACATTTTGCTTGTAGAACCGATACCGAACATATCATTTTTACCAATCTTGCTGTTGCCTTTGCGACCCGATGTTCCTGCACTGCCGGAGAGAACAATTTTGCCATGATCCATTACGGCATACTGCACCCCGGTCACGCCGTATTTGTCCAACAACACTTGGGCCAGCTGTTGAGCCCGGGAGGAAGTAGCGGCAGTTACAGTCTGCGGCTTGGCAGCAGCTGCTGTTTGGGTTTTGGTTTGTTCAGCAGCAGAGATACTGCCGGTTGGCAGTAATGCCGAAGTAACGATCACGATACTCAGCAGACATTTGCTGACTTTGTTCATTGTATTCATTCTATTCAGTCCTTTCGATAGGTAGTCAGATGTCATCTCATCTGTACACAACTGAAGCATACCGCAGATTGGAATCAATAGACCGAAAATGGGCTGAAACGAATATCTTTATCCCTGAATAGCAAAAATGAACCGGCATTATCGCCAGTTCATTAAAAGGTACAGCTTATTATTGATCTGTCCATCTCTATCCTTATTGGCATCATTCTTCATAAAAGGGTAGCACGACCATATTTTCAACCCGATTATTGTGATTCTCGATCGTCATATGACCTCCATATTTCTCGCATAGACGGGAGATGTTAGTCAGTCCCAATCCATGATAACCATCACCTGGCTTGTTGCTGCTCCAGTCCGTATTCGGTGTACTGGAGTGATTGATAATGTGGATATACAACGTAGATTCATTGGAATGAATCTGGATAGAGATATATCGGTCGTCTGCCAATCGGATGTGCTTGCTCGCTTCGATCGCATTATCCAGCAGATTGCCGAGTACGACGCACAGATCATAGCGTTCGATGCGTACAGTCGGCGAGTGCAGACGCAGCCGGGTATCGATCCGTATGCCATTGGATTGTCCAATACTGAGCGTATTGCTAACAAGAGCATCAATTACCAGATTGCCGGTATTAACGCGATGGTAGGCCTGATCAACCCGGTTCAGCGTCGTCTGAATATGCTCGATCGCCGCTTCCGGCTCCTGGCGACGTATACATTCTTCGATATAAAGCAGATGCTGGTTCGTATCGTGAATAACACGCTTGATATCCTTGAACGTATGCACCGTCTTCTCATAATTGGCATCCTGATAATCCATCTGCTGCTGCAAATAAACATTCTGATTGAGCAGCCGGAACCGCTCCATCAGCATATCGAACATATAAATAACAAATACATTCAGAAACAACAGCCCCAGTACGGACACTACATAATAGCTATTTTTCTGACTGTAGGCAAACAGCACATTGATCTGCCAGATCGAGATCAGCGGTACAATCAGAAATAGCAAATAATAGCGCGGCTGCAACACGATGCTGCGCCGCCGACTGATCAGCCGAATCAGCTGGGAGACCATTAGCATCACCAGGAAACTGAATAGCAGCAGTTTGATCGAGCGATTGTAATGAGTTTGCATCAACTCATAAGGCGTTTCGATCGAATAATTGACCCCACCAAAAAAAAGATAGACACCCATGGAATTGATTATGGTCTGCAGGACTACATAGATAAAAGTAAACACGATTATCGTACCCAGCTGCACTTTGTAAGATAGTGCCATACAGAGAATCATTACTATAGCCAGAATTGAAGAGAGGGTCGACGGCATATTCACCAGATAATACACAAGGTGCAAAATAACAAATCCGATAATATATCCATATCGATTCTGTCGACGGTTCACTTTGCCCAGTACGGCATCAAAGTAAAACTGACCCAAAAACAACGTAGGAATGATAAATAGCAGAACAAGCAGCATATAGCTTATATTCGTCGGCATCTCAGTTCAGCTCCTTGATCATAAAGCGTGTACAGGCGTCCTTGACTTCCTTTACCCGGGAGCGTCCGATTGGCAGCTCCAGTCCATTGGACATCAATACCTGATTGCCGGCGAACTTTTTGGCATGACGCATATTGATAATAACAGAGCGGTGAATTTGCAGAAAATTTTGTTCCTTGAGGGCAGAGGCGTAAGTAGCCAGCACGCCTTTGCTCTCATAGGTATCCTGAGCAGTAATGAAATGTAGTTTGTTTTTGAAAGTCAGACTTTTGACAGCTTCAATCGCGATCAGTTCATCATGCTTGATAACCAGTTCATCATAGCCGGATTTGATCACGAGCAATTTGTGCTCCTGAGACTCCCAGTAGCGATAAAGAGACAGAATTACTTCATCAAATCGCTCAGGCTGCACAGGCTTGATCAGATATTGAAACGTCATCACATCAAAGCTGTCGACCATATATTCCGGATAGCTGGTGAGGAATATAATCTGTTCGTCCATGTGCTGCCATTCCCGCAGCTTGCGCGCCGTCTCGATACCACTGCGACCAGGCATCTCTACATCCAGAATCCAGGCATGAAAAGAAGGCTGTGCCTGTTCGTAATGCTGTAGCAGCAGTTCCCCGGAAGCAAATTCCTCAATGACAAATTCAACACCTGTACGAACCGACAGCGTAGTCAGCAGCTGATGAACCTGCTCACGCTGTTGATCGGAATCATCGCAAATCGCTACTCTATACATAATAGACACCTCCGTTCCGGTATGACTGCTCCAGCTCCAGTGTAGCATGGGAGAGAGCAGCAAACTGCCGATATTGCCGAAAAGCAAAAATCAACCCCTGAACAGCAGCACCAGGAGATACAGGCTCCCTTTATGAATGCAGGGGATATACAAAATCAAAATCATATTTCAATAAAAGCATCAAAAAAAGCCTGCTTCACCGAAGTGAAACAGACTTGATAGATAAGGTATGCGGTCGAGAGGACTCGAACCTCCACGGGGGTAAGCCCACACGGACCTGAACCGTGCGCGTCTGCCAATTCCGCCACGACCGCAAAAAAAATATGTAACTTCCTGATCCTCATGTTGTGTGTTCTAAGATGTCAGACAGGAAGTGGTGAACGAATCACCGTAATTAAGAGTATACGCTTTTTGGAAAGGGGATGCAAGCATTTTTTGAAAATAATATATGCTGATTGGATAGGTTATACTACTGACGCTTTAAAGATTATCCAGTGGCGCTACAAAAGCTTTCTGAAAGAAACAATGGAGCAGACTGTAATCACCTGAAAAAAATAAGGACGCAAGGAGATCCGGAATACAAACCGGTATACAGCAGATCTCATTTTGCGCCCTTGATTTTCTTGCATGTATTACAGTTACTTGTCGGATAATTGCTTCACCATCGTGTCGATCGCATACGATTTGGCGAGCGGCGTATCATTGAAGAAGCTACTGTCTACAATATAGACATGTTCTGACTGAACGGCAGTCAGCTGATTCCAGATCGCACCCTCAGGAGAAGCGGTCATGCGCTTGTTCAGTGCCGCTATTGTATCATCTTCTATACCGGTGGAGATCAACAGATAATCCGGATTCATCGTTTGCAGCTGCTGCAGCGTAATCGGCGAAGACTCACTGCCAGTCGTCATGCCCTGTGGTGTTTTGAGTGCCAGATCCTGATACAGCACTTCACCTACACTGTCTTTGACATTATTGTGCAGAGTCAGCTGATTATCCTGCATACTCAGCGCAGCGATGGTAGAAGTCCCGATAATAGGTGCCAATTTGCTTTTGGCTCCGTTAAATTTTTGTTGGTATGCATTCATAAACTGCTTGGCTGCTGTATCATGGTCCAGGAAAGTGCTGTACATGTACAGCTCGTTACGCCAGTCCAGCGCCGGATCGATATAAGCGGTCGGAGCGATTTTGGTAAGTGCATCGTAAGTGGCACGGTCGCCATTATTGGTAATGATCAGATCCGGTTTCTCGGCAGCGAGAGCATTAAGATCCAGCTCGCCGTTCTGACCTTCAATTACAGTCAGTTTGTCACGCTGCTCCTCACTGGTGTAGGGAGGAAATACATAGTTGCCCGCTGCAGGCTTCGGTGCCAGCGAGATGTCTGCGCCAATTGCATTCATGTAGTCCATCGCGTACTGGCTGGTAACTGCGATGCGTTTGGCAGAGATCGGCACATTGACCGTACCATACGAGTCTCTGACCGGCATTTCCTTAATACCGTTTGGGTTAAAAATATCCGCCCGCGTCTCTTTGGGTTGTCCGCAGGCTGTCAACAAAACGAGGAACAGGGATAGTACCAGTCCTGCTCTGATATAAGCTGTTGAATATTTCAAAATCATCCGCCTCTTTTCCGAGTATGCTTGGATATTGGAATGGTGATGGTGGCAGGTCGGCAATCTACCTGTTATTATAAAATACCCAATAACTTTATTATACCAATAGCAGAGGAACGAAAGTCAACGCATTGACACAACTGTCACCGGCTTGTCACAGAGTGTAGACACAGATGTGAAAATACCCGTTGAATGACTTGAAATTCAAATCAGAAGCCTGGTAAATCTCTGTTTATATTCAAGCAAGTAGACAAGATCATATAGATAGGAAGTACAAATAGAAACGAGAAAATCTCCGATAAAAATGTTGACTGTTTTGCTAATTCATGATACATTAAAAAAGTTGTTGAACAATTACATATTATGGGGCCTTAGCTCAGCTGGGAGAGCGCATCGCTGGCAGCGATGAGGTCAGGGGTTCGATCCCCCTAGGCTCCATTATCAAAAAGTCCGTCAAACACAAGTATTATCAAGTGTTTGGCGGACTTTTTTGATGTATATACTTTTTTGTTCAGGTAGGAAGAGGTAAATCCAAATAAGCTTTTCCATGTAATTGTCTTATTCTGTTATTGCATATTTCGGCTATACCTTACTGCAAAACCTTACATAGTACAGATCTGGCTTACGATTGCTGTTCCTTGCCGTAATTCAGACCCAACTGATAAGCATGCTCAAGCAGCCGATCATAATGTTCGGGCGGGGAACCCAGTGTCTCATATAACAGCTCCACTGTGGAGTTGGTCACACCGCAATAATCGGCAATACCCACATTCAGCAAATGCGAGATCATTTGATCGTAATTCCGCTTTTTCATCTGTTGTTCCGTGATGCCTGATAGCCCGATCCACAATACCTGTTGGTGATGAAGATGATTCGCACCGTATGCAAATCCGTTGTTCCATACCCGGTCAATATAACCTTTGAGCATGGCTGGCAGACTCCACCACCAGACCGGGAAAATAAATGCCAATGCATCATGTTCCTTCATTCGTGCCATTTCCTTTTCAATCTCCGGGCTAAAGCTTTGCTCTTCGAGGGATGGATTTGGTTCATCCATCCCCTGGAGTACAGGATCAAAACCGATTCGGTGCAGATCCAGTATCTCATATTCATGCCCGGCAGCAGCCAGTCCCTGTACAAAACGATCGGCAACTGCAAAGGTCAGGGAATCCTGTCTTGGATGCGAGACGACAGTTAATACTTTCATGGTATCTTTCACTACCTTTCTCCTGTTTGATCTTTCTCCTAATGGATGACTGATGCTATTATAAACAGGAACCCAAAAACCTGGAAGTACGCACTTTGATGTCACATAGGATCGTTCAGGTGCCCTGGGAACATAGAGGTTCCCGAAATAACGATTGCTCCAAACCTGTCTGAAAATGAATGGAAGCCTATCAAGCAAGGCTTTTCCAGTATCATAGCCTGCTCATGGAGGGATAACAGATGGAAGAAGAAAATAAAAATAGCACTGAAAAAAAATATAGAGTAGGTGTGGAAGCGGCTCTGGAAGTAATGGGAGGCAAATGGAAGCCTCTGATGATTTATCATCTAATGACCGGACGGAAACGGCCTTCGGAGTTTCGGCGATTAATACCCGACATTACCCAGAAAATGCTGACTACACAGCTGCGCAGTCTGGAAAAGGATGAGATCATCACACGGCAGGCGTATACAGAAATTCCGCTTCGGGTAGAGTATGAGCTGACGCCGTACGGCTGGGGACTCAAACCCGCACTGGATCTGCTATGTTACTGGGGTGAAGAGCATCTGGACAAAGTATACGGCGATAGATCTGCGGTGCTTGAAGAATTTTAAGGTAGTATATAGAAGAATTATACTTATATACTTGAACAAGATGGAGTTGTACCAAACATCGTAGCGTCAAAGGACAATCCTTTTATATTCAGATAAAGTCTCGCTGCATACAGATCTCCTCCAGCCTGTTAGTCCCATTACCAGTATAAACACACTGTGGTTGCTCTTCGGCAGAACTCCTACAATAAGAATTGTTCACGACGTACAACAATTCATCCGCTAGGCGGAAAAGGAGCGAATAGATGAAAACACGTAAACTGGGTAATCAGGGATTGGAAGTATTTGCACTGGGACTGGGAACAATGATGATGCCAGATAATGAGGAGTCTATTCATACCCTCCAGGGAGCAATCGATCTGGGAGTGAGCATGCTGGATACAGCAGATATTTACGGTGGATTTGAGCGCGGACGTTACGGAGAAAATGAAAAGCTGGTAGGACGCGCACTGCGTGGACGACGCGATCAGGTCATAGTTGCCACCAAATTCGGTATTACATATAGCGGTGAGAAGCCCAAGGGCGATGCTGCCTATGTACGCAAATCCGTCGATGCCAGTCTCTATAGTCTGGGACTCGATTATATTGATTTGTATTATCAGCACCGTCCGGATATAACCGTGCCGATCGAAGAAACCATAGGCACGATGGCTGATCTGGTCAAAGAAGGCAAGATTCGCTATATTGGCTTGTCCGAAGCTTCACCCGAACGAATTCGCCGTGCCCATGCCGTCCATCCGCTGACTGCGATCGAATCAGAGTATTCCCTTTGGAGCCGTGAGACCGAAGACGAGATCCTGCCGCTGACCAAGGAACTGGGTATCGGTTATGTAGCATTCAGTCCGCTTGGACGCGGATTTCTGACGGGTCAGATCAAGAGCTTTGACGATCTGCCGGCTGATGATTATCGCCGCATGTATCCACGCTTCCAGGGAGAGAATTTCAATAAGAATCTGGAAGTGGTCTCATTGATCGAAGAGATGGCTGCGCGCAAGGAATGTACTCCGTCCCAACTGGCTCTTGCCTGGCTGCTGTCGCAGGGAGAACAGATTGTACCGATTCCGGGAACCAAGCATCTGGATCGGGTCCGTCAGAATCTGGGCGCACTGGATGTACAGCTGTCTGCAGATGATCTGGCAGAGATCGAACGAATCTCTCCGCAGGGAATAGCTGCAGGTCAACGTTTTACCGAATTTGAACTGAATTGGGTAGAATAATTCTGTTAGTGGAATCGGCGCATTTCAGTTAAGCTAGTATATGTGCATGAACGTACTCTTTTAGGCTGAGGATTTAAATTATAAATAAAGTATGAATTTACTTATAAGAAGACACCTTCCACCTAGTATATAAGGGAGGGTGTCTTCTGTTATAGGTATGTATCTGGAAGGGAGAAGCGGAATAGAAATAAAGCGAATTAAAGATATAATAATAGTGAATTCAAAGTAAAAATCATTTTTTGTAAAAGACCAAAAGAAAGCGCTTGCCAAATTGCAAAGTAGGTGTTATTCTAACTTTGGGATTGTTACTGAAAAGGCAAAACCCAGTGCATGTACAGCTTGTTATGAGCTGTCCACATGTGTTGGGTTTTGCCTTTTTCTGTATCCTGGTGAAGCTGTACGATCAGGGAGGTATTCCATCATCACTATGGATAATTTCCTGATATCCAAAAGGGTAGGGTGACAGATTCATCCCGTATACACCTGTGGGATCAAAGGAGGGCAGACTGGATGATTATCCGGAAAATTTTTAACAATAATGCCATTATAGCCAGCGATCCCGGTAAACAGGAGTTTGTCGTAATGGGTCGTGGAATCGCTTTCAAAAAAAGTGCTGGCGAACCGGTAGATCAGAGTTTGATCGAGAAAATCTTTGTACTGCAGCAGACGGAAGCATCGGAGAGGTTCAAGGTGCTGCTCGAAGATATACCGCCCGAATACGTATCGGTCTGCTACGATATCATCGAGTATGGCAAGAATAATCTGAATGTCACATTGAGCGATTATATCTACGTCACGCTCACCGACCATCTGAACAATGCGTTCAAGCTGCATGATGAAGGGATACGCAATCCGAACCCGCTCAGCTGGGAGATCCGCAAGTTTTATCCCAAGGAATATGGTATTGGTGTCAAAGCGCTGGAATTTATCGAATCCACGCTGAAGCGCAAGCTGCCTGAAGATGAAGCGGCGAATATTGCACTTCATCTCGTCAATGCCGAGCTGAACGGCTCCAGCAGCCGTATGGCAGATGTGTCGGCACAGGCGGAGAAAATTCAGGACATCCTGAATATTATCAAATATACCTACCGCCTGGAGCTTGATGAACAGTCAATTAGCTATGAACGCTTTATCACGCATCTCAAGTTTTTCTTTCAACGATTGGCCCAGCCGCACAGGCAGGTGCTGGAAGATGATTTTCTGCTCCGACAGGTCAGAACCAAGTACAAAAAAGCCTATAATTGTATGCTCAAAATCGAGAAATACCTGAGCACAGAACTGTCGGATGAAGAGAAATTATACCTCACGATCCATGTCCACCGGGTCACAAGCGATACAACTTCATAAAAATATTGGATTGTTACTGGTAATGCAGGCGAAACCAAGATCAGATCGTGCAGGAGTTATGCTGCTGCAGACGGTGTGACTGGTTTCGCCTTTTTTGATAGATATGAGGCTCTATTCGGATACCCCATAAAGGAGGAAGAACGATGAAATACGAACAGCTGGCAAAAGATATTATTCAAAACGTTGGTGGCAGGGAAAATGTAAACAGTCTGGCGCACTGTGTAACACGCCTTCGTTTCAAATTAAAGGACGAGAGTAAAGCCAATACCGATGTACTGAAAAATATGGATGGTGTAGTGACGGTCATCCAGAGCGGTGGACAGTATCAGGTCGTTATCGGCAACCATGTATCCGAAGTCTATGCGGATGTGAATACTGTCGCTGGATTTAGCGGCGACTCCTCTGCAGCCAGTGATGACTCCGGACAGAAGGTAAGTCTGTTCAACCGATTTATCGATATGATCTCCGGTGTATTCGCACCTACACTGGGTGTGCTGGCAGCGACTGGTATGATCAAGGGTCTGACCGCATTGTTCCTGTCACTCGGCTGGCTGGTCAAAGAGTCCGGCACCTATATTATCCTGAATGCGATAGGTGACTGTCTGTTCTACTTCTTCCCGATCTTCCTCGGCTATACGGCTGCCAAGAAATTCAACGCCAATATATTTATCGGGATGGCGATTGGTGCAGCGCTCGTATATCCGACGCTGTCAGAGGTAGGAAAAGGCACACCGCTGTATACATTGTTCGGTGGAACACCATTTGAATCACCGGTGCATATTACATTCCTCGGTCTTCCGGTTATTCTGATGACGTATTCATCGAGTGTTATTCCGATTATCGTATCGGCTTATGTAGGTTCCAAATTCGAGAACTTCTTTAAACGAGTTATTCCTAGTGTAGTACGTACATTCATGGTGCCATTTTGTACCCTGTTGATTACAATTCCACTGGCATTTCTGATTATTGGTCCGGTAGCTACCTGGGCAGGACAGCTTGTAGGTGCAGCGATTCTGGGCGTGTTTAACCTGAGTCCGATCATTGCAGGTCTGCTGTTGGGTGCATTCTGGCAGGTATTCGTTATCTTTGGTCTTCACTGGGGCTTTGTGCCAATCGCGATGAACAACCTGAGCAATCTGGGTTCGGATCCGATTCTGGCTGGTATGTTTGGTGCTTCTTTTGCACAGACAGGGGTCGTTCTGGCAATACTGATCAAAGCCAAAAGTACCAAACTCAAATCGTTGTCTATTCCAGCCTTTATCTCCGGGATCTTCGGCGTTACCGAACCGGCGATTTACGGAATCACCCTTCCGCGCAAAAAGCCGTTTATTCTCAGCTGTATTGGTGGCGCTGTCGGCGGCGCAATTATCGGAGCCATGGGAACCAAAGCATATATTGTCGGCGGCCTGGGTGTATTCGGTATCCCGTCCTACATCGGACCTAATGGAATTGATAGTGGATTCTACGGCGCCATTATCGGTATGATTGTCAGCTTTATTGTTGGTTTTGTACTGATGTTCTTCACTCGTCTGCAGGAAGATGAAGCACCAGGTACAGGCACCAAGGAAAAGACAAGCGCAGATGCTGCCGTGAAGCAGGAGACAGTATTCAGCCCGCTGAAAGGCGAGGTGATCTCGCTGACACAAGTAAAAGATGAAGCGTTCTCTACCGGTGCTCTTGGTAAAGGAATTGCTATTGAACCGATTGAAGGTAAAGTATATTCTCCGGTAGACGGCGTACTGACTTCGCTGTTCTCCTCGGGACATGCAATTGGGATTACCAGTAACAACGGTGTAGATATTCTGATCCACGTAGGACAGGATACCGTCAAGCTCAAAGGCAAGCATTTTACTCCAAAAGTGAAACAGGGCGATACAGTTAAAAAAGGTGATCTGCTGATGGAGTTTGATGTGGCTGCGATCAAAGAAGCCGGCTATGTGTTGACTACTCCGGTAATCATCTCGAACTCCGGCAACTATCTGGATGTTATCGAGACCGACAAGAAAAAGATCGGCTATCAGGAAGATCTGCTGACGGTTGTGATCTGATGTCTTGATCTAAAATAAAGACTAGAATCACAGCTGGCTCAAAATAAAATAAAAAATAGCAAAAAAGCTTCTACAGCGGGCACCGGGAGGTGTAGCAAGTAGAAGCTTTTTTGCCTGTCATAGAGTGAATAGAGACAGACTGCAGAAAAATATGCAGACACAATAACCAGCTGTTTGTTGCAAGGAATAAAATCTATTATGTACATATTAATGACCTGCTCTTATCCAATGATCTGATTAACATCGATTATTCAACCCATAAGGCAATATACACAAATCCAATAATCGAAAAGACCGGAATGATAATAGCCAGTATATATAGCCAGCGTATGAGCGGTATACTCAAATACGTTTTGATCCGTTCCCAATCGGTTACCGTATAATCTTCACTGACTAATGAGCTTTGCTCCTGTTTTTGCAGATCATCTATAAGATAGGTTAGAATACGTTGTTGTTCCTCAGGATCTCGCTTGTTTAATTCCTTATGTAGTTGCTGTTGCAGGCTGGCTAGATGGGAATGATTCACTTTATTACCTCCTTGAATAAAAGTCTTCAGATAATAACTATAAAATAGATTGGAAGAAAATTCTATTTATCGGCTTTTTTTTCTTTTCGACAATTCATTATAGTATTCGTCAAAGTTCTGAATAATTAACATTTGCCAAACAAACCATTATGATCCCGTTAACAAATGAGCTTTACCATGTAGTAGTACATACGGGCTGAGCATGCTGCTATCGAGTAGATGCGCCCATTACGGATGATGTGCTGACCGATTGCAGGTCTGCATATGATTTGGCATGTAACGCTGCAGGAAATATGAGGAGGATTATCGGGAGTATGAAGAGTCAAAAAAACAAAATTATCGGGTTATCTCTATCTTTGTCCGTACTGGCTGGTTCACTGGGCGGTACATATGCGCAAGCTGCCGATCTGCCTTCCAATGTAACACCACCCAAGCCGACATGGGGTTATTTTGTCGATAATTACAAAAACAATACAAGTGATAATATGTCGGTTACATCCAATCCGGCGATCGGCGTATTGTCTGAATTCAATAAAATGTGGAAACCAGGTACAACCTGGGATTCCGGTACCAAGCTGAACAGCGAGCTGCTGGATATGAATATCCAGAAAGTGATTAATACGGCCAAGAAGCGTACCGCAGCACAAGAAGAAGCTGCCTACCTTGATGATCGCCGCAATCAGAGCTACAGTGTGATCGAAGGTCTCGGTGCGCTGACCGATATTTACCGCAAGCAAGCGGGAGCAACGACGACCATTACGGAAGTACAAGCTGATGCGACCACCAAAAAGTATGACGATGAAGGCACCAATTCCGGTGATCCAAACTCCAGCCTTGGCAGTATGGTGACACTGGTCAATACGCTGCGCGGCAGTTACTCTTCGACCAATCCGGCGAAAGGCTTCTATAACTACAAGCGTCCATTCCGCTGGAGTCCGGAGGCGACGGTGCTGCCTACTCTGGTACCGGCGATCAAAGCGGATCCGACTACCGATGGCGGCTATCCGAGCGGTCATACCAATGCCGCTTATTTGACTGCCTTTGCCATGGCTTATGCCGTGCCGGAACGCTATCAGGAACTGCTAACCCGAGCTTCCGAGCTGGGTAACAACCGTGCAGTATCGGGTATGCACTCGTACTTTGACGTAATGGGTGGACGGGTCATGGCAACGGCATTGTCTGCATCCATTCTGAATGATCCGGCGAACAAAGAGATCAAACAGGCTGCCTATGAGCAAGCCCAGTCCAAGCTGCTGACCCAGACAGGTACAGCCAAGGATCGCTTCAATGATTATAAAACCAACAAAAAAGAGTATACAGAGCGTCTGACTTATGGATTCCCGCAAGCCTATGCCAAAGACAAGCCGGTTCTCGTACCGAAGGGAGCCGAAGTACTGCTGGAGACACGGCAGCCTTATCTGGATGCAGGTCAGCGCCGCTGGGTGCTGGCAACAACAGGCATTCCGTCCGGGTATCCGGTGCTGGATGATGCCGAAGGCTGGGGTCGCTTGAATCTGTTTGCAGCTGCTGACGGTTATGGGGCATTCGTTAACAATGTAACGGTGAATATGGATGCTGCCAAAGGTGGATTCAACAAAGAAGATACCTGGCGTAATGATATTGCCGGTAAAGGCGGTCTGACTAAAAAAGGGACCGGTACACTGAATCTGGATGGCAAAAATACGTATACTGGCAAAACCCGAATTGTACAGGGGACACTGGAAGGTGGCAGTACAACTGCATTTGGCCGCGGCGATGTATCCAATGAAGGGGGTACGCTGGTAGAGAATGCGATCGGCAAAGTGAAGATCGGCGGCGACTACAAGCAGTCTTCCAAAGGTACACTGACGCTGACTATTGGTAGCAAAAAGGATGTACTGGATATCGACGGAACTGCAGTCTATGCTGGCAAGCTGCAGCTGAATTTTGTGGATAGCTATGTACCGAAAAATAACAGTACGATCATCGTTAGCGACAAATCTCCAAAACACGGCAAGTTCACTTCTGTACAAGCCGCAGGTCTGCCAGCAGGTTATACAGTGAAAGCTGTATATACGAATAAAAGTGTGAAGCTACAGGTGAAAAAGAAATAATACGAGTTACCATATATTCAGCTAGACACCAAATCCGCCAATCATGTGTATTCATGCTGGCGGATTTTTATTTGCTTAATTGGTTATTCCAGCTATTGAATGTGAAAAACACTTATGATCGCTTGGCTTGATCAGGGTGCTTTTTGTATAGAGGGAATCGGCATCATAGAGCATAGAACGCCCAACGGACAGGATAAAAAGTTATCCGCATTGATATGAATATGATACAATTACAGCATTTACAGCTGCATGTTGATAGCGAAAGGAAGAAGCCGATGAGTCTTCATCAACTTACATACACACTGCAAAGTGGAGAAGTTACTTATACCAACGAAGCGATTAACGCTTCGGTTATTGTTGATCTGATTACGGAGCTGAATGATTATATCGTCTTAAACCCATCCATTCCTTTGGAGAACAGTATTTATTTGCAGGCTGCCTGCATAGGTAGCGAGCAGGATCTGGTTATGGAGACCCGGTTGCAGTATGAGGAAGGACGGTTCAGACATTACAGCCGCATCACAGGCGACCGTACGGAAATGATACAGATATTTCTGGCTTACTGGGGACAGCAGCAGCTGCCGGATTTGAGTGATTGGCAGGATATTACCGACGAGTTCTGAGCCTTTTTTACGATAAAGCAATAAAAGATGTAGATGTCTATACGTGTTAGTCCAAGATCTGTATTACCCAAGTCAGACCTATTTAAAAGGAGGAATCATGCTTCATCGGTATACAGATACTCACTTATTACTGTATTACAATGACAGTCTGCTGATGATATCTGCCAGACCCCAAGGATACGAATCCTATGATGAGCTGAGCGAGTATACGCAGGTATTCATGGTATCAGGGCCGGAGGAACTGGAGTCGTTTGATCCAGCAGGCGATCATAGCGATAATCATGATCCCCATGGTCAGTATGTGATTGACTACGGTTATCATGATCATTTGCTGGAACAGATTAATGGGCTGCTTCGACCGGAGAGAGAGCAGCGTACCATACCATATACTGTCGCCAACCATCACCTGATGAATACGCTGGTGAAAAACTATACACGAGTCGTCTATACAGAAGGACCGATTAGTACTGCGAATGCAGATATAACAGAGATGATTCTGCTGCCCGAGGATGAGCTGCCTGCGGAGATGACCGCATTGGCACAGTATTTTACCGCCCATGGCATGTGGCTTGGGGCACTTTCGCGTCTGCAGATCCAGGCAGGCAGTCCGAAGACGCAGCATATGCTGCGAACAGAAGTACTGCCTCATTTTGAGAACAAAAAGCAATCTGCTAGTAATGGAGATATACAGACTTTCTATATGTACCGACTGCGTGCGCAGTCCAGAGAACTGTTCGAGCGTACCCATACGGGGGCGCTGTCTATTATCCACGATCTGTATCGCCATCATGATACCGAGGAGTGGTTCCGTCCTGGTGTACAGGATACCGAGGAATATTTGATACATACCGAGCATTTGGAGAGTGATATGGATTCTGAGCTGGATCATTTGAGGGAATGGATAAAAGACAGTTATCTGGCATATGGACAGCATTATCTGGTCATGCCGTTAGGCTGGATGCTGGATGATTCGCTGCTGCATTCGGTGGCTTTGCGATTTTTTGCAGGTATCGCGCCAGCGATCCGATTGCGGGTAGAGAGTGGAACAGGACGGATTATTCTGATCGAATTGTGTGCAGACGAACCGGCGCATTCTGTATATTTTGTGGGGGAATCCAGATAGAGACAACTGGTTTATTAAGTGCTGTATGGCAACCAGCGTCATGCACAGTAGCCATTACGGTAACACGTTTGCTTCAAAGAAAATATCATTAATATGGAAAAGGACTCTACTCCTGTATACGGGAGAGAGTTCTTTTCCATATTGGTGGACCAGTTATCCCGTTGTCTATGTTCTTCTTGTACCATTCATCTCTTATAGCAAACACGAGTATCATTGTATATACAGTGTGTATCGTATACTGCACACAGAAAGAGAAAATCAGGCACGATCCAATTGTGAATCCGGCACCCTGAACATCATTTTTAATAGCGGCGGAGCTACAAGCGTAGTAATGATGATAACAATAACAATAGATGTAAAATATGCCGGGAGCAGAAGACCTGCTTGCAGTCCGGTTGAAGCAATGATCAAGGCAACTTCTCCTCTAGACACCATACCCGAGCCTATCGCAAAAGAAGAACGGGTATTAAATCCGGTCATTCTTACTCCGGCTGCTCCCCCAATCAGTTTGGATAGCACAGCAGTAAGCGTCAAAATAACGATAAAGCCGATTTGCTGTCCCAATCCTTCAAAAGATACATGCAATCCAATACTCACAAAAAATACAGGTACAAATACCGAATAGGCGATCGGTTCTATTTTATGTTCCACTTTTTCCCGGAAAGAGGTTTGTGAAACGGCAAGTCCTGCTGCAAAAGATCCGATAATAGCAGCCATGCCCATCAGGTCGGCAAAATAAGCAAAGCCAAAGCAAATTATCAGTGCGGCAGAAATTAACGGTTCCGTGACTTTCAGTCTAGACATGAACTTCATAATAACAGGTACGGCTCCCCATCCGGCAAGGATAACCACAGCGAAGAAAATAATCTTTTTGCCAATAATCCATCCGAGTGAACTCTGTTCTCCACCACCCATGAAACTCATCAATACAGCCAGCAGAATCACGACCAGTACATCATCCACTACAGCTGCACCGAGAATAGTGGTTCCTTCCCTGGAATGAAGACGATTCATTTCCTTGAGTACCTGCACAGATATGCTGACGGAAGTTGCACTGAAGACAACGCCCATAAACAGGCTGTACGAATGTCCGAGACCGAATAATTCACCTGTTCCATATCCTCCGCAAAAAGGCAGAACAATACCACCTATAGCAACAGCAAAAGCAGACTTCCAGTTTTTGCGGAGTTCATCCAGGTCAGTCTCCAGACCCGCGATAAACATTAATAAAATGACTCCGATTTCGGACATATAATGAATAAACTCATTACTATCTATCCATCCCAGAACCGCAGGACCGAGTATAATGCCTATAATTAATTTTCCCAATACAGCAGGTTGCCCGAGGCGAACAGACCAATCACCCGCCAATTTGGTAAAAACAAGAATCAATGCCAGATACAAAATAAATTCCATTATACCCTCTGCCTTTCCCAATATATTAAATTACAATGTGTATATGAACGCGTTCCTGTAACAATATAAAGGAAGGAAAATCAAAGGTCAACATAGCATTTCAAGCTCCAAAATCATGGTATGAAAGCTCGAAAAACCATCTTTGATCCCCGTATATGTAATAGGTATTATTATTCTTTAAAATGAGGAGTAAGAGGTTTGAAGAGGTGTCCTTAAAATGAAGTTTATAAAATATACTGTATGGAAACAGGGATAAGTCAAAATAAGCATATACAATACTTCAATACATTCTATTTATATTGTGCACAAAATTATTTACAAAAATAATATAAAAATCATCTGTAAGTTGTTGACATTAAATCTGAATGCGATATAATAGTCAAAGAAAGTCAAAGTCAAAAAATATTGATCAAACATCAAATATTCATTACCAAGGTTGTTCAAGTTAACAATTTATAATCCCATTCTTTTGACCATTTTTAGATAGCAATACGATTTAAGAAAGGGGCATGTATATATGCGTTGTCAAAATTGTAATCAACACGAAGCCACTGTAGGATTGAGCTTCACTGTAAATCATAAATCAGAGAAGATGTATCTGTGCCAGGAATGTTATGCCAAAATGAACAACAATCCACTGTCTGGTGGATTCGGCGCTTCCGGCATGTCACCACTGGATCAACTGTTCAAAGGCTTCATGCAGCAAGGGGGTCAGGCAGGTGGATCCAATAATCAGCGTGCAGCGACACGTACGGTAGAACCGCAGCGCGGCAATGGTATTCTGGATCAGCTAGGACGTAATCTGAATGATGCTGCCAAAGACGGCAAGATCGATACAGTGATCGGCCGCGATGACGAGATCGAACGTGTGATCGAAATTCTGAACCGCCGCAATAAAAACAATCCGGTCCTGATCGGTGAACCGGGAGTTGGTAAAACAGCTATTGCCGAAGGTCTGGCACTGCGTATTACCGAAGGCAAAGTACCGTCCAAACTGCTAAACAAGGAAGTCTATTCGCTTGACGTGGCTTCACTCGTAGCGGGAACCGGTATCCGCGGTCAATTTGAAGAAAAAGTCAAACAGTTGATCGCCGAGCTGCAGCAGCGCGAGAATATCCTGCTGTTTATCGATGAGATCCACTTGCTCGTCGGTGCAGGATCTGCCGAAGGTTCCATGGACGCTGGTAATATTCTCAAACCGGTGCTGGCTCGTGGGGAACTGCAGGTTATCGGTGCCACTACACTCAAGGAATATCGTCAGATTGAGAAAGACGCTGCTCTGGAACGTCGCTTCCAGCCGGTTATGGTCGATGAACCAACGGTAGAAGAAACGGTTGAAATCCTGAAAGGCCTGCGTCCAAAATACGAGGAGTATCATGGTGTACGTTACTCCGATGAGACGATTGCAGCCTGTGTTCAATTATCCAATCGTTATATCCAGGATCGTTTCTTGCCAGACAAAGCGATTGATCTGCTTGACGAATCGGGTGCCAAACTGAATCTGCGTGCTTCTGCAGGCGATCAGGGAGAACTGATGGCTCGTATCGAGAAGATCAAAGCTGCGAAAGAGCAGGCGACTCGAGAAGAACATTACGAACGTGCAGCCCAGCTGCGTGATGAAGAGACCCAACTGCTGAACCAGTTGAATAGTGGGACAAGCAGCACAGAGCCGGTCGAAGTACACATCGAGGATATTCAGAATATTATCGAACGCAAAACCGGTATTCCTGTCGGCAAACTGCAGCAGGATGAGCAGAACAAAATGAAAAATCTGTCTGCTCGTCTGGAGACCAAGGTTATCGGTCAGCATGAAGCCGTAGAGAAAGTCGCCAAAGCAATCCGCCGTAGCCGTGCCGGATTGAAACCGAAAAACAAACCGATTGCGTCCTTCCTGTTCGTCGGACCAACCGGTGTAGGTAAAACCGAGCTGTCCCGATCACTGGCTGAAGAGCTGTTTGGTCAATCCGATGCGATGATCCGTCTGGATATGAGTGAATATATGGAGAAACATTCCGTGTCCAAACTGATTGGTTCGCCACCAGGATATGTGGGTCATGATGAAGCCGGTCAGCTGACTGAGCGTGTACGTCGTAATCCGTACAGCATCATCCTGCTCGACGAGATCGAGAAAGCACATCCTGATGTACAAAATATGTTCCTGCAGGTGATGGACGATGGTCGTCTGACAGACAGCCAGGGCCGTACCGTCAGCTTCAAGGATACCGTTATTATCATGACATCCAATGCAGGTATTACCGAGAAGAAAATCACTGTTGGTTTCTCTGCTGCCAAATCAGAGCAGACTAGTTCGATTCTGGAATCGCTGGGCTCTTACTTCCGTCCGGAGTTTCTGAACCGGTTTGATGCGATTATTCCATTTGCTTCTCTTAAGGAAGAAGATCTGGTACAGATCGTGGACAATATGCTGGAGGATATCCAGTCTACACTCGGTGAACAGGGTATTACGCTGAACGTCTCCGATGAGGCGAAGAGAAAACTGGCTGAGCTTGGTTACAATCCAGCCTTTGGTGCTCGTCCGCTGCGCCGCGTGATTCAGCAGCATATCGAAGACAGCATTACCGATCTGGTACTGGATGATGAGAATGTAGAAAATATCCAGGTAGATGTACAGGAAGAAGCGATTCACGTAGCAAGAGTCTGAGAATTAAATAAAGACAATAAGCTGTATTATCCCATTAGATGAATCTCTAAATAGATCTCTAAATAGATCTCTAAATAGATCTCTAAATAGATCAATCCCCTCTTACCGTAACTAGGCAGGAGGGGGTTTTTTATGTCTGGATAAGCTATAGCATTCACTCCATATCAGCTACAACGATTTCTTGACATGCAGCAATATAGCAGGAAAGGGCGCAGCACTATGAACCGACTTCAACGCGGGATAGTGGACAGGAACTGCTCCAGATCATTCAAATAAGCTGGACTGTTAACCTGGCGTGGGAAAAATATCGCTGTCAGCATCATCTGCCACGAGGAATGAACGAGACGAGATGGTACCATGGAATGATCTACACCCGGTAATACAGTGACCGACAGAAGCGAATTAGGGATCGAATGACGGTAGAACTGCTCGGTTTCTTTGACATCTACATTAATATCTTCCGTACCAAGTATCAGATGTACCGGATGATGGAAATTACGAAGTTCCTGACTGGCATCGGATCGATAGTTACGCACAATAAATGTCCAGCGTTCAGCTGAAATAGGATCGACGGGATGGGCTATCCGTAGATAATCGGCATAGGAGGCGTGGCGCTTGAGCAGCTGCAGTACTAACTGATCCTGCTGTTCCACATGACGAATCTCCTGTTCGCTGGCGCCGGATTGAAGCATTTCCTGCCTGGTATTATAACGGCCCTGACGTATCCAGTTGATCGCAGGTGAGACGAGAATGCTAAAAGCGAGGGAGGGTTCTTTGGCAACTACTTTGGGAATGACCCATCCTGCCTGACTGGCTCCCCATAATCCAATACGTTTGGGATCGATAGAGGGCAGTGTACGAGCCCACCGAATAGCGGTTACAGTATCATTGGCCCGATCGTCCATGCTCTGCTGCAGCCAGCTGCCGGCTGATCCACCAATCCCGCGTTTATCCAGCGATAGGGATGCATAACCCATTCTGGCAAATCGCTCCCATACCGGTCGATAGAATCCATCATAGCTGGCGTCGATCGGTCCATCACCATGGACAAATACGATCAGTCCAACCGGATGCTCGGTATGCCCAGGCATAGTCAGAATCCCCCTCAATACACCATCGGTAGTAGGCACCGATACAGATTGTTCAGTCATATCGTATGAATTCTGATACAGGAAAATAGCCAGTAAAGTAAATAGAATAGCAGCAGCGATACTAATAGGGACAATCCATTTGAGACGTCGTTTATGCAAGTATATTCACTCCTTGAATTAAATAAAATTACGGATGGGAATAATCATCTATTCGTTGGCGATAGGGATTCAGGTATCCAGGCCATATAATGCCAGCCCGGCTGCTGCAGGAACAGCTGCTGAATCCAGCTGGAGTGGGAAGAGTGATGATAAAATCCTATTTTCTTATATAATTGACTTGCATGTACGTTGTTATATGATACATGCAGAGTTAATTGGTTCCACTTCTGTTCAGCTGCATACCGTTGTGCCCACTGCAGCAGCGATCTGGCAATACCACGCCCGCGATATTCAGCAGCTGTAGCGAGATGTTCAATATAACCTTCATGAAGACGGGGGTTGTGTTCCAATGCAGATATGCCTATTGCGAATCTGCACATATTCCAGAATCCATATAGTCTGATTAACGAGCCCAAGTGGGGCAGGATTGATCGGGTAGATGAATGGCCGGCAGACCATTGCAGCCCGATCACTCCAACAATCTGTCCATTTAGCCGCGCGGCAACCTGTAGACGATCGGCAGCAAAAGCATAGGGCGACCAGGTCTGAATGAGCAGGGCTACCAGCTGCTGTTCATTGAGCTGAACCATGGAACCGAATATATCGGCAAATGAGGTAGCCAGCAATGTACAGACAGCAGGCAATTCTTCGGGAAGACAGGGACTGATCACAAGATCCAGAGGCTGAGAAATATGGGCCGTTGTCATGGCTGCTCCTCCTGGCTCACTTCGCTAGCGCTCAAAGGCATTTGCAGCTCATAGTGGAGGCTGGCATTATCGAACAGGGACAGATATGACTTTTCGATTAGGATTAATGGACCGGCAGGCAGTAACTGTTGCTGCTCCATATACTGCTCCAGCTGCTGAATCTGTACATAAAGTTCATCTTCTTCGGTAATCCTAATATAAGCTGACAGATACGAGCTTGCAGCCAGTTCTATATCGGGTGTGGAATGGTGAGCTTGATTTAAATTTTTTCCGCAGCGTATCTTCTCTGTCGAAATGCTGGAATGGTCGCTGTCAGGGTTGATTTTATCTTTTGGCTGTTCTTCATAACAGAGCAGCAATTGATGATCTTGCTGGATATAATACAGATCCGTCTCGAATAGATCTTCGGGATAGGGATTCAGCTGCAGCATTTTGCGGGCAGTGAGTACTTCTCCGGTCTGCAGTTCGGTCCAGATACAGAGTTTCCTTGATGGACAGTCTATAATCTGGTAAAGGCCTCTATCTAATCCTGGGGCATAATGCTGCTCATATTCACTGATTACGCCGGCAGTGAGCTGCTTCAGCCGGGTGAGCTGCCCAATCTGCTGGTCCAGCTGAAGCATGGAATCCTGAAGCAACTCATTATATTGATCCGCCGAAAAGGAAGACAGACTTTCACGGATCTGCCGAACCGGAATACCCAGCTTGCGCAGCAGTAGGATATGAGACAGACGATAGATTTCATCGGTTCCATACATTCGATATTGATTATCTGCAATACAGGCAGGCAATAGAACGCCTTGCTCTTCAAAATAACGGATCTGATGGGTAGATACATTCATCAGCCGAGCCAGTTCGCTAATCGTGAGATAATGATTCATAAGGGAAGGCTCCTTTCTGTACATAAAAAGTATAAATATATCGCAGAATAAACTAATTTAAAGAAAGAACATCCGGCAGGGATAGACGGAGCCATGATTCGTTTCGGAAAAAATATATTTCGTGAATCCGTTGAAACAAAGTGCTTATCTGCAAAAGAAAAAAAGTGGATCATGCTGGTTGCGGCAAAATAGTATAAGTGCAGCAAAACGCTTGAACATCTTGTCTATATCTTTACTATAAAGCTTGGGTCAGACCCAAGGTCAAGCAAAGAAATCAGAAGATATTTCTCCATACCTATACTTCTATATTTTAAGAACATTAAAATGCCCGGCAATCACTACAGAAAGAGTGATTGCCGGGCATGGATGGTATACATGGATAAATACTTAACTGCCAAATTGCGCACGGTGCAGACGACTGTAGATCCCACCGGCAGCGATTAGTTCTTGATGATGTCCTTGTTCGGCGATGCCATCTTGATTGACGACTATAATCCGATCGGCATTTTTGATCGTTGCCAGTCGGTGGGCGATCACCAGGGTAGTCCGTCCGACAGCCAGCTCGGAGAGAGACTGCTGGATAGCCGCTTCGGTCTCGGTATCGAGTGCCGATGTCGCTTCATCAAGAATCAGAATCGGCGGATTCTTAAGGAACATACGGGCGATAGACAGACGCTGCTTCTGTCCGCCGGACAGCTTGACGCCACGCTCGCCGATAACGGTCTCGATGCCATCCGGCATATTGCGAATAACGTCTGCCAGATGGGCACGTTCGGCAGCGAGCCAGATCTCATCCAGACTGGCATCCAGCTTGCCATAGGCAATATTTTCCCGGATTGTACCGGAGAACAGGAATACATCCTGCTGCACAATACCGATCTGACGGCGTAGAGACTCCAGCTTCATATCCCGTATATCAATTCCATCGATGGTGATGCTGCCTTGATCCACTTCATAAAAGCGCGGCAGCAGACTGCATATCGTCGTCTTGCCGGCACCCGAAGGACCGACAAAGGCTACGGTCTCGCCAGGATGAATCTCAAGACTGATATCCCGGAGAATCGGGCGATTGGATTCATAGCCAAATGATACCTGATTAAAGCGGATATTCCCTTCCAGATGCGTCACTTCCAGTGCATTGGGGCGATCCGCAATATCCGGTTCGGTATCCATAATTTCCAGATAACGCTTGAATCCGGCGATTCCTTTGGGATAACTCTCGATAACAGCATTAATCTTCTCGATGGGACGGAAGAAAATATTGGCAAGCAGCTGAAAAGCAACGAATTCCCCGATTTTGATCTGGCCGCTAATAAAGAACCAGGCGCCAAAGATCAACACAAGAATCGTAATCATCCGCATCATCATATAGTTGACGGCGAGACTGCGCGCCATTGTCTTGTAGGCGAGCAGCATCGTACTGCGATAGCTCTGGTTGTCGACTTCGAACAGCTTTTTCTCATGCTCTTCATTGGCAAAAGACTGCACGACCCGGATACCGCCTACATTATCCTCGATACGGGAATTGAAATTACCGACATCCCCGAACAATCTGCGGTAAGCCGTAGTCATCCGGCCTCCGAAGAAAATAATCACCCAGGCCATGATCGGAATAATTACAAAGGTAATAATAGCCAGCTGGGGATTGATATTGTACATCAGGATAAAGGAACCGATCAATGTCATAATGGCGATGAATATATCCTCCGGACCATGGTGGGCAACTTCGCCAATATTGTTAAGATCGTTTGTAATCCGGCCAATTAGATGACCGGTCTTGTGATTATCAAAAAACCGGAATGACAGCTTTTGTAATTGTCCAAACAACTTACGGCGCATATCGGTCTCGATATTCACTCCAAGCATATGCCCCCAGTAGGTGACGATATACTGCATAAATGTATTCAGCACATAAATTCCCAGCAGTGCCAGACTGGCAATCAGAATCAGATTCCAGTTTTGTCCAGGCAGCAGCTTGTCGATAAACGTATTCACTGCCAGCGGAAAAGACAGTTCCAGTACGCCAGCCAGCACGGCACAGGTAAAATCGAGAAAGAAAAGCCCTTTATAGGGACGATAGTACGCAAAAAAACGCTTTAGGATAATAACCACTCTTTTCTATGTAATTTTCTTGGGCCACAGGCTGCGGCAGATCACGTCCCCATACTATTTTTCGGTACCGGTTGGCTGGGCCGGAGCCGATCATTTACGCGGCTGCATAACAGCGCATATAGATATAGTAATATCTTACAGACAGTCAAGTCCATTGTTTTATCGATATCCCTTAGCAAGAAAAAGCAAAACCTCCCCGATATGCCGGAGAAAGGCAGGTCAGAGAGGTTATTATTTATATATTTCACAAGGTTGATTCCGTCATCGAATTTCCATAAAGAATGATCTGCCGATACAAATAGCAGCAGAAGAAGCACGCTAGAAGGAGAATCCGGAAATTACAAGCGTTGTTCGTTATGCGCCTTGTTGATTACTTCATGTGCAGGATACGTATAAGCCTGTTCGATCTTGCTCGGATGGAGAAAGTATTGCATAGGACCGGTATGGATAAATACGGCCAACAGCACTGCCGCTGCTCCTACCATCAATCCATAAACAATCAAAAACAATCCTTTAAGCCAAATCATATATAATCGATTCTCCTTTGCGTGTATAAAATGGAATTTCCTTATACTATATATCGGCAAAGGTTTTTCATTTTATACAGCAAACCTAAAATAGTCCGGGAGAATATACCGATTATTTTATACAGGATCAGCAATCAGCTAATTACAGGGAAGCAGACTTCCTGTTCCGTTGTACCTCTACATCAATATGTGCGTTGGCTGCAAAATCAAACAGTCCCAGATCAGTCAACTTGAGCGTCGGGATCACAGGCAGTGCGAGGAAAGAGAGCATCAAGAAAGGGTTGAAATGCTGGGCGGCACCAATCTGCAGCAGCGCTTGATTGAGCTTTTTCATTTGATGATAGACTTCTTCATAAGGAAGCTCGGATAACAAGCCTGCAATCGACAGCGGCAGGGAGGCGAGCACTTCGCTGCCAGACACGACAGCGAGACCGCCATTGACACTGACGATATGCTCGATAGCGAGCAGCAGCTCCTCATCCGAAGTACCGGCTGCAATCAGATTATGCGAGTCGTGGGCAACAGTAGAGACGATAGCTCCTTTTTGCAGCTGGAAGCCTTTGACGATACCAAGTCCTATATTGCCTGTAGCCTGATGACGTTCTACAACGGCCAGCTTGAGCAGATCCTGATCGGTAGAAGCAGTAAAATAGCCGTTTTTACGATTTACTTTATACTGTGCGTGAGCAGTAACCAGCGAATTGGGAATGATCTCAATTACATTGCAGTAGTCATGGGTCAGTGGGAGTGCCAGATGATCCAGTGTGATGGGAGCGGTCTGGCAGCGGGATAATGCAGCTGCACTAATAGGGAACGCCTGGCTGGAAGCTGGATCTATGCTGTCAGAAAGTATCTCGTGATGTGACTCGGCCAAGGCATCATGAATGAGCGAAACAGCTGGATTCACTGGGTCCAAAGCAGTGGATTCAGCTGTGAACGTAGCATCCGACTGTTCTATATATGCAGAATCTGGAAGGGTAGAGGATGCAGTTGGATTAGTAACCGGCTGTTCCAGTAGCTTGCCGCCTTGAACAACGCACTGTCCATTTTTGTAGACTTCATGAATGGTCAGTTGTTCCAGATCATCCAGGATAACCAGATCGGCTATATATCCCGGAGCAATAGCACCTCGGTCCCGGAGTCCAAAGCATTCTGCTGTATTAAGCGTCGCCATCTGGATAGCAGTCACTGCGGGCAGTCCATGACGAACCGCCAACCGGATATTGTGATCGACACTGCCTTCATCGAGTAGATCATCGATCAGCTTGTCATCGGTAACAAATAGACAGCGTCGCGAATTATAAGGAGTAATGACCGGAAGAATAGCTTCCAGATCCTTGGCAGCAGTGCCTTCACGTATCATTACATACATACCAAGTTCCAGCCGCTGCCGGGCTTCATCGGTATTAATACATTCGTGATCGGTACGAATACCTGCGGCTGCATAAATTCCCAGCTGTTCCTTGGCAATACCTGCTGCATGACCATCTACATACTTGCCTCTGCTATGAGCGGCAGCGATTTTACCGAGCATACCGGGAGCTGCACTGGACAGCGCACCAAAGTCCATGACTTCCGCCAGTCCCAGTACCCGGGGATGATCATAAAATGGTTCCAGATCCTTCGCTTCCAGACAGGCGGCGCTGCTCTCAAAAGACGTCGCCGGCACACAGGAAGGCAGCATGATAAACTGGTCAACCGGCAAATCTTCTGACTGTTCCAGCATATAGCGGATACCATCAACTCCGGCAACACTGCCAATCTCATGCGGGTCTGTAATTACACTGGTTACCCCGTGTTGAATAACTACCTTCGCAAATTCCTGTGGAGACAGCATGGAGCTCTCGATATGTACATGACCATCCATCAGACCCGGAATAATCCATTTGTCTGCTGCATCGACGGTTTCGATTCCTTCATACGTACCGATCCCTGCGATTACACCATCCACGATCGCGATATCCTGTTGGACCAGCTCTCCTGTAAATACGTTCACAATCTGTCCGCCCCGTATGACCAGATCTGCTGGTTCTCGGTGACTGGCAACATCAATTCTTCGTTGTAGTGCTTCGGTTGTCCATGACATAGGCATAGTTCACTCCTTGGTAGTTATAGGTTAAAAATGAATACAAAAATCCCGATCACAAAAAATGCATGGCAAATTCATCGCAGCATTTTTCGTAATCAGGATTTTACGGTTCCTGGTAGAGACCCCCGGACCGTATTACCGGGGTTATACGAAAGAACATGAGTATTTGAGAAGATGGGTTCGAATGAGATAAAAGGGTTTGAAAATTAAAATTTAGTGTAAATCAAGAATGTTCAGATAGCAAGTAGAAGTTAGATTTAATTCCATGAAGAGAGTAATAATGATTATATGTGCATTAATGTAACCTAGAAGGCACATTTTAATTATTTTTTATGGTTAATTTGAATTAAATAGGAATTTTAAATCTGAATCCTATTACTCGTGTTAGTTTATTTACACAATACCTTATGATTTTGTTATATTCAATGACAAAATAATTAACATGTTCTATCGCTGATCCAAGTCTTATCGCTATAATAAGGCAAATGATATGGGGAAAGGCGGAGTATATATGAGTCTGGAAGCATTGAATGAGCGTGTACGACGGGATCTGGCTTATCTCGCATACGGTGGAGCGGATTGGGTGCGACCGGTGCAGCATTCGGAGGGACATGTGTATGACGCAGTTATTATTGGCGGCGGACAAAGTGGATTAGGGGCAGCTTTTGGTCTGCTGCGTGAGCGGGTATCGAATATTCTGGTTATCGATGAGAATCCTGCCGGACTAGAAGGTCCATGGCAGACGTATGCACGTATGGTCACACTGCGCACTCCCAAGCATCTGACATCCATCGATCTGGGTATTCCTTCGCTGACTTTCCGCTCATGGTGGGAAGCTCAGCATGGAGAAGAGGGTTGGGAACAGGTGGATAAAATTCCACGCGGAGAATGGATGAACTACCTGCGCTGGTACCGGAAGCTACTGAAGCTACCTGTAGCGAATGAAGTGACTTTGAAGCTCATTGAGCCTGTTACCAAAGGACTGCATCGGTTACATATTGGCGGTGCGGGAGCTCCGCGAGATACCGTAATGGCTCGCAAGGTGATTCTGGCAACCGGAATTCAGGGCGGTGGGGAATGGCATGTGCCGCCAATGATTGCAGAGCGGCTGCCCCGTCATCTGTATGCACATACTTCTGGAGCAATCGATTTTCGTCGTCTGCAGGGCAAAAAGATAGCCGTTCTGGGTGGAGGAGCTTCTGCGTTTGACAATGCCAATCATGCGCTGACTGAGGGCGCCGCAGAAGCTCATGTATTTGTCCGGCGTGAAGTACTGCCCAGTGTAAATCCGATTCGGCAGATGGAAGTGTCTGGCATGATCGAACGGTTCCATGCACTGAATGATGAGGAGAAATATGCAGTGATCGCCCACTTTTTCAAATTCAATCAGCCGCCGACCAATGATACGTTTGAACGTGCGGCAGCCTGGCCGGGATTTGAGCTGCATCTGGGTTCGCCATGGTTGGATGTGCAGCCATGGAGCGATGGAGCGAGAGTGACCACACCACATGGGCAGTATGAATTTGATTTTCTGGTGATCAGTACCGGGCTGCTCAGCGATCCGGCACTGCGTCCGGAGCTGGAGCTGGTAAGCGGGCACATTGCCCGCTGGCAGGATCATTATCAGGCGGCACCCGATCTGCGGAATACACTGCTTGATGCCCATCCTTATCTCAGTCCAGGATTTGCGCTGCAAAGCAGGGATGAGCTAGGGGTGGACAGAGTGCATGGGCTCTTTATGTTCAACTATTCCGCTCTTGCCAGCTGCGGATTGTCCGCATCTGCTATTTCCGGCACCAAAAATGCCGTTCCCCGGCTGGTAAGTGCCGTAGCGGATCAATTGTTCCTTGATGATAAAGAGCATATTTTGCAGCAATTCTTTGCTTACGATCAGGCAGAGTTTGTCGGCCACTGGTCGAAGATGGTTACCGGTTCTTGAAGGATGGAGTTATAAAGGGTGGTTATTTTAATTATTGTGTACTAAATAAAAGAGACAGATCTACGCTGGGCAGATCTGTCTCTTTTTTTGTATGTCTTTTATTTGAATACTATCTGCTTCGACATGAAGGAATGCGCATATCATCTGTGACATTCGTATTTCAATCGAATAATCAATGAACGCTATGCTCCTGTGTGCGCTCGATATAAGGATGCAGCGCAGCAAGTTCCGGATGCCGGAGTATAGCAGAGACGATCAGTTCGGCAATTGCCTGAGCGCCTTGTACCGAGAAATGGGTATCGTCGGCAATGCCATCCATGTAGTTTGGATGCTGTCCGGGCCGCAGATGCATGAACAGATCCATGGAAGCAGTCTCGCCAAGCGCTTCATACAGCTGCCGGGAAGCTGTGAAAATATCCAGTAGCGGAACATGGGCTGTCAACGCAGTTTGCTTCATTGCTTCGGGATAAGCACCCACTGCCAGCGGATCAATCGTACCATTGGACAAGAATCGGCGGCGGCTGACTGAAGTGAGCAATACCGGAATAGCACCATACTGACGTGCTGTATCAATAAACTTCTGCAGATTATAACGATAATCGGTATGTGGTTCCGTATAGCGCATGGGATCAGCAGATTTCTCGTCATTGTGGCCGAACTGGATCAATAGATAATCACCGGGCTGCAGCTGGTTGGCGATATATTCGAGCCGCCCTTCTGCCAGAAAGGAGCGGGTACTGCGACCGTTAATAGCATGGTTCGCCACAGTTATGCTGCTACCAAAATACGGCTGCACATATTCTCCCCATCCGCTCATTGGCTTGTCAGAAGCTCCTTTGATCGCAGCTGTGGAATCTCCGGCAATAAACAGGGTGGGACGCCGTCCATCAGTTTGCCGGCTGATCGGCTGATGATGATCGCTGTCAGGTGTACTATTTCGGGTGAATAAGCAAGGTGTGAATAGGACATCATCTGCTGCAGCCTTGTCGCTTGTTGAATGAATATAGCCATGCCGATCCAGCCAGTGTGCTGCCCATTCTGTCCATCTGTGGCAAGAGGGATGAGTCTGTGCCAAGCCAAGTCCATGTCGGCCGCTCTCCATAATATGCAGTTCGTGGGGGATTCGATGGGCAGCAAGTGCTTCACTAAACAGTAAGCTGTTGTGAACCGTCACGCTCGCATCGTCAGCGGTTGTCCAGATAAAAGTAGGAGGTAACCTGTTATCAACCTGCCGTTCAGCAGAAAATTGATCAATCATTGCAATATCCGGCGATTCCCCCAGAAAATGAAGCCGACTGCCCTGATGAGCATAAGGGCCGCGAAAAGTAATAACCGGATAGCCAAGCAGGAGCAGGTGCGGACGAATCCGGCCCATCGTCGCGGTCAGTGCAGCCAAGTGACCGCCTGCAGAGAATCCCATTAATCCTGTCTGTTCCGGTAGAATACGCCATTCCCTTGCATGCTGCCGAAGCAGATGCAGAGCCTGTTCGGTTTCCTGTAATCGTGCGTGTGGATCAATCAGCGGGGGAACAGCATCAGATGCCGGATCGGTATGTTGGGAAAAGGAACGATTATGCGAGGAGTCTGCTGTTGAATTTTCGCTTGGCATCGTTGTCTTGGATGTATCGGTCTGTAAGAGATCATCGTCTGATTCAGCCGAGAAAGTAGGATCATGCGGATTGAAATTACCCTTATCCGTCAAGGAATCGAATGTGCTGTATTCCAGCACGGCAGCATGAATACCGAGTGTGTTCAGCCAGCGGGCGACCGGTTCTCCTTCATGATCGGCAAGATGATGATACCCACCGCCAGGCAGAATCAGTATACACGGACGGGGTGTGCTGGAGTCCAGTAGATACAGATGCAGCGCGGGTACAGCATGGGTTTCGGTGATTTTACGTATATCATTGTCACTGGAATGATTTATAATGTGGAGCATATTGGTTTGTTCCTTTCTGTACATCCAGTTGGCAGAGCAGGATGTGAAATAAGACCGAAATTCCTGTTTACATGATAATTTACGGGGAAGTAGATGATATTTGCTAAAGAAATCCTTAACATCCAGATTATGATAGCGTTATAATAGAGACTGATGACTGAACCGATGGAGGGACATGATGAAAAAGGGAATTATGTTTTACAAAATTTTTATTCCTATTCTGGTATTAGGAATCGGTCTGTCCATTAGCTTTGGCATATATATCTACTTCAATACAGTCCAATCAGTGATTGATAGTGTAGCCAACAGCAAGCAAAGTTATATTACACAAATGAGAAATAATCTGGAACAAAAAATACGTACTATTGAATACGCTTTCAATACATACAGCACTACCAGTTCATTTAATGAGGTGGTGAACCATCCAATTACGGAAAAAGACTTTATCGCGTATCGGGATGTAAATACCCAGCTGAACTATATTGCTACAATGGGGATGGAAGGGGCAGAGTACTCTCTGATCAGCATCAATCAGAGCTGGCAGATTTCCAATGGAACCTTATCACATCTCACTTCCGAAGAGCGACAGAAGCTATATGACGAATATATTGCTGATCAGGATCAGGGATTATTCTGGGTGAAAACAGATTCCGGGCTGCGATTTGTTAACACATTGCCGGTATTCTCCAAGCAAAAGCAGGCAATTGCTTTATCCGATATTTCCCTGGAGACGCTGAACCGCAGTCTGAGCGCGGAAAATAATGCACCTGTCTTTATCCTGAACAAGCAGGGGAGTGTCATGTACGATACCGGCAAAACATCCGGATTGTTAAGTACCAACCAGCTGACACAGATCCCATCCATGATCGGACAGGATCAGAATACCGGAATGCTGACGCTCAATCAGGATAAAGGACCCGAGCTGCAGCTCATTTATGCCAAATCGCCATATAACAACTGGATTTATGTGACGATGCTGGATCAAAAGGAGATTGCCAGTGCCCTGCAGACGACCAAGTATGGGCTGATTCTGATGGAACTGGTATTGATTCTGTTGATTATCGTGGTTGCTTACGGAATTTCGGTTTATTTTACCAAGCCGATCCAGCAGATTACGCGTAGCCTGCCAAGAGATGCACAGCTGACAGCCAAAAATGAGATTGAGTGGATCCTCTCATCTATCGATCATATTCTGACCGAGAAGCAGAGTCTGGAGAGTCTCATCGAAGCAGAGCAGCCGCAGCTGGAGACCCAGCTGGTACTGAATTTGTTCCGCAACCGTGTATCTGCCGATGAACTGGAGCATCAGCTGAACCGTCTTGGTCATTCCAGCCTGGAAGATCAGCAGTATGTAACGATGCTTGCCCAGCTGGACAATGTGGGCAAGCGCGATGCGGCTGACAAGGACGTGTTGCTGCTGGCGATCAACAAAATTGCCGAAGAGCTGATTCCCCAGCAGCAGCGGCTGCTGCCTATTATCCTGAATGATGATACCCAGGCGACGATTCTGATCTTCTCCGGTGTGAATGAACAGGAGATGCGCAAGCAGATGCTGGCTTATGCCAAAGCGATGATCCGTACGGTACGTGAATACCTGAAGCTATCAATCAGTATAGGGATCAGCCAATCCTATTCCACACTACTGCGTAGCAAGGAAGCGTGTGAAATGAGCAAGCAGGCACTGCATCAACGTCTGAATCTGGGCAAGGAATCAATCATTTTCTACGAGGATATCTCCAATGTAATCTCCGGTCCGGTACTGCTGCATTATCCGGCAGAGCTGGAATCCCGATTGTTCGATGCGATTCGTCTGGGTGATGAGGAGCAGGTGTCCCGGACGCTCTATCCGCTGATGGCGGAATTTATGAAGAAAAGCCGGAATTCCATGGACCTTGAAGTCATGCTGGTACGCCTTGTCAACAATCTGATTCAGCTGGAGCAGCTGCTTGGACTGGAAGTGCTGTTAACGCACGATAATCGTGCCTTGTATCACCGGCTGCTCAGTATTCGCAACCCCGAGGAGATCGAGCGTATTCTAATCGAACAGGTCATTTTCCCGATGGTACGCAGTATGAAAAACAAGACCAATGAGCAGTTCCGCTGTCTGTCCGAGACGATCGCCGAGATTGTGCGTTCCGAATATGATCAGGAACTGTCACTGGAGATTATCGGTGACCGGCTGCATTATAACCCAAACTACCTGAGCAGCATTTTCAAAAAGGAATACGGCATTACCTTCAGCGATTATCTAATGAGCTACCGCCTGGAGATGGCCAAACGCTGGCTGACCGAGACCGACCAGACCATCAAAGAAATCGCCGAGCGGCTGCAGTATCATAATCCACAGAACTTTATCCGTTCGTTCCGTAAAAAGGAACAGGTAACGCCTGGTACCTACCGCAAGATGAGACAGAGTATCTGATCGATCACCCGGCGTAGGGGCAGCCTGCTGCTTGGAACCGGGCTGCAGGCTGCTATAGTGCAATAAGTACATCGTACAGACCGCCAAAAGTCTTATGCTCTGCCTTGCAGAAGATAAGACTTTTTCTATGAAACGGTGTTAAGGATACATATGACAGAGATAAATATGCGCCTCACGAACAGAGCAACAAGCAAGCCGCTATTTCCATCGCTTCCGGTATGCGTTAACCTTTGACTGCGCCAAGCAGTGCACCTTTGGTGAAGTGTTTTTGTACAAATGGATAAGCGATCAGCATCGGTACGGTTGCAACTACGATAACGGCCATTTTGATCGTCTGTGCCGGTGGGATGACATCGACTGAACTGCCTTCCGCCTGCATACCGCTGGAGACGATAACGATCTGACGCAGCAGTACCTGTATCGGCCATTTATTGGAATCATTAAGATACAGAATCGCATTCATATACGTATTCCAATAGGTTACGCCATAGAACAGGGAGATCGTCGCTATAGAAGGCAGTGCCAGCGGCAGCATGATTTTGAAAAAGACGCCAAAGTCATTACATCCATCAATCTTGGCCGATTCTTCCAGACTGTCCGGCAGTGCCTGGAAAAAGTTGCGCATAATGATCAGGTTGAACGCGTTGATCGCAACCGGCAGGATCAGGGACCAGTAGGAATCAATCAGGCCGACCCCTTTGACAATCAGGAAGGTCGGAATCATTCCGCCACTGAATAACATCGAGAATACGATAATAAAGTTGATTGCATTTCTTCCATACAAATAGGTGCGTGATAATCCATAAGCCATAAAGGCGGTTAGTGCCATACTGACCAGTGTACCTACAATCGTCGTGCCGACGGATACGCCCAGTCCTTTGAATATAGTAGGGGTGGACAATATATACCGGTAAGCATCGAGGGAGAATGTAGTAGGGAACAGGATGAATTTCTTGGAGACGACTTCCTGGGTAGAGGCGAACGAGCTGGCAATAACATTAACAAAGGGCAGCAGACACGCAAGTGCAACCAGAATCAATAAAGTATTATTTACAATCGTAAAAATTTTGCTTCCTATTGTAGTATCTTTCCGTAGAGACTGTTCCATGCATGATAACCTCCTTAATAATCGTGTACTCCCTAACTGTACCAATGACAGCTTGTTCCGTATATAATCCGGGGATAAGATCATGGTGTCTGCCCTCCAAAAATAACGAATGATCATTAGCTCATAATATAATCATCAGCTGAGGTGAGAACAAGGTAATCCCCTTATACAAAAGGTTTTGTAAACGCTATCAACTGATGATTATATACGGAATGACCGGATTGCTTTAGTGTGAAAGGCGTAACGTGAATGTCCATTAAGGAGGCTGGTGATCCGGTGAAGATGTCTAATCCAATGAAAGTATCCGATGCTGCCGCACTGAAGCTTGAAGGTACACAAAAAGCCGTCAAACGTAGAGGGCAGCATGGAATACTTCGTAACAAATTTCTCTATTTAATGATTCTGCCGGGATTTCTTTATTTTGTTATTTTTAAGTATCTACCAATGGGTGGGCTGATTATTTCCTTTCAGGATTACCAGCCGTATCTCGGAATTGCAGACAGCCCGTGGGTAGGCCTCAAGCATTTTATCCGTCTGTTTACGGAGCCAACCTTTTTTATGCTGCTGAGTAATACGCTGATTTTGTTCGCACTGAATATTGTTATCTTTTTCCCGATGCCGATTATTCTGGCGCTGATGCTGAATGAAGTCAGACATCGTTATTTCAAAAATGCGATCCAGACGATTATCTATATTCCTCACTTTATGTCCTGGGTTATTATCGTCTCTATTACTTATGTATTTCTGACCGTAGATGGTGGGGTTATTAATGAACTGCTTGCTGCGATGGGCTTCCAGAAGATCAGTTTCCTGACTTCACCGGAATGGCTGCGCACGATGTATATGGCGCAAATCATCTGGAAAGAGCTAGGATGGTCTACCATTATCTATCTCGCAGCGATTACGGTTGTTGATACCCAGCTGTATGAAGCGGCAGAGATGGACGGTGCAGGCCGTCTGCGCAAAACCTGGCATGTCACCCTGCCGGCGATTCGTCCGGTAATTATCACCCTGCTGATCCTCAAGATCGGAACTACACTGGATCTTGGATTTGAACATATGTACCTGCTGCTGAACTCGCTTAACCGAGAAGTGGCCGAGATTTTTGATACTTATATCTATACGGCAGGTCTGAAAAATGGACAGCTGAGCTTCAGTACCGCTGTCGGATTGTTCAAAGGGCTGGTTGGGCTGGTTCTGATCATGCTGGCGAACAAGCTTGCCAAGAAATTCGGAGAAGATGGCGTCTACTGATCGCTGCTGCAACCTGTTCAATCGTGTACCACATTAACCGGTGACCATATGAGAGGGGAATAATGGAATGAGAAAAAGCCAAATGATCGCAATGAAAAAAGTAGCCGCAGTCGTGGTGAGCAGTGCTATTGTATTGACTGCCTGCGGTGGGGAGAATGCTTCTTCCGGTGTATATGATGCCAATTCCAAAGCCGAAATCAGCTGGCTGAATATTCTGCATACCGCTTCACCACCAACGGATACGGTATTGAACAAGCTGGAAGAGAAAACGAACAGCGATATCACCTTCTCCTGGATTCCCGATGCTTCCAAGGAAGAACGGATCAATACCGCGCTGGCATCCGATTCGCTGGCCGATATCATAACCTTGACTCTACTCGATAACTCTTCTGTACGTAATGCGCTCAAATCCGGCATGTTCTGGGAAGTGGAGCCTTATCTGAAAGATTATCCGAACCTGGCCAAAATTCCGCCAGAAACGATCAAATCGGCTTCAATTGGTGGCAAGCTGTACGGGGTACCTTTCCAAAAGGATCTGGCGCGTAACGGCGTAACCCTGCGCAAGGACTGGCTGGATAAGCTCGGTCTGGAAGTTCCCAAAACGACGGATGAACTGATGGCCGTAGCCAAAGCATTCACCGAAGAGGACCCAGACGGCAACGGTGTAGACGATACGACCGGATTTGTTGACCGTAATGATCTGGTATATGGCGCATTCAAGACGCTGAGCTCCTACTTTGGCACACCGAATAACTGGCAGGTGAGTGAAGACGGCAAGATGACGCCCGAATTCATGACCGAAGGTTACATGAAGACTATGAACTATATGAAAGAATTATATGACAAAGGTTATATCAACAAAGACTTTGCAGTAACGGCCAAAACCGACCAGCAGCAAAAGTTTGCTCAGGGTAAGGCAGGGATCTATGTAGGTGCGCTGTTTGACAGCAAAAACCTGCTCAACATGTCCAAAGGTGTACAGGACAAAATGGAGCTGGTGATGGCGAATGATATTACATCAACCGGTAATGAGAGCGACCGTGCCATCTGGGCAGCGAATAATGGTATTGGCGGTCTGTTATCTTTCCCTCGTTCTGAAGTGAAAGATGAAGCCGAGTTGAAGCGCATCCTGAAATTTGTTAATGATCTGCTGGATGAAGACTCCTATGCACTGATGACCTACGGTATCGAAGGCACGCATTATACGGTGGATGACAAGGATGCAGCGACGATTACCAATACGGATCTGTGGCAGCAGGAAGTGCAGCCTTTTGCAGCCAGCCGTCCAAAAGAGAGTGGCTTCAAAATCCATGATGCCGATCCACTCAAGCAAATGGCCGATAAAATGATTGCTGATAATGCCAACTATGCGGTACTGAACCCTGCTTATGCACTGGAATCCGAGACGTATAATACCCAGGGTTCCGAACTGCAAAAAATGATCACTGATGCAACCTACAAATACATTCTGGGTGAAATCGATGCCAACGGATTCAACCAGGCGATCGAGAGCTGGAAAAGCGCCGGAGGCAGCAGCATTATTTCTGAATATGAAGCATCGTACAAAGCCACTCAATCCTAAACGACACATAAACCGATGGAGGTCAGTATGAATACTAATCAATGGGCGATACGCACTGCCAGATCGATTATGGAGAGGACTCCCCGGCTGTATGAAGACCGGGGACACCGTGAAAAGTGGTCTTATGATTACGGCGTCATTCTCAAAGGATTCCAGCTGCTCTGGCAGCAGACTGGCGATTCGATCTATCTGCAATTTATCCGCGATAATATGGATCATTTTATTCAGGAAGATGGCAGCATTATGGGCTACCGCCAAGATGAATACAATATTGATCATATTAACAACGGCAAGCTTCTGTTCCTGCTATACCACGAAACCGGAGAAGAGAAGTACCGTCTTGCGGCATCACGGCTGCGTGAACAGCTGCAGAATCATCCCCGCACCTCGGAAGGGGCTTTCTGGCACAAGCAGATTTATCCGTATCAGATCTGGCTGGATGGGTTGTATATGGGATCGCCGTTCTATCTGGAATATCTGCAGAACTTTGAAAACAGCCAGGGAATCGATGATGTGACCCGCCAGTTTATCCTGTGCGAACGTCATACTCGTGATGCGAAGACAGGACTGCTCTACCATGCCTGGGATGAGCAAAAGGTACAGCCATGGTGTGATCCGGAGACTGGATTATCTCCGCACTTCTGGGGACGTTCACTGGGTTGGTTCTGTATGGCGCTGGTGGATGTGCTGGAGATTCTGCCTTCCTCCCATGCAGACTATTCAGAATTAAGCCGTATTCTGACGGATACGCTGACAGCGTTAAGAAATCATCAGGATCCCGTAGCAGGCGTATGGTATCAGATTGTGGATCAGCCGGAACGCAAAGGCAATTACCGGGAAGCTTCGGCGACAGCGATGATCGCATATACTATGGCCAAAGGAATTCGATTGGGCGTTTTGAGCACCGACTGGCAGTCTACACTGGATAAAGCTTATAACGGCATGATTGATGAATTCGTACTGACGACCAAGGAAGGCTGGGTCAATCTGAACAAAAACTGTCAGGTAGCCGGGCTGGGCGGTGCCGATCAGCGGGATGGCAGCTTTGCCTACTATATCAGTGAACCGATTGTAACCAATGATCAAAAGGGATTGGGTGCGTTCCTGCAGGCCTGTACCGAATACGAGCTGCTCGCGCAAAAGGAGAATATGGCTGCCGCCCCAACTAGCGGAGGTACAGCTGATGTCAGTCTATAATATAGCGGATTATGGAGCTTCCCGGGATTCCGGGAAATTGTCGACAGAGGCTATTGCTGCTGCAATCGAAGCAGCCAGTCAGAATGGCGGCGGAACGGTATATATTCCGGCAGGTACGTACCAGACCGGAGCAATCCGCATGAAAAGTCATATTGAACTGCATATCAGTCCGGGATCGGTGCTGTCCTTCAGCACCAATCCGGCTGATTATCCGGTCGTACAGTCCAGATGGGAGGGAGCCAGCAGGGAAGTATACAGCTCCTGCATCTATGGCGAACATCTGGAGAATGTATCGATTACCGGCAGTGGACTGCTGCTTGGTAATGGTCAGGTCTGGTGGGATCTATTCCGGCAGTCCCCCGAGCAGCTGCAATATCCGCGTCCCAAGCTGATCAGCTTCCATCATTGTCAGCGGCTGACCATACGGGATGTACGGATGCAGAATTCACCGAGCTGGACCGTTAATCCAATCTGCTGCTCTAATGTCACGATTGATAATCTGTCGATCCATAACCCGGCAGATTCACCGAATACGGATGGCATTAATCCCGAATCCTGTTCCAATGTACGGATCAGCAATTGTCATATCGATGTAGGTGATGACTGTATAACGATCAAGTCGGGTACCGAAGATGCCGCAGAGCGCATTCCCTGCGAGAATATTACAGTCACCAACTGCACCATTATGCACGGTCATGGCGGTGTAGTGATCGGCAGCGAGATGAGCGGTGATATCCGTAATGTGGTGATCAGTAACTGCATATTCAAGCAGACCGATCGCGGTATCCGTCTCAAGTCCAGACGCGGACGCGGCGGAACTGTCGAAGATATCCGGATCAGCAATATTGTAATGGAAGATGTCATCTGTCCGTTCATTATGAATCTATATTATTTCTGTGGTCCGCGTGGCAAGGACAAATATGTATGGGACAAGAATCCCTATCCGGTAACCGACGAGACGCCATGCTTCCGCCGGATTCATTTTGCCAATATTACGGCTCGTCGTGTACATGCTGCGGCTGGATTCCTGTATGGATTGGCAGAGCAGTACATATCGGAGATTACCTTTGCCAATATTGATATCTCGATGGCCGAGAATGCTACACCGGGCCGTCCGGCCATGATGGCAGGCATCGAAGAAATGAACAACCGGGGCTTTTACCTCGGCAATGTCCGGGATATCCGTTTCCAGCAGGTCACGATCGACAATCATGAAGGCCCTGCCTTTTATATCGAAAATGGAGAAGCCGTAGAAATTACAGACTGTCATTCCCGTCATACCGCCAAGCCCGAGCAGCTGGTACAACAGGTGACAGCCAAAGTAACAGCAGGAGGGCTCTAAGATGAAGACCAGAGATCAGCTAATCACCCTACTGGGTGATCTGCCGGAGCAGTACACGCTGGACAGCGAACTGCTTTGGCAGGAAGAGCGAGATGGCTACCGGCTGGAGACACTGCTGCTGGATCTCAATGGTATGGAAAAGGTATCAGCGTATGTAGCGGTTCCTTCCTCAGGGGAGGGACCTTTTCCATTGGTCATTTTCAATCACTCGCATGGTGGCGATTATACCAATGGTAAACGCGAATTCCTGCGCAGCAGTCCATATCTGCAGCAGACCTCATTTGCCGAAGTGTTAACCGGGATGGGCTATGCTGCCTGCTGTATTGATATGTGGTGCTTCAATGAACGTGGCGGCAGAACCGAGAGCGAGACGGTCAAGGAGATGCTCTGGAAAGGCCAGGTACTGTGGGGCATGATGATCCATGATAACCGCAGACTGCTGGACTATATGTGCAGCCGGCAAGATATCGATGCTTCGCGTATCGGTACGATCGGCATGTCGATGGGCGGACTAATGGCCTGGTGGCTGGCGGCACTGGATGAGCGTATCACAGTTACTGTGGATATTTGTGGTCAAGTGGATGCACAGACACTTGTAGATCGGCGCGGACTGGATCATCATGGCTTCTATTCCTATGTGCCGGGTCTGCTGAAATACTATTCCACATTCGATATCCAGCAATGGATTGCTCCGCGTCCCCGGATGAGTCTGGTAGGGCGTAATGACCGTTTATGTCCGGTAGATGGAGTGAAGCATCTGGCAAGCGGACTCCAGCAGATCTATGAGCAGGCAGGACATCCCGAACACTGGGTGCCGTTTATCGGCAGCGGCGGACATATGGAGACAGCCGAGATGAGATCGGCATGGATGTCGTTTCTGCAGAAATACCTATAAGAAGCATCAATACAATCAATTCACATACAGGATTATTATTCACATTTGTATAGAAAGGAACAGCCATGGACATTTTGGTGGGGCGACAGCCGTTTTGCGATTATCCAACTATTCAGGCGGCAGTGGATGCGCTGGATAACGTGGATGATCTGGAAAAGGAAGCACAGCAGCAGGGAGCCGGTCACCTTTTACGGGACACTGTGCAGTCTGCTGCAGCCAACAGGGAATCCGATACTTTTATGACCGGTAAATATGCAGCGGAGAATGGACAGCATAAGCCTGGATCCGAATATAGTGCCGCATCTCTGCCACCTATGGATACGATCCGTATTCTGGAAGGAACCTATGAGGAGTCTGTACAGATCTATCGTTCTAATCTGCGCATTATCGGACTCGGCAGAGTAGAGATTACAGCAGCACGGCATGCCATGGAAAAAGATGAGCATGGTGCGCCTATAGGTACCTTTGCGACGCCGACAGTCTTTTTGGGTGGGCGTAATCTGTTACTGGAGAACCTGACGATCACCAATTCTGCCGGACAAGGGGAAGGTATTGGACAGGCGGTAGCCGTGTATGCGCATTGTGATCGTACCGTATTCCGTGGATGTACGCTGCGGGGGCACCAGGATACACTATTCACCGGCCCACTGCCGCCCCATCCACGGGAACGCGCATCATTCGGTGGTATACCGATTCGTGAGCATCATAGCCAGTATCGCCAACTATACGAGCAGTGTTATATCGAAGGCACGGTTGATTTTATTTTTGGCGGAGCAACAGCTTACTTTGACCATTGCCAGATTCATAGTCTGCGTCATTATCGCAATCGATCCACTTATATCACAGCAGCTTCGACGCCGGAGCATCAATCTTATGGTTATGTTCTGTACCGCTGTTATCTGACAGGTGATCCCGGTATTGCGCCGGTCTATCTGGGTCGTCCATGGCGTGAATATGCACGTACCATTCTGGTGGAATGCCATCTGGGAGAACATATTCATCCAGATGGGTGGCATAACTGGGACAAGCCTGCCAACGAACAGACGGTAGTGTATCAGGAATATGATCCAATTCATGCAGAGCAGCTGCGTAACCATCGGGTGACATGGGCAGATTGTCTGATCGATGGATCAGAAGAATGGGCGAAGGACAGGATATTTGCCGGAGATCATTTCTGGAATTTCTAAAATCGGAAAGGAAGTGCTTTATGAAAGCAGCAGACACGACGATCGCAGAAACCACACAGCAGATGATTACCAATCCGATTCTGCGCGGATTCAATCCGGATCCATGTATTTTGCGGGTAGGTGAGATGTATTATATTGTAGTCTCGTCTTTTGAATGGCTGCCTGGGGTAAGGGTATATGAATCTCGCGACTTGGTAGAGTGGACCTATTGCACAGATGTTCTGACTGATCAGGTAGACCTGAGAGGCAATCCCAAAAACTGCAGCATCTGGGCGCCACAGCTAAGCTATCGGAATGATCGGTTCTATCTGCTCTATACCGATGTCAAAAGCACCAAAAGTCCTTTCAAAGATGATCACAATTATCTGATTACAGCCCCTGATATTCGTGGCCCCTGGTCCGAGCCGGTATATCTGAACAGCAGTGGATTTGATCCTTCTCTCTTTCATGATGACGATGGACGGAAATGGCTGCTTAACGCACTCTGGGATTACCGGATCACCGAAGGTAACAAATCCAGCGGGATTGTTATCCAGGAATATGATCATGAGCAGGGCAGACTGATCGGCGAGCCTGTCAAATTGTTTGACTGTACCCCGCTCAAGAAAACGGAAGCTCCGCATATTTATAAAAAGGATGGTTATTACTATCTGATCACAGCCGAGGGAGGTACCGGCAGCGGACATTCGGTGACAGTAGCACGCTCCAGAGAACTGCTTGGTCCGTATGAAGTCGATCCACATAATCCGATGATGACCTCCAGCAGTCATCCCGACTGGCCGCTGCAATGTGCAGGACACGGGAGTCTGGTCGAGACACCTGATGGAGAATGGTATATGGCTCACCTGTGTACCCGTCCGGTAGAAGGGCAGTATGCAATCCTGGGCAGAGAGACAGCTCTGCAGCAGGTGTACTGGGATGAGCAGGGATGGCTGCGTTTGACGGGTGGTGGTCATCTGCCTCATGTGCAAATTGCTGCTCCGCGCAGCTATCATACAGACCAATCAGCGGATACAACAGCCGATTTAAGAGAAGCTAATGGAGCTACAGCATCGACGGCTGCTAGCGACCCTGCTGCACAGGAGTCACAGTGGACATTCGAAGATTCCTTTGACAGTCAACAGTTGCGACCGGAGTGGAATACCCTGCGTATTCTGGCAGATGAGAGTTGGTGTGCTCTGACGGCAAGACCTGGCTATCTACGTTTGACAGCCGGTGAGTCAATCCAGACCCTGTTCCACCATCATCTGCTTGCCTTACGCCAGCAGGACAAGCATTTCCGTGCAGAGACCGCGCTTGATTATGATCCACAACAGTATTTGCAAATGGCCGGGCTGCTGCTTTATCTAAATGAAGACAATTATCTCTATGTGTATGTGAGCCGTGAAGACCATCGCAGGGTGATCCGTCTGATGAAGTGCGCTGCCGATCAGTTCAGTCTGCTCCCGGAATATATTGTAATTCCGGATCAAGGCATGGTTCATTTGGGTGTGGAGGTCCATGAGACGCAGGCACAATTCTATTATGGCATCGGTACAGCTTCTGAGCAGCTGGACTGGCAGCCACTGTATGCGCCGGAAAATATCCATTTTTTGTCGGGCGGCTTCACAGGCAATTTTGTAGGCATTGCTGCCCATGATATGTATCAATTCAGAGGAAGTCATGCGGATTTTAGTCATTTTCGCTATCAGGGACAGGATCGGTAAAGCAGACATTTTCGCTCAATCGACTTTGCTGTCCTGAACACAAACGGTAATTGGAATTAAAATAATAGGTATTATCCATCAAGACATATCTCTGGGTATGTCTTTTTGGCGTGCTTGTATTCAGTTTGTCCATATAAGATGAACAAGGCAAATAATAAAAAGTGTAACTTTTCGTTGCCTTGAAGTGTCTTTCTTTATATACACCTGTCTGCACATGGATCAGGGCACAGTCAGGAATAGCCACACAAGGAGGAAATAGAGATGAAAATCAACCATTTGTATACGATAGGACTGTCTGCGCTGCTGCTGAGTACAGTACTTACCGCATGCAGTGAAAAAGCGTCGGCGCCAGTTCCTGCACCACCTGCAGCAGATTCCGGTACAGCCGATCCTGCAGCATCGGACAAAGAGACCGGCAACACTAGCGGGGAACAATCCGGAGAAGCTGGTATGGAAGTACAACAGAACAATAGTGAATCTGCATCTGCCGAGCGTCCACAGACCCGGACTAATGAAATGCTGATTAATGGCGAACTGAGCAAGCATCGTGCCGTGTTGACAGAGGGAGATGGTTATTCACTGTATGTATATGAGGAGCTTCAATTAAAGAATAATCGTCTATTTTTGAAATCCAATCCTGAATACTATGCCGAGATTGAAACACTTCCGGCAGACTTCAACCTGGACGAACTCCGCCAACAGGGTAAAAAGGAGCTGGCTGCAACGAGTGAAGTACGGGAATACAGCGGTGATACCATCGGAGAACCGCTGACCAATGCACCTCTGTTCCTGCAAGCGGGTAATGAAAAGCTACTGAAAAATTATGTCGTTTGGGAACCGAAGGGAGAGCAAGGTTATATTTTCCGCATGAACCAACCAGTTGGAGAAGAAGGCGGATTGTTCAACCCGCTCGCTTACGATTCTCTTGCGAGTATTCAGGCAAAATAAAAAAATAGGGCACTTTGATCTCGCTATTTGTATAGCAATTCGGAATATATAATGGGACAATTAACGGCAGAACCTATAACTTGTTCTCCGGAATGGAAGACTGTCTGCTGTTTATTTTTTCATAATGAGTAGATCTTTATCAAAGTTTATTGCCTAATCTTTTTGCTTCTGTAGGTTACAATTGCCGACGGCTGCTGCTGTTGGCTTTTTTTGTATATAAAACTATGAATTACCTCAGTTTCTGCCGATAAATACATAATGAAGTGTAAGTTTTTTCCTTGTGTTCAAAATTGTGAACGAAAAACGTCGAACCGTGAAACTTTTTGAATATTTTTGAAGGAGAGTGATTGTTTTTTGTCAGCTTTGTGGTAGTATTAAAAGCAGTTGGAGGAATGAATATGCTTACAGAGGAACGCTACAATCTGATTATAGAGCGCTTACAGGAACGTGGTATCGTCAAATTGCAGGAGCTTGTTGATGTACTTGGAGCTTCTGAATCAACGATACGACGCGATTTGATCGACCTAGAAGGACGCCAGCTGCTCAAGCGTATCCATGGGGGCGCCACACTGCTGAATCAGAAAACGCAGGAACCCGGCATGGAAGAAAAAACATTCACAAACGTTCACCAAAAGAGTATAATTGCCCGGTTGGCTGCTTATGAGATTGAAGATGGCGAATGTGTCTATCTGGATGCAGGTACTACGACCCTGGCGATGATACCTTATATTGAAGCCAAGGATGTTACCGTAGTGACCAATGGTCTGTCTCATGTCGAAGCGCTTGTCAGCAAGCGAATTCGCAGCTATCTGCTTGGCGGTATGATGAAGATTCATACCAAGGCAGTGATCGGCAGTATGGCTTTGCAAAATATAGATAACTTCCGGTTTGACAAATGTTTTCTGGGAGCAAATGGTGTAGACGCGGATATGGGCTATACAACGCCTGATCCGGAAGAAGCCATGATCAAGCGTCGTGCTCACGAACTGGCTGCTCATACGTATGTGCTTGCTGATTCGAGCAAGATCGGCGAAGTTACTTTTGCCAAACTGCTGGATCTGGATGATGCTGTACTTATTACCGAATCGGTGCCGGAACATTCGCGCCCGACCATCATGAATAAAACTAAAATAATCGAGGGATAACTATGATATACACAGTGACACTCAACCCTTCTATCGATTACATCGTGGAAGTGGACGAACTCAAGCTTGGCGATTTGAATCGTATGAAACGTGATCTGAAGCTTCCCGGCGGAAAAGGAATCAATGTATCCCGTATCCTGAATCAACTCGGTGCGGATAATACAGCGATTGGATTCCTCGGCGGATTTACCGGTCGTTATATTGAAGACAAGCTGCAGCAGGATTCCATCAAGACAGATTTTGTTACAATTGCCGACGATACACGGATCAATGTCAAGCTCAAGCACGGCGACGAAACCGAGATCAATGGTCTGGGTCCTGCTATTACAGCAGCAGAAGCAGATCAGCTGGTGAGCAAATTGTCCACTCTTACCAAAGGTGATGTGCTCGTCTTGTCCGGTAGTGTACCACCTTCACTCGGCAGCGACTTCTATGATCGTCTGATCGAAGTTTGCCATCAGGCTGGTGCCGAGTTCGTAATTGATACGACAGGCAAGGCACTGCTGGAAGCTCTGCCGCATGGTCCGCTTCTCGTGAAGCCAAATCATCATGAGCTGGCTGAACTGTTTGGCGTAACGATCAGCACTCGTGAAGAAATCGTTACCTACGGACGCAAGCTGCTGGAAGCAGGAGCCAAAAACGTACTCATTTCCATGGCAGGCGAAGGGGCCTTGTTTATCACGGCTGACAAAGTCTATCATGCCAATGTTCCCAAGGGACAGGTGAAAAACTCGGTTGGTGCAGGCGATTCGATGATCGGTGGATTTGTCGGTACGCTAGTATTGAATGGTGATCCACTGGAAGCTTTCCGTACAGGAGTAGCCTCGGGCAGTGCGACTGCATTCTCCGATGATCTGGCCGATCGTGCCAAGATTGATGAACTATTGCCACAGGTAAGTATTAACAAAGTCTAAAAAGTATTCATATTAACATCTTCCGCCGCCTGTACAGCGGCAGAGGATGATTGACATTAAGGGAGTGTACACAATGAGAATTACAGACCTGATGATCAAAGAGGTCATGATCATGGACCTGCAGGCGGTAACAAAGGAAGCTGCTATTGATGAGCTGATCGCTAGCCTGACGTCCAGCGGCCGCATTAACGATCCGATCCTGTTCAAGGAAATGATCCTGAAACGTGAAGGGGAATCCAGTACGGGTATTGGCGGAGGCATCGCAATGCCGCATGCGAAGACCAGAGCAGTAAATGAACCAACGGTTGTATTTGCCAAAAGCCCGCGTGGCGTTGATTATGAATCCCTGGACGGCGAACCGGCGCATCTGTTCTTTATGATCGCAGCTCCGGAAGGCGCAGCGAACACACATCTGCGTACACTTGCCGCATTGTCCAAGCTGCTCATTGATAGCGATTTCATTGCCCAATTGATGAATACGCAGACACCGGATGAAGTCGCTACCCTGTTCGATGAGAAGCAGGCAGAAGCCGATGCGAAAGAAGAAGCGAAAAAAGCAGCGAAGGCTGCCAAAGAGGCGGAAGCGGCCAAAGCCAGCGAACAGCAGCAAGAAAATACACGCGAGCAGCAGGCAGGTGAGATGCTGACCGGCAATGCGGCAAGCCAGCCATTCGTTGTAGCCGTTACGGCATGTCCTACCGGTATCGCGCATACCTTTATGGCAGAAGATGCACTGATCAAAAAAGCCCAGGAAATGGGCGTGGAAATACGCGTAGAAACCAACGGTTCCGAAGGCGCACAAAACGTGCTGACTGAAGATGAGATTCGTCGCGCAAGCGGTGTTATCGTAGCAGCCGATAAAAAGGTCGAGATGGATCGATTTGACGGCAAACCTGTATTGCAAAGACCGGTAAGCGACGGTATCCGCAAAACCGAAGAACTGATTACCAAAGCCATGAAAGGTGATGCGCCAACATACCGCAGCTCGGGTGGTAAATCGTCTGGCGAAGCAGGAGCATCCCAGGAGAAAACAAGCGTAGGCAGCAAAATCTACAAAGACTTGATGAATGGTATCTCCCATATGCTGCCGTTCGTTGTCGGTGGTGGTATCCTGCTGGCAATCTCCTTCCTGATCGAGCAGACAGCCGGTGAGAACAATCCACTCTTCCAACTGCTGCAGACAATCGGTGGCGGAGAAGGCGCATTCTTCTTCCTGATTCCGATTCTGGCTGGTTTTATCGCAATGAGTATTGGTGATCGTCCGGCACTCATGCCTGGTATGGTCGGCGGTCTGATGGCCGTTCACTCCAATGCCGGTTTCCTTGGCGGTCTGGCTGCCGGTTTCCTGGCTGGTTATGTAGTTATTGGTCTTCGCAAGCTGCTGGCCGGTCTGCCCAAAGCCATTGACGGATTAAAACCGATTCTGCTGTACCCTGTACTGGGTCTGTTAATTACCGGTACAATTATGTTCTATCTATTCGATCCGATCTTCGGATGGATTAACACTTGGCTTGTTGATGTACTGAACAATCTGGGAACTGGTAATGCAATTATTCTCGGTCTGATCCTGGGCGGTATGATGTCAATCGATATGGGGGGACCTTTCAACAAGGCAGCCTATGCGTTTGCTATCGGTGTATTCACTTCCAGTGGCAATACAAATGGTCTGATGATGGCTGCTGTTATGGCAGGGGGTATGGTGCCTCCACTGGCAATTGCCCTGGCTACAACCTTCTTCAAAAATAAATTCACTGAGCAAGAACGCAAATCCGGTGTAACCAACTATGTACTCGGTCTGTCCTTCATCACCGAAGGTGCGATTCCATTCGCGGCAGCTGATCCGCTGCGCGTACTGACTTCATGTATTATTGGTTCTGCTGTAGCAGGCGGTCTGACCCAGTTCTGGCATATCAATCTGCCGGCTCCACACGGTGGTATCTTCGTAGCTGCCCTGGCGAACAACGGAAGTGGCAGCAATCTCGTAGCGGCAATGTTATTCCTGCTGGCAGTTATTATCGGTGCTGTTGTCTCTGCATTGGTGCTGGGTATCTGGAAAAAATCAGTACAGCAAAAAATGACTGAAACCAAGAAAACAGCTGCATAACACTAAAAAATAAAATCTCCCATACACCAATATCCGATTGGATAAAAGGTGCCGGGAGATTTTTTTTGTTCATTTTTAAAAAGGATGTTCCCGAACCAATTCGATAAAATGGCGGGCTGCCGCAGAAAGCGGCTCTTGACTGCGTGTGCAGACAGCAATCGTATTATGCAGCTGAACGTCATCTACATACACACGGCATAATTCGCCGCGTTTGACTCTTTCTCGCACAATCACGGAAGAGACAAAGTTGGCTCCATAACCGGCAATAACCGCTTCAATCGCTTCATACAGTCCATTGAACTGCAGTGTAATACGCGGTGCTGCCAGATTATAGGTGCGGCAAAGAGACAGTAGACGCTCGCGTGTAGAGCTGCCCTGTTCCCGCATCACAAAAGGCTGCTGCATCATCTCGGCCAGTGAAATATGCCGATCGGCAAACGGATGATCCGGCGCCACGACAAACCAAAGCTCATCCCGAAAAAGCTCCTCCATATCAATCCATTCATTGGCACGTTCTGGTACACCGCCGTAGATCGCCAGATCAACCTGCACATGGGTCAGCATATGCAATGCATCGGCCGAGTTGGTCGTATGAATGGTCAATTCCACATCTTCGTACTGCCGTTTGAAACGGGATAGCCAGCCCGGCAGCAGAAAGTGCGAGGGCAGATAAGTCGCTGCCAGAGTAATCTGTCCGGCGATCCCCTGTTCGTACTGCTCACAAAACTGCTCGATCTGCTGCTCTACTGCAAACAGCCGAGCCGCCATACTGGCAATATCTTTTCCAGCAGCTGTCAGGGCAATCCCGCGACCCATCGGCTGCAGCAGCTGAAGGCGGAGTTCTTTTTCCAGCTTTTTGATCTGAGCGGTAATCGCAGGCTGACTAATATTGAGCTGTTCAGCAGCGCGCGTCACATTACCGGTAGCTGCGATAGTATGGAATAAACGAAGTGCATGCAGATTCATTGGAGATACTCCTTTCCCTGGAAGACAATTATTGAGTATAACTACAGTCGCTGATCTATTAATCATAACCTATATATATGAATAATTAATAAAGATATATTATATTCATCATTTTACAAGCGTTATGCTGGTAGTAGAGATTAGAAGCATGGCAGGGAAAATGATCGGACTACTGTCCGGGCTGCTGATCTCGATCATAACAGTATAAGGGAGCGATTATTATGAGTATTGGATATTCGACAGATCATGAACAGCAGTGGAGCGAAGTAGACCATTATGTAGAGCAGAAATTGATTCCCATCGATCCGGTGATGCAGGAGGTACTGGACAATAATCATCAGGCAGATTTGCCGCCATTTGATGTGTCTCTGGTTCAGGGTCAGTTTTTGCAGTTGTTGATTCGCATGTCCGGCGCACGTCGTATACTGGAGATTGGTACACTGGGTGGGTACAGCACGATCTGGATGGCGCGTGCACTGCCGACAGACGGTAGAATTATCACCTTGGAGCTGGATCAGCATCATGCCGATACAGCGCGGGCCAATTTTGAGCTTGCCGGTGTTACCCCGCAGATCGAACTGAGACAGGGAGATGCGCTGGAGCAGCTGGCCCGGCTGGAGGAGGAACAGGTAGAGCCGTTTGATTTTATTTTCATCGATGCGGACAAACCGAATAATCCCCATTATCTGAAATGGGCACTGCACTTTTCCCGGCGGGGTACTGTTATTTTCGGCGATAATGTGATTCGTGAAGGAGAGATTATTAATCGTCACAGCAGTGATCCGCGTATCAAAGGGGTACGGACATTTTATGATATGCTGGCAGACGAACCGCGTATTACCGCTACAGCTATACAGACGTTGGGCAGAAAGGGTTATGACGGATTTATGATTGGGATTGTTAATGAAGATGTGCAGACACCAGTAGCAGATCTTGAATACAATATAAAATAAATCGTCTCGATTCTGTTATAGTGTATACCTTTCGATTCTGCCATAATGTATGTCTTATATGCTGCTGAACATACCGATGTACGACAAAAAACAAGCACTTCCCGAATTCTCCTGTCAGATACGATGGAGAACACTGGGAGGTGCTTGTTTATGCAAAGCCGATTAGCATATAGATAATTGCATTATGCCGTAGGCTCTTCGGTCGTTTCTTCAGCCGTCTGTACCTGTGGAGCTACACGAATCATAACTGCTGTAGGCTCGGATAGAACCTCCACGCCTTCATGAAGCTGCAGATCGGATACGAGCAGGCTATCGCCAATTTCCATACCACTGATGTCCACTTCAAAGGAACTCAGCAGTTTGTCGGGCATGCAACGCGTTTCGATTTCATACAATTCCGTTTGCAAGCTGCCGCCGGCTTTGACGCCTGCCGGTTCGCCGACGAAATGAATAGTAACCATAGAATCCATGGCAGCGTTCATATTCAACTGATGGAAGTCAATGTGGATAATTTTATTAGTCAAAGCATCCCGCTGGATATTCTGAATGACCACTGGCTTATTGCCAATCTCAGGAATACTGGCATTTAGAATAGCATGTCCATTTTCCTTGATCGCAAGCAGCAGAGCTTTCTCACCGACGCTGACAGAACGACTGCCAAATTCTTTACCGTATACGATCGCCGGGATTTTGCCTTCTTTTCTCAGGTTTTTGTTCTGGGATTTCTGTTCATGTGTGCGTGTGCTTAGTTCGATTAGATTACTCAATAGGTTGCCTCCTGGCATATGTTACAAGATGGTAGTTGGTTAAAAAAATGCCCATAAAAAAGACGGATTCAGAGATGTACATCATCGTTCCAATCCGCCGTATCTAATATGTGAATAGGTATGTTTGTACGTGTATGACTTCCTTAAGCTTAACACAGGTTTCGGAATTGTCAATTTTTATTACATAGTAGGTAAAATTAATTATCTTAATTGTTTACATAATATTATAAATGATTGACTTTCCAATAAATGGATGTTACAGTTTAGAATAATAAATATTGATTTTGTTTCTATATTCTTTACACATCTTGTTTTAATTTCATATTACTATCTTCCAAGGGGAATAAAGTTTACTTTATTTCCCTTTTTATTTTGTATCGATTATTATGTCAACCGACAGCCCTGCAACATTGTACAATATTCGATCAGAGGAGGAATTAATAATGAAAAGCAATAATGGCAAACTGAATATAGGCTTTTTGGGTACAAGTCTTCCGAGAGAGTGCGGATTGGCAACATTCTCCCATGATATGATGAGCGAATTAGGCAAGTTAAAGGATTTCAACAATCCGCGGATGATTGCGGTGAACAACAGTCATTCCTATACGTATGGGGATGAAGTGATTGGACAGATTCGTCAGCAGCACGAGAGCGATTATATTCAGGCTGCTCAGCATATTAATGCCGGAGATCTGGATTTGCTGGTTATTCAGCATGAATTCGGAATCTATGGTGGAACAAGCGGAGAGTATTTGCTTCAGCTGGCTGAAGCGCTCACCATACCATTTGTCGTCATTTTCCATACTGTATTGGCAGAGCCGGACAGCAAGCAGCGTATGATCATGAACCGATTGGGGCAATTGAGCAATACGGTTGTGACCATGGCACAAAACAAGGTTGATGATCTGATTAATGTTTATGATATAGCTTCAGAAAAAATAAAAATGTATCATCATGGCGTCCCATTTGTCGATACCGGTTCTCGTAGTGAACTCAAGGAACGTTATGGTTATACAGACCGGAATGTATTATCTACGTTTGGATTTCTCAGTCCCGGCAAAGGGATCGAATATGTGATTGAAGCGATGAAAGGCGTCATTCGCAAGCATCCGGAAGCCCTCTATATTATCTGGGGCAAGACACATCCCAATATCAAACAGGAATCTGGAGAGATTTACCGCGAGAAGCTTATGAAGCTGATATCCAAATTTGGTCTGGAGCAGCATGTTCAATTTGTGGATAAGCATCTAACCCAGGAAGAAGTTGTGGAGTCACTCGTACTATCGGATATTTACCTTACACCTTATTTGGGCAAGGATCAGGCGGTAAGTGGAACGCTTGCTTATGGAGTCGGCTACGGCCGAGTAATTATTTCCACACCTTATCGGTATGCCGTAGAAATGCTAGCCGATGGTAGGGGACTATTGGCTAAGTTCCATGATAGTGCTTCACTTGAAAAACATATTATCGATGTACTGGATCAGCCGGATCTGAAAGCGGATATGGAATCGAAAACGCTTAAACTAGGAAATTCCATGAGATGGAGCGAAATCGCCAAAGCCTACTCTGTGCTGTTCCGTGAAGTCTCCCAATTGGAGCGGAGGCTGAAAGGAAGTGTCGTATAATGCAGCATTCCCTCGAACAGACATTGCCTGCTCGATATTTAATTCGTCTGACAGATGATACGGGCATTTTCCAGCATACCAAGTTTGGCATTCCTGACCGTTCCAAAGGCTATACAACCGATGACAATGCCCGAGCACTTATCGCAGCAGTGATGCTCTATACCGATCAACAAAGCGAGGAAACGGCTCGCTTGATGCGGACGTATCTGGCCTTTGTATATCATGCTCAGAATGAGGACGGGACCTTCCGCAATTTCATGGATTATAATCGAGTATTTAACGAGACTGTAGGATCGGACGATTGCCAGGGACGATGCGTCTGGGCACTGGGCTGGACTATAGCACAGCCTGAAATACCGAATGATCTTCGTAATACATGCCGTTATATGATCAATCAGGCTATTCCGCAGCTGGCCAAGCTGCGCTCACCGCGAGCGATTGCTTATGCCCTGGTAGGATTAACGACCATGCTGGAATCGACGGAATCCCTGCATTATGTTTTCCCATCGGCCGATCAGGGAGAATATGATGCCGGATTTTTGCCGAGAGCCGAAGTGGAGCAGCTGATTGAGACTATGTCGACAGGCTTGTACGATCAGTATCAGGTATATCGCGGAGAAGATTGGCACTGGTATGAGAATAGTATGACTTATGGTAATGCGATGCTGCCCTGGGCAATGTACAAAGCTTCGCAATTTTTGCGAACCCGTGACTTTGCCCACATCGCTGAAGAAAGTCTGGATTTTCTGGTCAGGATGACTATTCCGAACCGGGATTATTTCAAGCCAATTGGTAGTCACGGCTGGCTGGAGCGCGGAGATGATCCGGCACCTTATGATGAGCAACCTATTGAGGCCAGCGAGATGCTGATGGCCTGCATGGAGGCCTATCAGATTACCGGACGACAGTTATATTATGATTATGCGCTGCTCTGTTACGAATGGTTTCATGGGCGCAACTCCATTCAGACATCATTGATCGACAAGCAGACCGGCGGCTGTTATGACGGAATACACGTCTGGGGGCTAAATCTAAACCAGGGATCGGAAAATGTTGTATCGTACTGTATGGCGCATACAATAATGCATGGCAGATAGCCATTAATGCACGCGGGGAAGGCTGATATAAGGCTGATGATGAGATTGGAATGGAAGCCTAGAACCTGTCTGGAATTATTGGAATCCTATACATCTACCGGACGCAATCCACAGAAACTGCAGTTTACTGATGTAGGAGATCGAGATGTATACAATATTACGGCTCCATTCTGGAATGAAGGAGAATGGTATCTGGCTGGCAGAGTAGAACAGCGGGATTCCGAGGACTCGGAAGTGATTTTCTTTACCTGTATCGAAGATGTTTGGACACCCTGTCTTCATTTGCCCCGTTACCAGCTTCAGGATCCTTTTATTACAAAGATCGATGAAGAATGGATAATGGGCGGAGTGGAACTGTACTTTGAACCATCTGATACGGAGAAAAAGATCAGAGGATGGAAGACTATACTATATAGAGGGACAACCCTGCATCAACTGAAGCATGCCGGTTCAGGACCGTGGAATATGAAAGATATTCGTTTTATTCAGATGTACAATGGTGAAGTAGGATTATTCTCCAGACCGTTCAGTGTCGATGGACGAGTAGCGGTGATCGGTTTCAGTACTGTGGAATCGTTCGATATTCTGTGCGAGATGATTATTATTAATGCCAAGGTATTCACAGACCAATTTGTCAAAGAGGAATGGGGCGGAGCCAATGAAGTCCATCTGCTTGGTAATGGACTGCTTGGGGTGCTCGGGCATATCTCTTATATAGATGAGCAGGGAAATCGTCATTATCACTCGATGACCTTTGCTCTTAATCCATTTACCCGCGAGAAGACTAAAATCAAGATTATTGCAGTTCGGAGTGACTTTTTGCCTGGCCCGTCCAAACGTCCGGATCTGACAGATGTTATATTCAGCGGAGGACTGATCCGCCAGGGGAATCAGCGGGCAATGCTGTATGTAGGCGTTGGTGATGCTGAGGCTCACTGCATGGATATTGAAGATCCTTTCACTGAGTATGAGACTATAAACGTACAGATAAGTGATAAATCATAAGCGCTGGGCCGAAAGCACGACCTATTACTACAGTTAGCCAATAGCAGGCCGTTTCTACCGGTACTCGGGGAAACGGCCTGCTTTGATATGGATGAACGGTGGAGCGGATTAAAGAGAATATTGCTTCAGAAATTGTGTGATTTCAGTTGATTTTTTACCGCCTGATTGTTCAATCAATTTCAGATATTCCTGTAAATAAATCAGCAGTTTACTGTTTTGAATCTGGGCATTAGTTTTGCTGTCGAGGATTTTTTGATAAGCTTTTTTTGCTTCTGGATCAATCGTGAGCGTTCCATACTCGAACAGTGGTGTATTCTCTATTCCGTGAAAAACATACATTTGCCCACGGTCATACCATTCCTGCATCAGCATTCTACGATTGGAAGAAGAATACGTATTCAGGAACTTTTCCATAGCCAGTGTACGATTTAGCAATTCATCCCATCCGATGATCAGACCGGCATCCTCGCTGGTTGGCTGATCGGTTTCGGCAGCCATGATATTGATGTAATCCCGGATATCCGGTTTGATATAAGGATTGAACACCTTGAAGCTTTTATAATCTACAACTGGATGATAGGTGCCTTCTGTAACTTCCAATTTGTAGCCCATATAAGCCAGATCCGTTAGAATCAGTCGATGTTCCTTTTTCTTGACCTGGCCAGCCGCAGTGAGCATGGTCATGCCTGGTTTGGAAATCTCACTGATCGCCTGCTGCAGATTGGGCTCTATTAGCTGCTCCATAGCGGTTGTCCAGTAACGGTTGTAGGCATTTTCCAATTTGAGGACCGCCAGTGTGGCCTGGGCTGGTGTGAATTCATCGATTCGGTTCACGAGCGTCGCCCGTGCCCATCCAAGAGTAGCGGGTTTTTGTAGACGCTGTATAAATAGATTGTAAGAGGTATCCGCCTGCTTGGTCTGTTGGCTAATGGCTGCTTCTGCATGTTTTACAGGCAGAAGGGAAGGCGTAGAAGTAATCATGCTGCTACCTAGCAACGCAGACGTTAATCCAATAATAGTTAATGTACGCGGGAGTCGCTGTTTACCCGGATCTGTTGATGTTTGCTTTGAAGTATATTTCATAGATGAGCCTCCTTGGAAATGATGGTTTGTATACTTATTCAGACGCTATCCGGCTTCAAAAGTTCCAGTAGCTTTATTTCTGCACCGATTATAGACAGCTTAATAAAGAAATCGACAGTCAAATCGGTATTTCGATTTTTATTTCTTTGTAAGGCGGTTTTTAATAAGAATGAGCTCAATTTTATTAAAAATGTACAATGATGACCGTTTGTGATTGAATGTTACCGTTTGGTGGTTTGAAAAGCCCGAAAATAATCTTTTAGATCGCTTTAAAGCCTGTAAATATAAAGGCTTCCGCGGACGATATACACTATACAGATGCCCGCTATATGACGCGATAAAAAAACAAAAATAATGTTATTGACAGGTAATGAAAGCGTTATTATAATCATAATCAATCAAGGATGATCATAAATGATCAAAAGTAATCAACACGCATCTATACTACGATCAGCCTCGATACAACAGGTTATGATTATAAATGGAACGAGCAGACAGGCGGTGATGTCCCGGTGCTTTTTGAAGAAGAACGAAAGCATAAAATAGTGGAGTATTTACGTCAAAATCATCGTGCATCCGTACAAGAACTGGGTGAAGCATTTGAAGTATCCGATTCGACCGTAAGGCGCGATCTCAAGGAACTGGAAGATGCCAGATTGTTGAAAAGAACCCACGGAGGAGCGGTCTCCCTGCAAAGTGTAAACTTTGAGCCTAATATGGGAGAGAAGGAAGATTCCTACCGTGAAGAGAAAGAACGGATTGCTCGCAAAGCAGCCGAAATGGTCAACCAGGGAGACACCATATTACTGGATTCCGGCACAACCACACTGCCGCTTGCGAGAGAATTGAGACATCGGTCAGGTATTCGGGTCATTACCAATTCGGTTATTGTACTGGGGGAACTCAAGGACTGTCGCAATATCGAGCTATCGATTATCGGGGGGCTGCTAAGACCGGATACACAGGCTTTTGTAGGACCGATGGCAGAGCGTGCGCTGGATATGGTGCGAGTCGACAAAGCATTTATGGCAACCAATGGTTTGAATCTCCGAGAAGGTATTACCACGCCGAATCTGACGGAGGCAGCGATCAAACGCAAAATGATCGATATTGCCAAGCAGGTGATTCTGCTTGCTGATCACAGCAAGCTGGGTGGTATCGCTTATGCCAAGTTTGCCGATTTGACGGATATCGATTACTGCATTACTGATGGGGGAGCACCAGTACAGGTTGTAAATGAACTTCGCAGAATGGGTATGGATATGATTGTGGTCTGAGTGAGCGGTTAACAATTAATAGGTGGGCGTATAATCGATAGGTTCCATGTGTCCATGAATGATATGAACAGAAGGGGATATGAACATGAAAAAATTACTGGCTGTTACCGCTTGTCCGACAGGTATTGCCCACACGTATATGGCCGCCGAATCGCTGGCCAAAGCGGCTAGAGAACGGGATATCGAAATCAAGGTAGAGACGCGTGGTGCTGTAGGAGTAGAGAATGGGCTGACTGCCCAGGAGATTGCCGAAGCTCATGCCATTATCGTAGCCGCAGATACCGATGTGGATGAAGAACGCTTCGCAGGTAAGCCCGTGGTTCGTGTACCGGTCGCACAGGGAATCAAAATTCCGGGTGAATTGATCACACGTGCATTGAATCTGGAAGCCTCCAATGGTACCGCTCCTGCCCGTGCAGAAGAAGTGATCGGAGGCGGCAAGCAGCAGAACATGTTCTATAAGCATCTGATGAACGGCGTATCCAATATGCTGCCACTCGTTATTGCAGGTGGATTGATCATCGCATTTTCCTTCCTGTTTGCCTTTACCAAAGGTGGCGTGGATCAGGTAGAAGGTTCATTCGGAGCAGCGTTGTCTACTATTGGTGGCGCTTCCATGGGACTGATGGTTATTATCCTGTCCGGTTTCATTTCATTCTCGATTGCCGGTAAGCCGGGTCTGGCTCCTGGTCTGGTCGGTGGGGTACTCGCCAAAGATATGGGTGCAGGCTTCATCGGTGGTATTATCGCCGGTTTTATTGCTGGATATGTAGCACACTGGCTGATCAAAAATATCAAAATGCCCAAAAACTTTGAAGGTCTCAAACCAATTCTGATTGTTCCGGTATTGTCTGTTCTGATTATCGGTCTGCTGATGGTCTACGTTATTGGCGAACCAATTCAATGGATCCTGGCGCAACTGACAGCATGGCTGACCAACATGGGCGCAGGTAATGCCGTACTGCTGGGAGCAATTCTCGGAGCCATGATGGCGCTTGATATGGGTGGTCCATTTAACAAAACGGCATATACGTTTGCAGTAGGTCTGCTGGGTGCTTCGATCTTTACACCAATGGCAGCTGTAATGGCAGCAGGTATGACACCTCCGCTGGGTATCTGGCTGGCTACGCTCATTGCCAAAAATCGTTTTACCAAAGAAGAACGCCAAGCAGGCAAGGTAGCTTCCGTACTCGGTCTATCCTTTATTACCGAAGGTGCGATTCCGTTTGGAGCGGCCGATCCGATCCGGATTATCCCTTCCTTTATGGTCGGTTCGGCAGTAGCAGGTGGCTTGTCCATGCTATTTGGCTGTGGACTGCATGCACCACATGGCGGCATATTTGTACTCCTTATCCCGAATGCGATCGATAACCTGGGATACTATGTACTGTCCATTGCGATCGGTACAATTGTAACCGCGCTAATGGTACTGCTGCTCAAACGCAAAGCAACTGCATAAGCGTAAAACACACAGGCGGTCGGTATAACAAACAGCCGGCCGCTGTCCATACAAATTAGAAGCTCTTTCCCCATTCTATTCCATCATTTCAGACAAGCCGTATAATGGCTAGCCCAAAGGAGCCTAACCCGATGAATATCCGTGAACTGTTGAGCCTGGACAGTATTTTCCTCCCTTCAAATGCCACTACACGTGAAGCAGCTATTCAGCAAATGGCAGAAGGTATGCATGCTGCTGGAGCAGTTACCGATACGTCTGCTTTTGTACAAGCTGTGACAGCACGCGAGCAGCAGAGTTCGACTGGTATCGGCTTTGGTGTAGCTATTCCTCATGGCAAATCAGCAGGTGTAGCGCGTGCCGTACTCGCTTTCTCCCGTTTTGAGCAGCCACTAGAATGGGAGTCGCTGGATGACCAGCCGGCAGTGATGGCTTTTATGATCGGTGTACCCGAAGCGAATACAGGTAATGAACATTTGCAGATTCTGGTCGCTCTGTCACGCAAGTTAATCCATGACGAATTCCGTGCAGAACTGCTGAACGCTGGCAGCAAGCAGGACATTATCGATATTTTAAGCCGTCATATTGGTTGAAAAAGGGCTTCTTCGTTCTTCCCGAGACAGCATTCTGGTGATGCTGTCTTTTTCTATTTTTCTCTCTAAAGTTGGCTTGACGTTTATTCATTTAACAAGCTGTTTAATGATGCATGTAGCTGTAGACCGATTCGTTATATACATATCCAGCAAACAGCCTGTTTTGAAAAGGATGATTACATGATATACAGCTGTTATGAAAGCATTTTGGATTATGGAACAGCCGCGTATGATCAGAATAGAAAGGTGGAATATAATGAATAAATGGCAGGAGTTTCGGCAGGCTTCAAGAATGCACTTTGTTCCGTTGATGGCGATCTGTATCGTACAGGGGACACTGGCAGCCTGGGTGTGGAACGGAGAGTTTAATGTATGGATTGCATTGATTACGATGATAGGAGCCTGTGCCGCGCATATTTTCTCCATGATGATCAACGATCTATGGGATTATCGCAGCGGAGCAGACAAAGCTGCTTTTGAATCGGATGAGGCGATCTCGACGGATTCGGGTTACCTTACCTCCGGTAAATGGAGTGAGCGTAGCTATGAGATTGTCTCGTGGTGTGTACTTGCAGTTGCGCTGATCTGTGCCGTGATATTGTATATGCTCAGCGGCTGGGGAGTACTGTTACTGGGAGGTCTGGGCTGTTTTATGGCACTATTTTATGTGGTGCCCCCTGTACGGTATGGATATGTCGGCAAAGGCATGAGCGAGATGGCGCATCTGCTATCATTCGGGATTTTCCCTGTGATGGGATCGTATTACGTGCAGACAGGTTATTTTGATCCGAGATTATGGATCTTGTCGCTGCCGATGGGTATTCTGACAACATTGACCTTTTTTAATCATCACTTTTTGCATTGGAAAACAGATAAACAGGTGGGCAAACGTACACTGGTCGTTCGGTGGGGAGTGACCAAATCCTTTTATTTCTCTATTGTACTGTTGTCGCTTGCACTGCTGAGTATCATTATGTGCGCCATTTTCGGTGTGATTCCGATTTATGGTATATTGGCACTGATTGTTGCCTGGCCGCTGTGCAGAATGTACAGCGAGATGAAGGGTGAGAAGCGCAACCTGCAGAATCACCAGCGATTATTGTGGCTGTCTCTGCGGACATCGCTGCAGTTTGGCGGCTTGCTTATTCTGCTGCAGCTGATCACCTGCTGGTTTAATACCTGATTGTAAGCTTGGTATTTGGTCACGTTCGCAGCGGTGAATCCTTTTATTGCTGCTACCTTTACGAATTGTATAAATAATAAACGGCGCATTCTGCTTTTCACAGGAATGTGCCGTTTTAGCATGCGTTACCTGTAGAAGGATGTATCTAATTTTCTGATTTCGTAGCAAAGTTGGGAATTGCCATGGACATCCCTTCAAAAGTTTCTTAAAATGTATGTACAACTATTTTTAATTGTAATCTATCCAAAGAGTCATACATACAAGTAGAGCTGTTTGGAAATGTAAGCGATATCTTATTCGATTGGATAAGATACTCCTCTATTGAAATTCAAGTATATATTCAATGAATAAAATCCAAATTGATACGTTCGGAGGAATCATGGCTGCAAAATACAGACAAGTAAGAGATGAAATATTGTCCTGGATTCACTCTTCCCGATTGCTGCCGGGCAGTCGTCTGCCATCGGAACATGAGATCGCTGATCAATTCAATGTCAGCAGGCAGACAGTACGTCAGGCACTTGGAGAGCTGGTACGTGAAGGCTGGTTGAATCGGATGCAGGGAAAAGGGACATTTGTAGCCGATCCGGCAGTAAAGCCTCAGGAAGATAATCGAATTGTAGGTGTGATTACTACGTATATTTCCGATTATATATTTCCGCAGATTGTACAGGGGATTGAGACCAGACTACGCGCCGAGGGATACCGATTGCTGCTAGCAAGTACGGAGAATGATCCGGGTAAGGAACGGGAATGCCTGGAAATGATGCTGAACCACTGTCCAGCTGCATTGATTGTAGAACCGACACGCAGCGGCGAACGAAGTGCCAATCTTAATTATTTCCTGACGATGGAGAATCGCGAGATTCCCTATCTTATGATTAATGCCAGCTATGAGGAGATGGATTCTCCCTGCCTGCGTATGGATGATGAGCAAGGTGGATTCCTGGCAGCCGAGCATCTGATCGAGCTTGGTCATCGCAAGATTGCCGGCTTCTTCAAAACGGATGATATGCAGGGGGTACGGCGGATGCGTGGATTTGTAGCGGCTCACCGTAAATATGGGATTCCGCTGCAGCCTTCGCTGATCTTTACCTATACAACCGAGGACAAGCATATTGCTCCAATGGAACAGACCCGTCAGCTGATTCGGCAATCGGCACCTGATCGGGCAACCGGTTGGGTAGTGTATAACGACGAATTGGCGATTAATCTGCTGCAGATTGTCCGTGAAGCAGGATTGTCCGTACCCGATGATCTGTCACTGGTCGGATTTGATGATTCATTTCTGGCAACAGCTACAGAGGTAAAACTCACTACACTCAGCCATCCCAAACATGCACTGGGTACAGCTGCCGCGGATATGATTCTGCAGATGATGAGCGGGAACAGCAGCTGGGAAGAGAAGATTCATACTCCCGAATTGATCCAACGTGATTCTACATCAGCTCCAGCCGTTATATCCAGTTAAGCCTGATACTGTCGATGATTGATTTGGCTCCGCCAAGAAATATCGGATAAGCATTCGATTGTTGGTGTGTCATTAAATGTCCAGACAAGTAAAGCCCCGCCTGGCACCCATAATGGTGTGAAGGACGGGGCTTTCTTTTTTATCCGAACAGAAGGCTCTATAGACACCTCTGCGTATTACTGTATTTCTGCAAATTCGGGTTCGACTTCTTCTCCCAACACGCAATCAGCAAACAAAACGGATTTGGGAATGCGGAAAAACTGTTCCGTTTTCTCCTGGAATGCAGGTGATGGCAGAGTAGCCTGATGCAGCCATTTGCGGAAGGTTCCCGGATGAACACCGATCCAGTGGCTCACATCCGTAACAGACAAATCATGGACCATACATAAGCCGGTAAGAATATGATTACGCACTGGTGAGCGGGTAATTGTCCGTTTCATAAAACGGGACGGGGCTTGCTGGCAAATCACCGGGCTGTTATTGATGACCTGTTGATTGAACAGGATATGATGGGGATATCCAAGTTCCCGGCAAACTTTTTCAAGATTGGCTTTGCCCGGTAAACGGCCTTCGTAGACCCAGGCGCTAACACTGCGTGATGAGACCGATAACCGTTCCGCAAGCTCGGATAATTTAATATCCTTCACCATCAGTACAGCCAGTAAAACGCGATTGCGGACCTGGCAGCGTGTAGGTCTGCGGAATCTCTTGACGCGGACACCCTTGCCGAGGTATTTACGGTTGATCAGAGACCACGCCTCTATAAAATGTCGTTCTGGTTGATTAGGCATATTTCCTCCGATAAATAATTATTCATATTTGTGCAGGTGGTTTTATGGTCCTTTCAACATCCTACAACACCCGGACGCTTGTTTCAAGAAGACTTTTACTAAAATAATTGCCATTCTTAAAGGAAATTTAACACTTTATTTTGTCCTGGATACAAAATGACATAAACCTGAGTATTAATGTCCGACAATAAATGTTTATTGGCAGGGGAGGAGGAAAATGGATCTATTAATTGATCGTAATTAGATTGCAAAAGGTTATTCTACATTTTATTAACTGTCTGATTAATACTATCTATATCCAGTGTGAAAAAGACTAGCATCAAAGGAATTCTTACAACGTATTTTGAAGCTGATGCATAGGCAGTGTTTATTTATTCAGTTATCAGCAAATGGATTCACCATTTTAAGAAGGAGTAGAAAGTAAAGGAACCCTATAAAACAGAGGGTTCCAAGCTTCCGATCTTCAAAAAAATTCGGCAAAGTGATACAAATCTTGTCTATGCGGGTACATAAGAATAATGACCAGTAGCTCTATCGCTGGATCGATTGCACTATGTATATAGCAAATATCGTTCATAATTTAGGGAGGTCAATACTTATGAGTACTAATACGAAAATTCAAGCCGAAAAACGTGAAGCAACAAAACATTCCGCCATCCGTGAGCTTCGTGAGCAAGGGCGCACACCTGGCGTAGTATATGGACCCGATCTGGGTAGCGTACCGGTACATGTAGACAGCAAGCAGCTGCAGGCACAGGCTCGCCGCGGTGGAGCAGATATCTTCTCGCTGACAATGGACGGCGGCAAAGATGTACAGGTGCTGCTCAAGGATATTCAGCGTCAGGAAGGACGTATTCTGCATGTTGACTTTATGCAGGTATCTTCCAGCAAGTCGATCAGCATTAGTGTACCACTGGATTTCCATGGTACAGCTGCTGGTACCAAAGCAGGCGGTGTATTCCAGCATCAGACCACTGAATTGGCATTGTCTGGTCTTGCAAAAGATCTGCCAAGCATCCTGACTGTAGATATCTCCAAACTGGAAATTGGTGACAGCATTACAGCCGGTGATGTAGAACTGCCATCCGGTGTTACTCTGGATTCCAGTCCAGAAGAGATTATCGCTTCCGTAGCGGTACCACGTGTAGCCGAAGAAGATGTGGAAGCTTCCTCCGAGGAAGACGCACCAGCAGCTGAAGGCAGCGAAAGCGCCGAGTAATCGGTATCAGGTAAACAACTTGCTGCAGCTCGGTATGATCTTACCGGGAGATAACTCAATAAAGTCAATCAGGAACCTCTTTTAAAGAGGTTCCTTTTGCTGTTGTTCATCATGTTTGTCTGGTCGTATTTTATATTATTTTCTGTTTTTCTGCTGACTTTATTAGTACGCTTTTCGTTATAAAAGCATGGGTTTTTCTCTACAAAAGGATATAAAAGATTTCGTGTAATAAATCTGGGCGGAATATGATACCATAATAAAGTACATATTCCGGTGAACCGCATGCTGGAATGGAATCCCATTAGCCAAAGGAGACATTCTTGTTATGATCAAGCATATTGTATTGTTCAAATTCAAAGAAGCTTCCCCAGCCGTTATTGATACTGCCGTGTCCAAATTGCGTAATCTGGAAGGCAAAGTAGAATCCCTTCGTTCCATCGAAGTAGGGATCGATCTGATTCGCAGTGAGCGTTCCTATGATGTAGCTCTGATTACTACATTTGATGATATGGACGGACTGCAGGCTTATCAGGTTCACCCCGAGCATGTTAAAGTAATTGATTATATCGCTACGGTCAAAGAATCAACGATCGCTGTCGACTACGAATATTAAGGCGGTGCTTCACCATGTATTATGTAAATCGTGAACAGATCGAGCGTCGTATTCATGCGCTGGATGAAGTCCGTACAGCATTGACACAGGTGGCTTCAGCCTGGGATGGCAGCCTGACTTCTGGCATGGTACAGGAACGGGCACTTCATCTGGCGGTAGAATGTGTAACAGATATCGGTAGCTACTTGATCGATGGATTCATTATGCGCGATGCCAGCAGCTATGAGGATATTGTAGATATTATGCGTGACGAGAAAGTAGTAGACCCGGATACAGCTGCACAGCTGATGGAACTGGTTCGTCTGCGCCGTCCACTGGTTCAGGATTATTATGACTGGCCACGTGGTGAACTTCATGCGCTGACACCGGTAATGCCCGAGATCCTGCATACCTTTATTGGACAGGTCAGCAGCTATCTTGATCAGGAGTTGGGTACTTCCACATCGTCCTGATCTATGTGTAAATGGGTGAAATCTGCTGCTTTTATACAGTTTTAAATTTACATCCCCAGCCGGATAAGCTACAATAACGGTATTATTAAAGGGATGATGTGACCCTTGTCGCTGACAACAGCGAACAGGGTCATTTTTTATTTTGATGCAAGGGGGTCAGGGAATGAAATCCAACCAGGAGCCGTCGACCCGGCGTACAATCATGATGATTTTAAAAACCCGGGGCCCGGCGAGCGTCTCGGATCTGGCAGGGGAACTGAATATTACCGAAATGGCGGTCAGACGTCATATCCAGGCTCTGGAGCAGGAAGGAATGCTGTTGGCAGAGACAGTGAAGATTCCGACCGGAAGACCTTATCTGCGCTTTCGTCTCAGCGAGCGGGCAGAAGAGTACTTTCCGCATAATTATCATCAACTGGCGATTGATTTGCTGGATGAATTGGATGAAGAAGATATTGCCAGGGTATTCGAAGGTCGCAAACGCAAACTGTTGAGCCGTTATCAGCCGCTGATGGAACAGCAGACGCTTGGTGAGCGGGTAGCTACGCTAACGGATATTCAGCAGAACAGCGGGTATATGGCAAGTTATGAACAGACTCGGCCGGATGAATTTACAATATATGAATTTAACTGCCCGATTAACCGGGTAGCCGATCAATATAATGTTGCCTGTCACTGTGAGCAGGAGTTATTCGAGACACTGCTGGGTGCCAAAGTCACGCGTACCGAATGTATTGCCAAAGGTGGACAATGCTGCGTCTATCGTATACAGAAGTAATCATAGCCCTTTCTCCGTTTACCGGGAAAGGGCTATTTGTTATAAAATAATCGATATGTATAGTTTGCTATAGGCGCAGTAGTAGAGAATCTGCGTCTGTAATCCCTGTATGGACTGTTTTTCTGCTCCGAAAGATACAAATATGTGTACGTTTTCACAAAAGTGGGATAATTGCTGTCTCTGTGGGTAATAGAAAGCAGAGTACACTATACGAGAATGGGAGAGATAATAATGGAACAGCAAACATCGAAATTGGTATATGGCATGATCGCAGGAGCATTGATTGGCGCAGGGGTAGCAGCACTGCTGTCTCCAAAAACAGGCAGAGAAATGCGTGCAAGTCTGGTCGAACTGGCTGAACTGGTGAAAGAAAAAGGACCGGTTATGAATGAAAAAGGTCATGAAGTTACCGAAAAAGGCCGCGAAGTAGTCGAAGTAGTCAAAGAATCGATCGGTGTAGCCAAAGAATGGAAAGAGCAAATTCAGACTGCTACCGAAGAAGTGAAAACCGAATTGGCTGAATTCAAAGAGCATCAGGACGAAGACAGCAGCTCTGACAAATCTTCTAATTCCGGCTCTACAAGTGCTACTGCTTCCTCCAACAGCAATACTGGATCTTCCACACCAACAGGCGGTGCAAAAACAGGAACTACACCACCGACTGGAAGTAACAAAAGCAGCAATTTCAGCGTCTAATCCAGCAACTGAGTGACAGACATAACAATATGTATACAAAAGCGCCCATCGATCCGGTGAGGCGCTTTTGGTTTGGGAAAATTCTTAACATAAAAAAACATATGGCGTTTACATTACCAACTACTATGGTTAATTATGTAAGTAATTAAAAGTATCGGACTATACGACTGAAGGAGGTGTAATGCTGGATGAAATACAGGATTATCGCATTATTAATGGCCTTGTTCCTCTATGCATTCGTACGCATTAATGACACCGGTATCATTCACAAGTCGTATATGTATAAACAGGCTGCGGCCAGTCCTTCGTACAGCAAGTCCTCTTCTGTCGAACAGGATGGGCCGTTTTATTATCCCAAACGTCTATGGAAGCAGTTATTTGGCTCGAATTAATTGAACTGAAATGTATAAGTCTATGTGAAATAATGAAACTTTTTGATATTCAAACGTATTATATAGAAGATGTCCTTGTATCAGCTACGCTATTCGGTGTGCAGTGAGGATATCTTTTTTTATATATTACAATTTGTTTGCTATTCACATATAAGGGAGAGATACGCTTTGTCTAAATGGACCCGATTATTTTCAGCCAAACAATGGATGAATGTATTTAGAAAATTGCCCGGCTTGCTGACCTCCAAACAGCTTCCTCTGCGGGAAAAATTGCTGTTCGCCATACCGGTACTCGTATACTGGGTAATGCCTGATGTGATGCCTTTTATGCCGATCGATGATATTGGGGTTACGCTGCTCATGATGAACTGGTTCGTATCCAGAGCGGAAAGCAAGATGGCCTTGGTCGACTATACTCCGCAGCGATAAGGTCTGGTTTGTCCTTGCGTAATGCAGATGCCAGTTATACAATAGTAGTATTGTTTCCTGCCTGCTGCAGGCAAGTTGATCCCAAGGAGCTGATCTCATGAAAGTCAAAATCACCCGTAATGCTGCCAAAGTACTGAAAAAAGAAATAGACAAGCCTGAAAATGAAGGCCTGAAACTGCGCGTGTTTGTTACGCATTCTCACGGAGACCATGTACATTACGGTCTTGATCTGGGCGAGCCCCAGGCTAACGAAGAAATCGTAACTACCGATAAAGAAATTGATGTGGCTGTTGATCCTAACGAATCCTGGCTGGATGGCGTCAAAATCGACTATCTGTACACCGGAGAAGAAGGCTTTGTAATTACCAATCCTTCTAAAGGCGACCACGGTCATCATCATCACTAAGATGATCAAGAAGGGACATTTTCATGGCTAACGATATACGCGTATGTGATGAATGCAATCATATCCGTCTGAAAACGATACTACCCAAGCTTGAAAAGCTGGCACCGGATGCCGAGATCAAAATCGGCTGCAAATCCTACTGCGGACCTTGCGGCAAGCGCGCCTTTGTGTTTATCAATGGCCGCTATGTCAGCGCTCCGACCGAAGATGAAGTACTGGAGAAAGTCGCCAAGTTTGTGAAGAAGCCTTCGGCTCAAGCCTAAAGGATCGCGATTCATTCGGTTATACTCAATATGTGTACGGCAGTAAGTGATTCTGCTATTTACAGCTTAATTTGGCTGTTATGATTCAACAAAAGCCTCCATTTCTTTACTCCCGCAGGAGTAGGAAATGGAGGCTTTTGGGTTGGAATTATTTTATCAAGAAAGATTCGTCCGTTCGTAGATTAGCGCGAAAGTATCTCCGAATGGCTGTATTCGTCTGCTTATTGAGCAGCAGTATCCTTGTGGAACTGACGGATTAGATCATGCGTGATCACTTCATCCGAAATATTCAGCCGTTTCTGGGCTTCATCATAACTGTCTCGAGCACGTTCTACATCTGTCTCTTCACGAGTCTTCATGTCATAGGCAGTACCATGTTCGAAGATCCCGTCTGCCGAAGGAATATAGAATACTTTGCCATCCGTAAAAGCACCGGTACGCAGTACAACCAGTTTCTTTTCCTTGGTATCGAACATATCATTACCCATCAGGTAATACGGGCTTGCTTCTACACCAAGCAGGTGAAGGATGGATGGAGTCATATCCAGCTGTCCGGCAGGAATATCATACGTACCAGCGTGTTTACCATCCGGTAGATGAATCAGCATCGGTACCTGATTCATAAGCTGCTCCATATCCAGGTCGGTCAGCGGTTTGCCCAGGAATTCCTCCATAGGAGCTTTATCCTTAAGCGAATCGTCGTGATCGCCGTAGAACAGGAGGATCGTATTATCCCATAGCCCGGCTTTTTTCATATCCTTTTCCATCTCGCCAAGTGCGGCATCGACATAGTGCAGAGACTGAATATAGTCGCCGAAAGTCGTGCCTGTCAGATCACCCATATCCAGCTCCTGCACAGAAGCAGGCAGTGTAAACGGATGATGGCTGGACAGCGTAATCAGGAAAGAATAGAAAGGCTGCTTCTCGGCAGACATTTTCTCGATCGATTGACGGAAAAAGGACTTGTCACCCAGTGACCAGCCGAGCGGCTCGTCGATCGTAAAGTCTTCTTTGCTGTAGAAATGATCGTAACCCATATTCTGATACATAACCGAGCGGTTCCAGAAGCTTGGCTCATAGGCATGGAAGACGTAAGATCCATAGCCCTGTTTTTTCAGAATTTGTGGCAATGTATCATACTCATGATCCGCATACCGGGTAAATACAGATCCGGTTGGAAGCGGATGAAGAGACGCATTGGAAGCCATATCGGCATCGGATGTGCGGCCCTGTCCGGTCTGATGATAGTACTGGCTGTAATACATACTGCTTTTCATCAGACGATTGATATTGGGCGTAATTTCCTGGCCGTTGAATTTTTTGCCGATTACAAAATTCATAAAGGCTTCACCCTGAACAGCGATAACGTTACTGCCTTTGTAAGCACCGAATAGGGCATCATCGCCTTTTTGAGCACGGTTTTTCTGTTTGTCATCGAACCAGTCTTTGACTTCGTCTGTTGCCTGTGCTGACATCTGATTGCCATTGCCCCAGTGATCCTCGGCATACCGGTATACATCATAGCCATGAAATCCGAGCAGTCCGGTGACATTATATAGTGACATATTCCACCAGTTCCCGACGAACAGGCCTACCGCCCAGGTAGAAGTAGCGTATTTGATTGGAGCAAAAGTGAGTACCCAGCCCAGTGCGAAGATAACAGCTCCTTGGATCAGGCGTGTAACTACACGACGACTACGACTTGAAGCGTAAGCGGAATGAGCTGTATACATATTGGAGCGATAGCTATGACGGCGCCGAATACGACGCACGATCAGATAAATTCCTGCCGCCAGCAGTACTATCCAGTCTGCAAACAACCAGATATCCGAAGTATGAATAAGTTCACGGATACTGCCACCCAGCGACTCCACCTGACCAGCCTGCATCAGTACCGGAATGGTAATGAAATCCTGAAAATAGCGGAAATAGACAAGGTCTGCGAACATAAGGAAGCTTAGCAGCACATCCAGTATGATCAAGGCAGCGATACGTCCGCGTCTTGGCAGCCAGAGCGTCCAGAAGGAAGCTAGCAGCACCGAGCCCAGCGCAGTGATTTTATCGAGTGTATTCATATCAATATTTTGTACATGCAGATTGCTGTGCAGATAAATTAATTTGCCCATGATAAGGATCAAAAAGAGCAGATAGTCTATTCTGATCGGGGCAAAGGGCCACAGTAGACGCTGAATCCAGCTTTTGCGCTGTGGACGGGAAGATAGATATTCCAAAAAGATAGCCCCCTTGCTGAAAAGCCAGATATGCTGTGATTTCTTCTTACCTGGCATTTACATAATTAAAGTAAGTAAACACATAGCACAGCGGCGAACCGGGCTGCTGTATGCAGAATTCGCCGCTGTGCTATTGCGTATCGGAAGCAGGACCGGCAAGCGGTGTTTACTTCCATTTTTCCAAATTGATCTGTCGTTTACAATAAAGAGGCAGCAGCCTCTTATGCATGGCTGCGATAGTATCGACTTAAGCTAAATAAAGGCTCAAAAAGTAGTGTTGCAGGCAGCATATAAGCTGCTTGGTCAATCATAATAAATCGTCTATTAGTGTACAGCCGTTTCTTCGCGATCGGTACGAGGCGGCAATGGACCGAGATACTGCAGGAATTGACATTCGATCCGTCCATTGTACAGCTTGCGACGCTTGTCTGCCTTGCGTCCAAAGAATTGTTCAAAGTGACGTGTTGGTGTGATTACAAATACCGACCAGTCCGGCAGGTAAATCGAGGATTTGCCCAGCGCACGGATCATGGTTTCTACTTCTTTGCTCTCGCTTAGACGCTCACCATATGGCGGGTTGGTAACGATACAGCCGAATTTGCCCTGCGGCTGAATACGGGATACCGGCATAACCTTGAATTCAATCTCGTTGCCCAGTCCGGCACTTTTCGCGCATGCTTGGGCAATCTCGATCGCTTCCGGATCGATATCGCTGCCGGTCAGCTGCAGAGGAATATCATCCTTGACTGCGTCAAATGCTTCATCACGGGCTTGTTCCCACAGTTCATCGGGAATGATACTCCAGCCTTCAGATGGGAAGGTACGGCGCAGTCCGGGTGCAATATTCCAGCCAATCATGGCCGCTTCGATCAGCAGTGTACCGGAACCGCAGAATGGATCGTACAATGGACGATGCGGGCCCCAGCGACTCAGCAGAATCAGTGCAGCAGCCATGGTCTCTTTGAGTGGAGCTTCGGTGGCGTGCTTGCGGTAGCCACGCTTATGCAGTGAAGGTCCTGTTGTATCCAGAGTAATGAGTGCGGTATCTTCATACAGGGAGACATCGATGGAATACAGTGCGCCGTCTTCCTGGAACCACTCGGTACCGTAGGTCTGGGTCAGTTTGTCCACGACAGCCTTTTTCACAATCCCCTGGGAAGCGGGTACGCTGCTCAGCTGGGATTTCTGGGAACGCCCGGATACGGGGAATTCGCCGTCTTCCGGAATAAAGTCTGCCCATGGAATCGCTTTGACTCCCTCAAACAGTTCATCAAAGGTGGTTGCCGGGAATTCTCCCATTTTGATAACGATTCGGTCTGCAGTACGCAGCCAGTAATTGCATCGGCAAATATCGATAAAGTCACCGGTAAACCGGACACGCCCATTTTCGGTACGAGTATCGTCATAACCAAGCAATTTTAATTCACGTGCTACGACAGCCTCGATACCCATCGGGCAGGTCGCAATCAGTTCAAGCTGTTTCATTATATATATTCAACTCCTATAGCTTTCACAATTCAACTTGTGAGTTCGGTCTCAAAACCATACAATCTAGTATAGGTGAATGCCGGTATACTTACAAACGTTTCTCCAAAATTTGGGGGAATTTATTTATTCATCGGCAAAATGAATTTTGACAGTCTGCAGGCTCTGAATACAGTATCGGCAGACACAGACGAAAGATTAGGATTGAAGGAGTTAGATAAGAGATGACAGACAAAAATGTAATAGGTGCAGAAGAATATATGGAGCAGCTGATCGAGGAAGATGAGCTGCTATTGCAGATCAAGCAGACGATCCGTGAGAAAGGCATGCCCGAGGTGTCGGTGGTACCCGGTTATGGCAGACTGCTGACCATGCTGATCCAGTTATCCGGAGCCAAACGGGTGCTGGAGATCGGTGCGCTTGGCGGATATAGCGGGGTATGCATGGCTCGTGGACTGGGCGAAGAGGGAAGGATCGTATCTCTGGAGCTGCAGCCAGCTTATGCCCAGCTGGCTCATGAAAATCTGCGTCTGGCCGGCTACGGCGATCAGGTAGAGTACCGGGTTGGCGAGGCGATGAAGAGTCTGGAGCAATTGAAAGAGGAAGGGCAGCGCTTCGATTTCTTTTTTATAGATGCGGATAAACTGAATTACCTGAATTATCTGGATTACGCGATTGAACTCGCCAATCCCGGCGCCGTTATTGCCGGGGATAATCTGCTGCTGCGTGGCAGAACACTCAATTTGGATAGAAATGGACCTGCTATACAGGCCGTACGTGAATTTAACCGCCGCATCGTATCCGATCCGCGCCTGACCGGTACGCTGCTGCCGGCTTATGATGGATTGGCATTGGCACGGGTTAAAGGCTGACATTGGTTTTTGAGCAGGCTACTGCGTATAGTGGCATAAGTGTATAAGTGCTTTGTTGATCGGCTGTTTTTGGATACTGAAGAGGTATATCAATATCCGTTACGGAATAGGATTAGGTCACGTCCTCCGGTGGAGCCAGGGAATCCGCGATGGGAGAAAAGGTAGATTACCTGGCTCCAGGGTCGTCCTTTGACCCAATTCCCATTCCTTCACTCTGATGTGGTATTGATAAAAATGTAGTGTTTAGTAAAAAGAGGCTGTACCATCCTGATTATAGGATCGTACAGCCTCTTTTTACTTTATAGAGATCGGGAACATGCCAAAAAATAAAATTCTGGTATATCCACAATTTTAAGCAGAGCGATGATGCTTGTCGGCAGTTGGGCGGGTATACAGCTTGGTTCGTACCCATAACATATTGAGCAGCAGCATGATCCCTGACATAATAAACAATCCCTCGATACCGATAAATCCTGCCAGTACACCACCCATAACAGAGCCAGTCATATTGCCGAGGGCAGTCGTACTGCTGTTAAAGCCAAATGCACGACTCTCCATGCCATCCGGCGTATAGTAGCGGATCAGCGAATTGACGCTTGGCAGCAGACCACCCATACATAATCCCATCAGGAAACGCACGGCAATGAGCTGGCCGACGTTCTGCACAAAAGCCTGCGGGATCAGCATTAGCCCGGCACCAATCAGGGAAAAGGTAAGTACCCTATGTGCTCCATACTTGTCGCTGACCTTTCCGAGTATAGGTGCCATGAGCATATTCGACAGACCGGTGACGGCGCTGACCAGACCTGACCAAAAAGCAAGATTCTCTATCGAACCCTGCAATTTCTGTACATACAGAGGCAGCAGGGTCATCGGACTGATCATGGCGAACTGCAGCAGCAGAGTGACAGTGAACAGAGCGGGCAGCTGCGGTGTCAGGCTCAGCTCACGCAGACCGGATAATACCGATACTTTGGGCATCTGTGCAGCAGCAGAACGGTCGAACTTCTCTCTAACGAGGAACAGAGCCAGCAGACTCGCCATAAAAATACAAGCACCTGTAATGTAGAAAATATAACGGAAACCGACAGTGTCTGCCATGATACCACCGATAAGCGGTCCGAGAATGCTGCCGGCTACGGTGCCGGATTGACTAATTCCCATCGCAAAGCCCATTTTTTCCTTGGGGGTATTACTGGAGATCAGGGAGGTGGATGCCGGATTGAAACCCGAGATCGTCCCGTTGATCAGACGCAGTACGAGTAAATGCCATGCCTGCGTAGCAAAACCCATGGCTGTAAAAACAATCGCCATCCCGAACCCCGAACGCAGTAGCATGACTTTGCGTCCGTACTGGTCGGATAATTTACCCCAGAGCGGCTGGAAAATAAACGAGGTGACAAAGTTGGCCGCGAAGATTACTCCGGACCAGATTGCAATCTGATGCTCACCCTGTACGCCAATGTCCTGCGACAGGTAGAGAGCAATAAAAGGAACGATCATTGTCGTCCCGGCGTTAACAAGAAATTGGCCGAACCATAGCACCATTAAATTGATCTGCCAGGACTCCAATTTTGATTTTGAAAAGCGCATCCTGTTTCACTTCCTTAAAAAAGTCCATTCTATTAGTATACTATATGTTATACCCACTAGATTGTTATTGTAGCAGATAAACAGGAAAAACAAAACACGTTTTCATCTAGTGAAACAGGAAATGCCATTTTATTTATTCGCTTCACATCCTTCGTCTGTCCAGCCCCGTTCATAGGATTGTCATTGGATATTCATAGTAGGGAGGTTGTTACCTCTCCCGAAAAAGCGCATAATTAACTTGTGAGTATTTTTATTGCGGAAAATAATTTGAATGCGTTTGGCACAACATAAGTCAAGCCCATTTACTGACGCGGAGGACCCATTCATGACTTATAATGACTCCTTCATACGCGCCTGTCGCAAACAGGATATCGACCGTCTGCCGGTCTGGTATATGAGACAGGCAGGGCGCTATGATCCGGACTATCAGAAAATCAAAGAAAAATACAGCCTGCTGGAAATTTGCCAGCAGCCTGAACTGGCTGCCGAAGTGACCTTGATGCCTGTTCGCAAGCTTGGGGTCGATGCGGCTATTTTATATTCGGATATTATGAATCCGGTGGCTTCGATCGGTATCGATTTTGATATCGTCAAAAATATCGGACCTGTTATTGATAACCCGATTCGTACTGCAGCTGATGTGGAGCGTCTGCGTCCCATTAATGTAGAGCGCGATCTGTCCCATGTACTGGAGACGATCCGTATTCTGGATCGTGAGCTGGATGTGCCGTTGATTACTTTTGCCGGAGCACCGTTTACGATTGCCAGTTACCTGATCGAAGGGAGACCTTCGAAGAGCTATATTCGTACCAAGACGATGATGTACAGCGAGCCCGAATTGTGGCATAGTCTGATGCGCAAGCTGGGCGATATGGTAGCCACCTATCTGCGCAAACATGTCGAGAATGGAGGCAAAGCCTTCCAGCTGTTTGATAGCTGGGTTGGAGCGCTCTCTCCGGCTGATTTCCGTACTTATGTATTGCCGACGATTCGTTATATTTTTGACGAACTGCGTGATCTGGACGTACCGAAGATCTATTTCCCGGGTGTGAGTTCAGGTGAACTGCTGCCTGAGCTGAATGGTCTGCCTGTTGATGTGATTGGACTCGACTGGCGGGTATCGATTAACGAAGGACGCCGCAGGCTGGGTGGCAATTATGCCGTACAGGGGAATCTGGATCCTTATGTGCTGACAGGTCCGTCCGAACTGATTCATCAGCATGCCAAGCGAATTATTGATGAAGGATTGCAGGAGCCCGGTTATATCTTTAACCTGGGTCATGGACTGTTCCCGGAAGCTTCCATTGATAAATTAAAAGAATTGACTGACTATGTGCATGAGTATTCTGCACAGGTTCTGCAGCAGCGTACAACATCCAAATAATCGTTTATTACTTTGACTGAGGTGATTTGTAATGGCAAACAAGAAAATTGGTGTTCTCGTAATGTCCTATGGTACTCCGGCAAGTCTGGAGGACGTAGAAGCTTATTATACGCATATCCGTCGCGGCAATGCGCCTAGCCCGGAGCAATTAAAAGAATTGAAAGATCGTTATGAAGCGATTGTCGGCGGAGTATTCCCGCTGCGAGAAAATACGGATAATCAGGTAGCCGGTATGCAGCGTGCACTGAATGAACTGGCTTCTGGTTCCGATGTGGAATTTGTATGCTATCAAGGTCTTAAGCACGCGTTCCCATTTATCGAAGACGGTGTAGAGCAGATGGTACAGGATGGTATTACAGAAGCAATCGGTATCGTACTGGCACCGCATTATTCCACGATGAGTGTAGGTACGTATATCAAGCGTGCCAAACAGACAGCCGAGGAGCATCATCTGAATATCTCGTTTATCGAGAGTTATCATATGCATCCCAAACTGATCGAGACACTGTCCAATCGTGTCAATGCGAAGCTGGAGCTGTTTGAAGAAGCTGGGGCTACACGTGATCAGGTACGCGTACTGTTTAGCGCTCACAGTCTGCCCGAGCGCATCCTGAGCATGGGTGATCCGTATCGCGACCAGCTGCTGGAGACTTCTGCAGCAATTGCGGAACGTGCCAATGTTCCATCCTGGCAGTTCACCTGGCAAAGTGCCGGTCGTACAGCCGAGCCTTGGCTGGGACCGGATGTGCTGGATACGATGCAGGAACTGCGTGAACAGCAGGTCGAGTACGTACTGGTCGCTCCAATCGGATTCGTTTCCGACCATCTGGAGGTTCTGTATGATCTCGATATCGAAGCCCAGGAGTTGGCGCAAGAGATTGATATGCGTCTGATGCGTATTGATTCCCTGAATACAGACCCGTTATACATGGAGCTGCTGGCTGACGAAGTACTCCGTAAATACAAAGAGGTGCATGTCTAATGACTTCATCTGAACGTCGTATTGCAGTTATAGGCGGCGGGATTACGGGTCTGAGTGCCGCTTTTTATATGCGCAAGTTCTTTGCGGAGCAGGAATTGACGCCACAGATTACGATTATAGAGCAGTCCGGTTCACTCGGTGGCAAGGTGCATACGCTGCATCGTGACGGATTTGTAATTGAAAAAGGGCCCGATTCCTATCTGGCCCGTAAGACAGCCATGACCGAATTGGCTGAAGAGGTAGGCTTGGGAGACGATCTGGTCACGACCAATCCGAATGCCAAAAAAACCTATATCCTGCATGATGGCAAGCTTCATCCGATGCCATCGGGTCTTGTACTTGGCATCCCGACCGAGCTGCGTCCCTTTATGGAAAGTGACCTGATCTCGATGGATGGCAAGATCCGCGCACTGGAAGATTTCCTGCTGCCGCCCAAAATGGATGGAGAAGATGAGTCATTGGGTGACTTTATCGAACGTCGTCTTGGCAAGGAAGTACTGGAAAATGTAACCGAGCCGCTGCTGGCAGGCATTTACGCAGGGGATACACGCAAACTCAGCCTGCAGGCTACCTTCCCGCAATTTGGTGCGGTAGAGCGCGAGTATGGCAGTCTGATCAAAGGCATGAATACCGGACGCAAACCGGTAGAGACTCATACAGGAACCAAGAAAAGTGCCTTTTATACTTTTCGCGGCGGTCTGCAGAGTCTAACCGAACGTCTGGAGCAGTCGCTGAGCGATTCAGTGCAGCTGAAGCTGAATACGGGTGCAGAGTCTATCAACTATCAGGATGGACTGTATACGATCACTCTGAGCGATGGTAGTACACTCGAAGCGGAACATGTAATTATTACGGTTCCTACTTTTGCAGCGGCGCCACTGCTGAAGCCACACACGGATACATCTGCACTGGACCGGATTAACTATGTATCGGTAGCGAATGTGGTAATGGCTTTTGACCGCAAGGATATAGAGACCGAATATGATGGTTCCGGATTCCTCGTACCACGCAAGGAAGGACGCACGATTACAGCATGTACCTGGACCTCCACCAAATGGCTGCATACCAGCCCGGATGATCGGGTACTGATGCGCTTTTATGTGGGGCGTGCAGGCGATGAGGAAATCGTCGATGAGAGCGACGAAGAGATTACACGGCGTGTACTGCGCGATATGAAGGAACTGATGGGGATTGAAGCAACGCCGATCTTTACGGAGATTACACGTCTGCATCGTTCTATGCCGCAGTATCCTGTTGGACATATGAAAGATATTGCCCAGCTGCGTGCAGAGCTGGCAGAGCAGCGCCCGGGCTTGATACTACTGGGTGCCGGATATGATGGAGTCGGACTACCTGATTGTATTCGTACTGCCCGGGATGCGGCAGCTGCAGAAGCGCAGCGTGCTGTACAATTACCGGACGGTGTTCGTTAAACCGAATTCCATTTCGTAAAGTGTATAAGTAATCACGGATCAGACAAATGATGTATGACAGGTATACCAGATACATCACAATGATTTATAGAACTCAATCAATAATCAATCAAAAGCCCTTCACGTCTGGTGGAGGGCTTTTGTGCATGTTTACAATAAACTGGACATATATCTTGTATCTTTTCCCAAATAAGTACGAGTGATCTATGAAGACTGCATTATCGGTGGATACGCTATTCTTTCCGCCTGTAAGTGTAACCTGCTATAATAGACAGGACGTATAATTAAAGGAGTATTCTATGTATACCACGAGATCAGAACAATCCCGTCAACACAGACTGGATGCCAAAAGGCGGCGCAGACGCCGGATTCGGCTATGGATTATGCTGAATACCGGGCTCGCACTTGCGATTGTCCTGGTCGGAGCGTATTACTTGCATGTTGCACAGCCAAAGGGACAGCAGACTGCTGCGATTTCACCAGCAGCTGATCAGCCAGCCAGACTGGCTGCACCAGGCATTTCAGATCATACCGCAACAGAAGATAGACCGAGTTCCGATGAAAATACAGACAATCAAAGCGAGACGGATTCTGCGGATAGCAGTGAAGCATCTCAGGATTCGACGACAGATTCGACTGCAAAAGATTCCCAGCCTTCCGAATCTGCAGAGGATGATTCTGCGCCGACTGAAACAGAACCTGCGCAGAATCCATCTTCTCAGGCCCAGCCGGATCAGCTGTCAGCAGAGCCTTCAGCCGATCTGCAGCCTGCAACTCCTGCTGCACCATCCGGACAGACCGTAACGATGAGCTTTGGCGGAGACGTCATGTTCTCGGGTAAAGTCGGTGAACTACTGGCTCAAAAAGGGTATGATTATCCGTATGAGTATGTACGCAAGCTGTTCGCATCCGATGATCTGTCCGTAGTGAATCTGGAGACGCCGGTGACGGATTCGGCGACGACCGCTGCAGATAAAACGTACGCGTTCAAATCGTCGCCACAGGCGCTTCCGCATATGGCCGAAGCCGGAATTGATGCCGTGAATCTGGCCAACAATCATATTCTGGATCAGGGAATTACCGGTCTGCAGGATACAATCAGACAGCTGGATAGCAGCGGCATCGCTTATGTCGGTGCCGGCAATGACAGCAAGCGTGCCTATGAGCCGGTGTATTTTCAGCGTAAAGGGATCAAAATCGCGCTGCTCGGTTTCAGTCGTGTTATTCCGGAGACCAGTTGGAACGCCGGAGCCAACCAGCCTGGCGTAGCTACGGCCTATGATGCTTCTGCTGCAGAAGCATCTATCCAGGAAGCCCATCGTCAAGCCGATCTGGTAGTCGTTATTGCTCACTGGGGCGTCGAACGCTCGGATACGACAGTTGCACATCAGAACGATCTGGCGCATCGCTTTGTCGATGCCGGAGCCGATCTGGTCATCGGAGGGCATCCACATGTGCTGCAGGGACTGGAGCAGTACAAAGGCAAATGGATTGCTTACAGTACCGGTAATTTTATTTTCACCCATTCCCTGACGGAAAAGACCTGGGATACCGCTGTATTCCAGGCCAGATGCACGGTCAAAGGAGATTGCAGCATGCAGGTCATTCCGTATACTGCGAATCTGGGTCAGCCGGTACCGATGGCGGAAGATCAGGGACAAGCGCTGCTGCGAAGATTACAGACACTGTCCGGTACGATTCAATTTGATATCAAAGGCAATGCCATTTCATAATCTGCGTGATCGAACCAATTCATATACAGAGGAGAATGTTCAATGACCGCTATTCAAAACGTATACTGTGTAGGCCGTAATTATCGTCTTCATGCAGAGGAACTGGGCAATGAGGTTCCAACCTCACCCATGATCTTTTTGAAGCCTTCCCATGCTGCCGTGAAGCTGGAGGATGCCGAGCTGAAGCTTCCTTTTAATCAGGGAGGCATTCATTATGAAGCAGAACTGGTTGTACGAATCGGACAAGATTACGAGCCGGGCATGACAGCCGATCAGCTCGTAAATGGTCTGGCACTGGGGATCGACTTTACCCTGCGTGATGTACAGACTGTACTGAAACAAAAAGGCCATCCATGGACTGCAGCCAAAGGGTTCAAAAATTCTGCGCCGGTAACGGAGTTTATCCCGTTTCCAGATCAGGAAGCATGGCTGAATCAGGAGTTTGCACTGCTACAAAATGGTCAGCAGGTGCAGTTGGGTTCTACACGGAATATGATTTTTTCACTGGATACGATTATTGCTCATATCGGTGATACGTACGGTCTGGCAGCCGGCGATATTATTTTCACCGGCACACCGGAAGGTGTGGGGCCTACAGCAGCCGGTGACACATTTGAACTGATCTACGCGGGGAATTCCATGGGAACCTGCCGCATCACGGATTAATGATGGATTGGTTGATTGGTTTAGTCTGTGCCGGACTGCTTGCGGCGCTTGGTTATCATAAGCACTGGTTATCCGCATCAGGAGCAATAGCTGCGACTATTATGGGAACGATCTATTACGGAGCCGGCAATTTATTCTGGTTCGGCCTGCTGATTTTATTTTTTATCAGCGGCAGTGTATTATCCCGAATGAAACGTGAGCGTAAACGAAGTATGGAACAGGATTATGCCAAAGGTTCACGCCGGGATGCCGGGCAGGTATTTGCCAATGGAGGCCTGGGCATGCTGCTCTGTATCGGTAATGCCATCTGGCCCCATCCGGGCTGGACACTTGGTTTTATAGGCATTATGGCAACTGTGACGGCCGATACCTGGGCAACCGAGATTGGTAGCCTCAGCCGTAAACCGCCTCGTTCCGTGCTAAATGGACGTGTACTGGAGCCGGGCGCTTCCGGTGGAGTCTCATTTCGCGGGACGACAGCGGCGGCTCTGGCGGGCTTTATTATCGGTCTGGCGGCCTGGTTGTTCACGCTGGTATCACCACTTCCTGCTGCGAGCAGCATGGCAGCGGGGACAGCATCGATTGCTGACGGGTGGTTGATGCTGGCAGCAGGTCTTGTAGGTGGTCTGGTAGGTTGTTTTGCCGATTCGTATCTGGGAGCGACCATACAGCTAATGTACCGCTGCACGGTATGCGGCAAGCAGGTAGAGACTACCGTTCACTGTGGTCAGCCTACGATACATGCACGAGGCTGGCGCTGGATGAACAATGATATGGTGAATGCAGTCAGTTCCATTGTTGGTGGGGCGGCTGCACTGTTATTTTTAATTTAGCTTAAGCTTGCACCGGGTAGGATTAAGCGGTAGATAGAGGAGGTGGGCGGATGAGCGGCACAACAGGAGACAAATTGGAATTAATATTGGACGCTGCCTATGAACTTTTCGGATTGGACGGTTTTTATGAGACGAAAATTTCAGACATCGCGCATCGAGCCGGAATTGCCAAAGGAACCGTATATTTATACTTTAAAAGCAAAGAGGAATTATGTCTGGCTGTAACCCGGCGTGATTGCGAGTATTTCCTGGAGAAGCTTCAGGACGCGCTGCAGCACTGCCGGCAGCTGGCAGACAAACTGCATGTGATCGCAGCTCATCATACAACGTATCATTTTGAACGGAGGAAATATACCAAGCTGGTATTCCGCGCACCAAATAATGATCCGGAATTGATGGAGTATATGCGTAATTTTATTTTCCGTTACATGGATATTGTGCAGCAGGTGCTGATCGAAGCGAATGTACAGCAGCCACGCTGGTGTGCCGAATCATATATCGGAATGCTGGACCGGGTCAAGATGGATATTATGTTCAATCCCGAATTTACGGAACAGGAACTGCATGAACGCACTTCATTTGTAGCAGGACTGTTTCTGGAAGGATGTACACAGCAGATTAATAAGCAAGATCAATTAGCGGGACAACGTTCCCAAGAAGGTGAGTCCGAATGAATATATTGACGGTAGAAGCGCTAAGCAAAAGCTTTGGCGATAAAATATTATTTGATCAAGCATCTTTTGGAATGGAAGATCGGGACAAGATCGGTATTATCGGTGTAAATGGTACAGGGAAATCTACTTTTCTCAAAATCATCGCCGGATTGGAAGAGCCCGATAGTGGTAATGTCGTTGTTAATAATAGCGTACGCATCCGCTATCTGGCTCAGAATCCGCCGTATGACCCCAATGCAACCGTTCTGCGCCAGGTATTCGAAGGTGGCGGAGAAGAGCTACAGACAGTCAGTGCTTATATGAATGTAATGGAGCAGCTGGACCTGCATCCCGAAGATACAGAAGTACAGAACCATTTGGTACGTATCAGTCAGGATATGGATCGACTGGATGCCTGGTCACTGGAAAGTGAAGCCAAAAATGTGTTGTCCAAGCTCGGAATTAGTCGCTATGATGCTCTGATGGGTACATTGTCCGGCGGTCAGCGCAAACGGGTTGCTCTCGCTTCTGCACTGATTCAGCCAGCCGAACTGCTGATTCTCGATGAGCCGACCAACCATATCGATCATGATTCGGTCACCTGGCTGGAACAATATTTGCAAAAACGCCGTGGTGCATTGCTAATGATCACGCATGATCGTTACTTCCTCGACCGTGTGGCAACAGTGATGCTGGAGCTGGATCATGGACAGCTGTACCGGTATGAAGCGAACTATTCCCGCTATCTGGAGCTCAAAGCAGATCGGGAAGAGCGCGAAGCAGCAGCCGAAGACAAGCGTCAGAATCTGTTCCGTCGTGAGCTCGCCTGGATTCGCCGCGGCGCCAAAGCACGTACTACCAAGCAAAAAGCCCGTATTGATCGTTTTGAGCAGATCAAGAACGATGCACCCGGACGTCGTGATGATAATATGCAGGTATCGACAGTCTCTTCTCGACTGGGCAAGCAGATTGTCGAACTGGAACATGTATCCCTCACTCTGGGAGGACGCGAACTGATTCATGATCTGAGCTATCATGCGGTACCTGGTGACCGGATCGGTATTGTCGGCCCCAACGGACGAGGCAAGTCGACGCTGCTTAACCTGATTTCCGGCCGTTTGACTCCGAGCAGTGGCAGCGTAATTGCCGGTCAGACTGTCAAATTCGGCTACTTTACCCAGGAGCATCAGGAAATGGATGAATCCATGCGGGTTATCGAATACATCAAGGAAGTCGCAGAGGTAGTCAGTACATCGGACGGCAGTTCAGTGACCGCTTCCCAGATGCTGGAACGCTTCCTGTTCACGCCTTCTGCCCAGTGGACTCCGATTGCCAAGCTGTCCGGTGGCGAGAAGCGCAGACTGTATCTGCTGCGCGTATTAATGGGGGCACCCAATGTGCTGCTATTGGATGAGCCTACCAATGATCTGGATATTACTACACTCACTGTACTGGAAGATTACCTGGATGATTTCCCGGGCGTCGTGCTGGTTGTATCTCACGATCGTTATTTCCTGGATCGTACCTGCGACAAAATTTTTGCTTTTGAAGGACAGGGTGTAGTCAGTATTCATGCCGGTAACTACAGCGAGTATGAAGAACGTACAGCCCATCTGGCCAAAATGGATGCCTGGAATGACCAAGCTGGCCCATCAACCGCTGTTTCTGCTAAAAATAGCAACTCTGCAGCTGCAAATGATAGCGCTGATTCGGGCAAACGCAGCTCTTCCCGCGACAAGATCAAGTTCAGTTACAAAGAACAGCGCGAGTACGAGCAGATCGACAGCATGATCGAAGCAGCCGAGCAGAACCTGAGCCGCATCACAACAGAAATGGAAGCTTCTTTCAGTGATTCGGGACGTCTGCAGGAACTCATGAATGAACAGACAGCTGCTGAGCAGGAAATGGAGCGTCTGATGGAGCGCTGGACCTATCTAAATGAACTTGCCGAGAAGATCGAACAGCAGGGATAATTAGTTGGCGGCATATGGCATACAAGCGAAAATAGATTATTAATAACCAAAGCCCCCTGGGATCTGCCTACCCCTCTCTTTTAGAGAAGCTGCAGATTCCAGGGGGCTTTATTGTATCTTTTAAGAAGATAAGCCTATAGCCTGATTAAATGTACGATTAAGCCGTAATATAAGCTCCCAGCAAGCGCGCCGTATTGATAACTGCGTCACTGTGTGTACGCTCCATGGAATGCGAAGCATGCACACCTGGACCAATCAGTGCCGCGCGGATATTGTTGCCGGCACGCAGGGCAGCCGAAGCATCCGATCCATAATGAGGATACACATCCAGGGCAAATGGAATCTGTTCTGCGCGTGCGAGTTCGGCCAGCTTGCCGGTCATATGATAATCATAAGGACCCGTTGCATCTTTGACACAGATGGAGACATCAGTTTCTTTGCAGCTGAGGTCATCACCGATACAACCCATATCAACCGCGATCATTTCATCAATTTCACCCGGGATATAAGCGGCACCATGACCCACTTCTTCATAGTTGGAAATAAGGATCTGTACGCGATGAACCGGCTTCCAGTTATGAGTATGTGCCGATTCCAGCAGTCCGAACAATGCAGCTACACTGGCTTTATCATCCAGATGACGGGACTTCACATATCCACTTGAAGTCATAACCGGACGCGCATCAAAAGAAATATAATCACCGACCATAATACCCAGGTTTTCTACATCTTCTTTGGAAGATACCAGTTCATCAATGCGTACTTCCATATTCTCTTCCGTGCGTTTATGCTGATCGGCATTATCATATACATGAACCGATGGCTTGGTCGTCAGAATAGTGCCGGTATACGTTTTGCCGCTGCGGGTATGGATCGTACAGTATTCATTCTCAATACTGTTCATATTGAACCCACCTACGATACTCAGACGGATCGTACCGCTGGATTTGATGGATCGTACCATAGCGCCCAGTGTATCCACATGACCGCTAAGACCGATAGTACGGGAGGAGTCGTGACCCTCCAGCGTAATGATCAGACCGCCCTTGTGATTGAGGGAAGTGGACGCGCCTAGTTTGTCAGCTTCTTCGCGCAGTCGCTCAATCAGATGATGAGTATAGCCGGTAGGGCTTGGAGTCGATAGTAATTCATGCAGCAGGGATAATACATATTCGCGATTGATAGTAATAGACATGGGAGATCTCCTTTTTTGCATCAATTATTTATGTTGATATTATGTGAAAAAAATAGATAAAGTCATTGTCATGAAAAATCCACTTGCATTCCGGCGCAGGTATAGACCGCCGGCAAGCAAGTGGATTTTTCCATACAGTGAAATACAGCTGGATTATAATTTGCGTTCGGAGAAATCAGATGAAGAACCATCTGTCTTGTCGTACATCGTATCAAAGTTCACATCACTGGCAGCTGTACGATTGCTTGTTGCGGAAGTGCTGCTCAGCTCGGTAACCTGAGCCTGAAGCGACTTGATCTGACGCTGCAGACGATACTGACGATAGATACCGTAAAAGCCTACAATCAGACCACCTACCAGTGCACAGCCAAGGATCAGCAGGATCAGAGGAACCTGTACCATGTCGAATAACAGATTGACCTGTACCGGATCTACGTTAATTACGGCAAATACCGCAATAATCAGCGCAAAAATTAGTCCCAAAATTAAAAGCCATTGAAATTTCATTGTAATACCCCCCTTGAGATCGTTCTAAGGTCAGTAAACACCCTATTCACTTATATAAAGTATTCGAACCTGACATAAACATCTCCTGCTTGTTTTATTTTGCACCATTAAAAAGGATACGAATAAAAAGCTGGAAATAGATCACTTTCAGGGGGAGGAAGCATCTTACTTCGCCAATTCTTCCATTTCGCTGACCAGTTTCTCAAAGACACTCATCGCTTCACGAATCGGCTCCGGTGTAGACATATCTACGCCAGCTTTGGTCAGGATGTTGATAGAATAGTCACTGCCACCGCTTTTCAGGAAGCCCAGATAGCGATCAACAGCAGGCTGTCCTTCTTCCAGAATCTGTTTGGAGAAGCTGGTTGCAGCCGAGAATCCTGTAGCGTATTTGTATACATAGAAACTGTTGTAGAAATGGGGGATACGTGCCCATTCCATTTCAATATCCTGATCCACGGTCATACCTTCACCATGGTACTTCACGTTCAGATCATAGTAGATTTTGGACAGTTCCTGCGGAGTCAGTGCATCTCCAGCTTCAGCCCGTGCATGAACCAGCATTTCGAATTCCGCAAACATCGTCTGACGGAATACCGTAGTCCGGAACTGATCAGCATAATAGGTCAGCAGGTACATTTTTTCTTTTGGATCGGTGGATTTCTTGAGCAGATAATCCATGAGCAGTGCTTCATTGGTTGTCGAAGCTACTTCTGCCAGGAAAATCGTATACTGCGCATCACGATAGGAGAGCGCATTGTCAGAGTAATACGAGTGCAGCGCATGACCCATTTCGTGAGCCAGTGTGAACATGCTGTTCAGATTATCCTTATGGTTGAGCAGTACATACGGATGAGTACCATAAGCGCCCCAGCTGTAAGCACCGGTGCGTTTACCTTCGTTTTCGTAGACATCAATCCAGCCTTCGTTATAGCCTTTATTCAGGGAAGAGAGATAGTCTTCACCAAGCGGCTTAAGCCCTTCAGCTACGATCGCTTTGGCTTCATCGTACGTAATATCCATTTTGAATTCTTCTACCAGTGGAGCGAACAGATCATACATATGCAGCTCATCTACACCAAGCAGCTTTTTGCGCAGCGCCATATAGCGATGCATAATCGGCAGACCTTCATGAATCGTATCAATCAGGTTGGTATAGACTTCTTTTGGAATATTATCACCATAAAGTGACATTTCCAGTACGGAAGGATACTTGCGTACGGTAGAATAGAAGATGTTTTTGTTTACATTGGCGCTCAGTGTAGCAGCGATTGTGTTTTTTTGACGAGCGTAGGTGGAGTAGACAGCTTTGAAGGCACGTTCGCGTACTTCGCGATGCGGGCTCTCCAGAAACTGGATATACCGGCCATGCGTCAATTCCACTTCATTGCCATTTTCATCAATGATATTCGGGAATTTCAGATCTGCATTGTTCAGCATACCAAAAATGGTCTGTGGTGCCTGTGACAGGTTACCAACCTGAGCGAGCAGTGCTTCTTCAGCTTGTGTCAGTACATGGGCTTTCTCGCGTTTCATCTCTTGCAGCGTAAAACGATAAGGTTCCAGTTCGGGAGCATTCAGCAGCTCATCCAGCTTGTCGTCGGACAGACCCAGAATCTCCGGTGTTACAAAGGATAGAGCCTGACTGGCATCTACACTCAGTTTTTTGGCTTTTTGGGTCAGCGCCTGATATGTAGGATTGGCTGTATCTTCATCCTGATGCATATGGGCATAGACATATAACCGTTCGACCTGAAGAGAGACCCGGTCTTCCAGTTCAAAAGCGGATTTGACTGCTTCTGCCGTGTTCAGTTTACCCTGCAGCTGCTCGGCTTCGGGCAGCATGGATTTTACTTCGTCATAAGTCTGGTCCCAGGCCTGTTGGTCTGCGAACATATCGTTCAGGTTCCAGCAATTTTCCGGTGAGACTTCAGAGCGTTTGAGTACTTCCTGCATAAGTAATTCCTCCTCAGATCGTTGTTGTAATGTAATATTATGTGTTGTGTTATAGCATGTTCATCACGTTCATGTCTTCTAAATAATGAAATGTGCATATTCTTATTTACCCGGATTGGCGGCCATCAATAATCCCCAGATCATCAGGAAAAAAGCCAGCAGCAGCATCACAATGGCGAAAATCGCCAGCCAGCGCTTGAACTGCGGCGGAATACTATTCTTATAAGCAATCAATACAAATCCTTGCACGAAAGCAAGGATAATAAAAATAACGATAGCAGTATAATTCATCCGGCGAATCAGACCTCCCGGAAGGCGTTCATCAGTTCTTCCCATTCCGCTTCATTATCGAATTTTTCTTTGGGAAAACGATCGCTTGCCCATTGCATCATCTCCGGACGGCTGATGAATTTATGTGTTTCTTCGCCCCATTCATCGGAGATTTCACGGAGGATCAGTTCACGTCCGTTTACCTCTACAGTCATCATGTTCCAGTTATCTTTTTTGTAAATCTGATGTTTTTTGATCATTTCATTAGCTCCCTGTTCTTTTGCTAAAATCATACCCTTTGCCCCCGGGAATTGCAAATCAAAACGCTTTAACTTCGTTGCATTTTGAAATCGTTTGCGATATAATACAGACATGCGTCATAGATGGCGCTATTTCTAGGAGGTTGTTTACGTGAAAGGTACAGTTAAATGGTTCAACGCAGAAAAAGGTTTCGGTTTCATCGAAGTTGAAGGTAGCGAAGATGTATTCGTACACTTCTCTGCAATTCAAGGCGACGGCTTCAAAACTTTGGACGAAGGCCAAGCAGTAGAGTTCGATATTACTGAAGGTAACCGTGGTCCTCAAGCAGCTAACGTTGTAAAATTATAAGACTGATATCCGTTAGCGGATCACTTATACATTGAACATCTTAGATTAGTCATCCATATGTTAGTTACAGCACAAGACTCCTTGTTCGCAAGGAGCTTGTGCTTTTTTTGTGCCCAAAATCTTGTATACATAATATATTACCGAAAAGTAACTAGAAGCCGGTTGAGGAAAAAGTAAGAATAGGCTTATTCTTGATGAGCCTTTTCTCAAAATCTACGGAACTTACGCATTCCTTACTATGCAATTTGATTTTATTAAATCCTCAAATAAATGTTGCAAAGATAGTGCTTACGGGTCAGTACAAGTAAAGACAACGGTGTACCAAAGTCATGGACTCATGCCGTATCTTCATTTGTAAGCAAGGAGGCCAATGTAATGGATTCGAAGGATCAAGCATCCGCCATGTTGTCGCCAAATATGATTGTACCCCGAGGTGTTAAAGAGACAGGTTCTATCTTTGAATGGTACAGCCAGATGCGTGGACAAGCGCCAATTCATTATGATGAAGAAAGACGAAGCTGGGATGTGTTCCTCTATGATGATGTACATCGGGTCATGTCCGATTATAAATCGTTCAGCTCACAGACCCGGCGGGGAATGAGTGGGCAGGATTCCGATATGCTGTTAATGATGGACCCACCCAAGCACAAAAAATATCGTTCTATTGTGAATAAGGCTTTTACACCAAAAGCGGTAGAAGCAATGGGACCTCGTATTGCCGAGATCACCCATAAGTTGCTTGATCGTGTAGACTCAGATGCAGGTATGGATATAATCCGTGATCTGTCTTTTCCACTGCCCGTGATAGTTATTGCCGAGCTGCTGGGTGTAAGGGAGGAAGATCGCGAGCTATTTAAAGGTTGGTCAGATACGCTGGTCGAAGGATTTAGTGGCATGGAAGAAACTCCGCAGCAGCTGGCAGCACGCAAAAATCAGGCATCCCGTGAGCTGTATGGTTATTTTATGAAGGTTATTGAGCAGCGGCGGCAAGAACCACAGCAGGATTTGGTTTCTGCACTGCTTACTGCCGAGGTAGAAGGAGAGAAGTTGGACTTGCCTCATTTACTCAGCTTCTGTTTGCTGCTGCTCGTGGCCGGAAATGAGACAACCACCAATTTAATCGGGAATACCATTATTTGTTTGACTGAAGAACCGGGACGCTGGCGCCAGCTGGTGGACAACCCTAGCTTACTGGATCAGGCGATAGAAGAATCGCTGCGTTATCGCTCTCCTATACAGGGTATGGTGCGCAAAGCCATTGCCGATGTAGAACTGGGCGGTCAGATGATTCGCAAAGATCAGCTAATTACAGCCTGGATGGGATCAGCCAACCGGGATGAGCACAAGTTTGAACAGGCTGGACAGTTCCGGATCGATCGTCATCCCAATCCTCATATGGCTTTTGGAATGGGGGTGCATTTCTGCCTGGGTGCTCCTTTGGCCCGTCTGGAAGCACGAACTGCCTTAAATGTACTCCTGGACCATTTTCCGAATCTGCATACCCAGCAGGGACAATCGCTGAGGCTGCTGCCGAGCCCCATGGTATATGGTGTACAACAACTGCCTGTCAGATTCTGAACAGGAAAATATTACTAAATTGTTAAGGATACCATGCTGCTCTGCTGTAGACAGAAGCAGTATGGTATCCTTGCATCTGCTTTGATGACGAGGACTACTAATTACACATAAGGATATTTTTCCATGGAAATGGATTGATATTGCAAAAAAATAGAGAATTATGTACAGTGTAACGTCAAATTCACATTTGGAGTATATTGTTGCTTAATTCGATTTTCTCATCATGGCTCCTTGCAAAAGCAACTAATCTGAATAGTTATTGTTAACTTTTCCTGTGAAAAATGTGGGTTTGATTATCGTTCCCCACAAGCCCTGTAAAAAGGAGGAAAATGACGGGAAAAGCTGGTTTGGCGCAGTGTGACGAAACGGGTTGCCACGTTGTGGGAGTAAATAATATGATGTATGATAATGGAGATAGGTTCAACAGACAACCATGTGGAGGCAGCCCATTGAATGATATGATGCAAAGTCGTTACCCGTTTCCCCGCAATGCCATCTCACTGATGAAGCGGGTCTATAAGTATGGTTTGCCGGAGGTACGCCAGGAGCTGGACGTTTGGCGCAATATGGCAGAACGTATGCCGGACGAGGAACTCAGGAAACAGGCGCTTGCAAGTATCGCTACCAAGCAGTTTCACTGTGAAGGGGGAGCCATCTATGCGGTGGCTAACATATCCCAGCGTCATATTCTGCTTCCGTTGATCGTCGCGTTTCAGACCATTAGTGATTATCTTGATAATCTGTGTGATCGCAGTACATCAATGGATCCGGATGACTTTCGTCTTCTGCATCAGTCGATGCTGGACGCAGTTACACCGGATGCACAGCCAGTGAATTATTACAGGCTGCGTAGTGAGCAGGAGGATGGAGGCTATCTGGAAGCGCTGGTGACAACCTGCCAGCAGAACATACGCAAGCTTCCTGATTATGATGCTGTATTTCCTTACGTACGTGATCTGGTAGGATTATATTGTGACTTGCAGGTGCACAAGCATATTGCTCCTGAGCTAAGAGAATCTGCCCTGCTTAACTGGTGGGAAGAGAACAAATACCGTACTCCTCATTTGCAATGGAATGAATTTGCTGCTGCGACAGGATCGACTCTGGGTGTGTTTATGCTGTTTCTTGCCGCAAGCGGCTTCGGTTTGGATGATACAGGTGCCAAGCAGGTTTATTCCGCTTACTTCCCGCATGTATGCTGTCTGCATATTATGCTGGATTATGTGATTGACCAGGAAGAGGATCGCCGTGGTGGTGACCTGAACTTCTGCAATTATTATGATTCGCCGGATACGATGTATGAACGGATTGAACAGATTGTAGATTGGGCACGCCGGGATGTGAACAGTATTCCGGGAACTTCTTTTCATCGCATGATTATCGAAGGATTGGTAGCCTTGTATTTATCGGATCCCAAAGTGAGTGAGCAGCAGGAAGTGCGAACCGTCTCCAGGCGTCTCATGCGTAAAGGCCCGTTAACGCGTGTCTTTTTCATGGTGAATAGCCGCTGGATTCGTAAGTATATGTATGAACATTAACAAGGGGGACATCACAATGTCAGCAGTAGAATCAGCAGTCAAAAAAATCGCAGTATTAACAAGTGGAGGAGACTCCCAGGGTATGAACGCAGCCGTACGTGCCGTTGTACGCAGCGGTCTGTATTATGGTCTTGAAGTATGCGGTATTCAACGTGGTTACCAAGGCCTGCTGAATGAAGATATTTTCCCGATGGATCTGCGCAGTGTAGGCGATATTATCCAGCGTGGTGGTACGATTCTGCAATCGGCACGATGTAAAGAATTCATGACACTCGAAGGCCAGCAAAAAGGTGCGGATATCCTGCGCAAGCATGGTATTGAAGGTCTGATCGTTATCGGTGGTGACGGTTCTTATCAAGGTGCCAACAAGCTAAGCAAGCAGGGCATCAATACGATGGGACTGCCGGGTACAATCGATAACGATATCTCGTTTACCGATTATACAATCGGCTTTGATACATCGGTTGGCGTAGTAGTTGATGCAATCAACAAACTTCGTGATACGATGTCTTCCCACGAACGTGTATCCATCGTTGAAGTTATGGGACGTCATTGCGGCGATATCGCATTGCATGCAGGTCTTGCTTCTGGAGCGGAATCCATTCTGGTACCGGAAGTTCCTTTTGATCTCAAAGAAATTGCGGATCGCATGCATCACAACTTTGCCTGCGGTAAACGCCACAGTATCATTATCGTGGCCGAGGGTGCCGGACGCGGGGAAGATGTAGCAGAGCAGCTGCATCTGCAGTATCCGAATCTGGAACCACGCGTAACCGTACTTGGACATATCCAGCGCGGCGGAACACCAACACCGCGTGACCGTAACCTTGCGAGTCTTCTCGGTGACTTTGCAGTGCGCAAGCTGATCGAAGGCGAGTCCGACAAAGCCTGCGGCGTTATCAAAGGTGAACTCGTACTGACTGATATCGACAAGGTAGTTAACAGCAAAAAAGAATTCGATCATGCAACGTATGAGCTTGCTCTGCGCCTGTCCCAATAATAATCAAGATAGCCTGGATTATGTTTTATTGTGTACCGGCTAGACAGGGATCGATCATAGAAGATAGATACAGCCTGCCCGTTTTTCGGAAGCAGGCTGTATGTATTTCTTCCTCTAACAGTGATTATTATTACATACAAGTCTATTTTGAGTATCGTTTCTGCAAGAAATTGTAATTTAACGGTAATTATTTTGCTTAAAAGTTAGAAGATAGCAGCAAATTATTGTACTATAAGATAGAAGGATGTATTACATCTTAAACTTACTTACTCAGGATGAAGAGAAACCGTAAAGGGGGATACCACACATTGGCGAGAGAAAAAGGAGCGAAAGGAAAGGAGAGCCGTTTACGTCTTTTACATGCAGCGGCCAAACAATTTGCAACTCATGGATTTTACACGACAAAGGTCAGCTCAATTGTAGCAGAGGCTAAGTTATCTCAGCCTGCGTTTTATCTGTATTTCGAAAGCAAGGATGCCGTATTTGAAGAACTGGTAGAGATGTTCCGTTCCAGACTGCAAGCTGTGATTAATGACAGTCAGCTGCCGGAGCAGAATGGAGCCAAGCATAGTGCACTCGATCAACTGTGTCATACCCTGCAATCGATGTTTGAGTATTTTTACAGCCATCCCGATCTGACTCGTATCGGATTCTATCTGTCTCCGGATGCGAATGATATCAAGCTGGAGTTGGTACAGGGAATCGAGAAAATGCTACGGCACGAACAGCAGAATTCCAATTTCGCAAGTGATATCCCCATGAACCTGGTCTCCGAATGCCTGGTGGGTACGATTGAGCGTATTGTATTTACACAGCTGCTGCCAGGTCAGATTACACCGGAAGAGCTAGCTGTTAATATCGTACGTCTGTATGTATCCGGTCTGGCTCGGAATCAGAGTAAAGTATAGTTTTCAGGAGGAATTACTTTCATGATTACAGTCGGTTTGACAGGCTGGGGAGACCATGATTCGCTCTATTTGACGAAAGAGGCTTCCAAACACAAATTACCCACATACAGCAACCTCTTCCCGGCCGTAGAAGTGGATAGCTCTTTTTATGCCATTCAATCCCGGCGTAATATGGAAAAATGGACGGAGGAAACTCCGGACTCATTTCGTTTTCTGGTCAAAGCGTATCAAGGAATGACGGGCCATACCCGTGGCAAGATTCCCTATGATTCGGAAGAAGAGATGTTCGAAGCTTTTCGTTTGTCGATCAGTACAATGGCAAAAGCAAATAAGCTGATGGCAGCACTGTTTCAGTTTCCACCGTGGTTTGATTGCACGAAGGAAAATGTTAACACTCTGCGTCGTATCCGTGAGCGCATGGGAGAATATCCATGTGCGCTTGAATTTCGTCATCAGAGCTGGTTTACTTCCCAAATGCATGACCGGACGCTGAACTTTATGCGTCAGGAGAAATGGATTCACAGTGTATGTGATGAACCGCAGGCTGGTATAGGATCTGTACCGATCGTTGAAGCAGCAACCGATCGTCGTCTGACGGTAGTACGCATGCATGGCCGCAATATCTCCGGCTGGAATTCTGCTGGGCAGCCCAATTGGCGTGAAGTCCGTTATCTGTATCGTTATAATGAGGAAGAACTGGCAGAATGGGCAGCGCGGCTGCAGCGTCTGGAACAGCAATCCGAAGAAGTATGCATTATTTTCAACAATAACTCGGGTGGAGATGCTGCAGATAATGCCAGACAGCTCATGCATATGTTGGGACAACAATTGCCGGAAATTCCTTATGAGAAACAGCCCGAAGCAGAGCAACTGGATCTATTCGATTTATAGGAAATATGTAGAGGTCTAGGTTGATGGAATAAATATTCAAATTAATGATTAAATATTCATATGGCGAATGTCTATTCCAATTTTAAATGGATAAGCTTTGCTCATAGCGTACAGGTCAGCTATGGTAATCAAAGTATTATCAAAAATAAAAAAGCACTCTTCCTCAGGGAATAGTGCTTTTTTGCTAATGCTTGGCAAGACGGTAGAACTTGCGCTGTACCCACAACAAACGGGATAGCAGAGTTACAGCTCCAACAGCAAGCCCGATACTCAGTCCGACCCAGTATCCATAAGCAGCCAGACTTGTATAATTGGCGATCCAGTAACCAACTGGCAGACCGATGACCCAGTACGACAGAAACGTCAGGAAGAAGGCAGGATTCACATCCTTGTATCCCCGAAGTGCACCCTGCACCGGTGTGGCAATAGCATCGGACAGCTGATAGAAGCTGGCATAAATCATAAAGTGGGCAATTAACTCAATCAGCACCGGATCGGAAGAATAGAGCGCCGATATCGGATAGCGAAAAGCCAGCAAAATGACTGCTGTACATACCGACAGCAGCACCGCGGTACCAATTCCAAGCAGACTGTATTGCCGTGCATCTCTCAGTCGTCCTGCGCCTACTTCGTAACCGACCAGAATTGTCAGAGCTGTACAGATACTCAGTGGAAGCATATACAACGTGGAAGCGAAATTCTGTGCTGCCTGATGGGCTGCGATCGTTAATGTATCATACCGACTCATGAGCAGGGTAACACCGGCGAAGATCGCTGTCTCAAAAAAGATCGCAAACCCCATCGGAACACCCAACCTCAGAATTTCTATCCATTTTTGTCCGGATGGACGGTGATATCGGCTGAAGATGCGATCGTCACGGAAAGGAGCGGCTAATATGACAACCAGTACCGCAATCAGAAATACGCACCAGTATGTAATTGCCGAGGCCACACCTGCACCAACTCCGCCGAGCTTTGGAAATCCGAATTTACCAAAAATCAGCAAATAATTTAGTCCCACATTAATAGGCAACGAGCAGAGTGTAATTAGCATAGAAATGCGGGTCTGACCGAGCGCATCGATATAACTTCGCAGCACTGTATAACCAAATAGCGGCACAATCCCTGCCGACAATGCGATCAGAAAATGAAGTGCGACTTCATGAACCCGGGATTCCAGACTCATTGCACTGAGTATCGGTTGTACGGTCAGAATACCAATGATTAATATGACCAGAGATACCAGTACTGATAACAAGAGTGCCTGGTATACACTGAAACTGATCTTCGCACGCTGATTGGACCCTACCAGCTGCGACACAATAGGAGTGACAGCAACGAGTATGCCGCTGAGTCCTGCCTGAATGGGCACCCACAGGCTGGAACCAATCGCTACTCCGGCCAAATCCTGTGCACTGGCATGACCGGACATATTGGTATCAAAAAACGTCATCAGGGAAAGTGCAATCTGGGTAACCAGTACTGGGAACAGAATTTTGAGAAACTGGCCATATTTTTGCGACCACGTAGCAGTAGGTATCATTTTCACAAACCTCATTCAATAGAATTAATAAAGCATCCTCTCAGGTAAACATAAGAAATCCCCCTGCTACAGGGATCCTGTTTCAAGGATGCTTTGCAGCAGGGGGAAAGCTATTTATTTTGCGGTGTTAGAAATTGGCGTTTGAGGTATAACGGTTAGTAGCATTCCAGAGTAGATATTCATCCACACCCATTTCTTTCATGGCGCGAATCTGTTCATCCACTTCTTTTTTGCCATACTGGATATAGTGTCCGCCACCGAGCCAGCTGGCGGTGAAGTCCTGAATCCATGGACGGATAATCGGCTTTTGCTCACCCAATGGGTCCAATTTTTTCAGTGTATCCTTCATGGAACCTTTGATAGTGATATACGGATTTTTGTCCGGATCATTAACACCATACCAGCCGGTGCTGTAATGACTTGGATAAACCATCGGGCTGATTACATCCACATTCTCGGAGATTTTGGCAAAATCCTGTCCAATACCTTCAGCAGCAGGTACGGAAGCCGCATAACCGAAGATATCTACTGATACCCGGACACCCAGAGGAGCAAGTTCTTTGCGTGCATACTGAACGAATTCAGCAATGACATCAACGCGGGACTTATCGTCCTTCTCGAACTTCAATTCATTTTCATGATTTTCGAAGCCTTCTGGGAAGCGTACGTAGTCAAACTGGATTTCTTTGAATCCTTTGGCAGCTGCTTCTTTGGCGAGAGCGATATTATAATCCCATACTTCTTTTTTGTATGGATTCACAAAGTTGTCTCCCTTGCCATTGCTCCATACCTGGCCGTTACTTTTGACAAAGGACAGCTCAGGATGCTTTTTGGCAAGTACAGAATCCTTGAAGACAACAATACGTGCGATTGGATAGACATCATGTTTTTTGAGACGGGTCATCAGTTTGTCGATATCACCGATAAACTTTTGCGGACTACCCATCTTTTTGAGTTCTGGATTTTCAGTTTTGTACGTTATGTATCCGGCATCATCTTTGAGATCGATAACCATGGCATTCAGCTCTGTTTTGTCCAGCAGATCCAGCAGGGTAGTCATGCGGGAGCCGCCTGCACTATAAGCAGTTACATAGACGCCTTTAACTTTTGGAGCATTCGTCTGCGGGTCGATTTTGGCAGGGGGATTATCTGCATCTACCTGTGTACTATGCATCTGACCCTGAATGGCCACCCGGTTCATGATTGATTCCAGTGAAGCGTGTTGATTGGTTCCTTGTGTTTGAGCTGCCTGGTCGCCACCAAAAGTGGAGGAGGCAGCCAGCATAAGCGCCCAGAAAATATTCATGTAATTAACCCTCATCTCTTATGTATAATCGTGACAGTATCCAAAAACACTTTAAGTATAACGCATCAAAACACCATGATAAAGCCAACTTTGGAAATGACTTCCGGGTAACTTTTAGGCAGGTGAACAGCCCGGTTCATTTTCCCTTGATGCGTTTTGCTTAAAGTATTCCATTCAAGATATTTAAACAGGAGAGCTCCTAGTTAAACAGCCGAAAAACAAATAATGGTATTCTTCTCCAAAACAGAAAAACCGCCTTTGCCCGGCGCATATAGCGACATGAGCAAAAGCGGCATTTTATTGTAAAAATTGTTGATCCTGGTTCTCGCATATACTGTACTGGATAATCTCCATAGCATCATTGGGTTCCAGAATACGCAGCCCGTCGCGCAGAACAATAAGTGAATTGAGTTCCTGCTGTTTCAGGGAAGGCATCATATCCGGAAAACACTTCATGACAATTTGTGACAATTTGACTGTTTCCACTTCCACAATAATCATCCTTTCCTATCCTGGAATCACTTCGCTTAATACATGTACGAATTATTCGAACAGAAACTTAGGAAAAGCATGGTTGTTCATCAAGGATCAGGGACAGGACACAAACTTCAAAATCAGGTATGATGCAGCGGCGTGTACTGATTTTACTATATATAACGACAAAAAGCGACTTTCAGTGAATAGCAAACGCGAACTCTTCCGAAAATATCAGCTTTTCCGGAATGAACCCATGATGCCCACAGTCTCTACCATATTCACAAATGCATTCGGGTCGGTCTCTTTAATAATGCGGCGCAGCTCGGCCAGCTCATAGCGGGTAGTAACCGTCATCAACATATCCTTTGGCGTATGAGAGAAGGCGCCTTCCGCTTTGATCATGGTAACGCCGCGCTGCAGTGGCATCAGCTTCTCCAGCAGCAGTTCCGTATGATTGGATACGATAAACAGAGTGATCTTGATATGATGGACGTAAATAAGGTCCAACACCTTGCCTCCAATATAAATGGATACCATGGATGCAAGCGCAATATTCCAATCATTCGCCAGATATCCCATCGCCAGAATAACGAGACCGTTCAAGCCGACGATTACATTACCGACCGGGAAATCACGATACCGGGTAATAATAGAACCCAAAATATCGAATCCGCCGGATGAACCACCTACTCGGAAGGAAATGCCTACCCCTATACCGATCAATACACCACCAAATACCGAGGATATCAACAGATCGGTTGCAGCAGCCCGAATAGGGATAATAGTCATTAACCACGTTGTTGCGGCTACAGACACAATACTGAGAAAAATATATCTTTTTCCAAGCAGGAACCAGCCAGCTATCAGAAGAGGTATATTGTAGACAAAGTAGAGCATGCTGATATTAAAAGGTGTAAAATAACCGGTTAACATAGCAAGTCCTGATACCCCTCCGCTTAGCAGTTGGTGAGGAATCAGGAACAGGTTGAACGCAGCAGCTGTAAAAACGGAGCCAAGGATGACTACCAGCAGCGGCATTATTTTTTTCGACATTGAAGTTCACTCCTAGTGTTAGTTAGTTATGGAAAGTGTGCGTAACCATTTATGGGAAGTTTCTTTCGCAAAAGTAATTATATTATGATTCAGCTAGGCATAACCCTGTATTTTGTGATATAATGAATTAGATATTCTTGAGTAGGGATGTTTTGCTGAATGAAGTTCAGATTATTTTATAAATGCAAGACGGGTTTATTTCATCATAGAGAGTATTGAATAACTCTTTATTTAAAAAATCATTACTCCAGATGCTCTGGCAGTGAACGGATTATTCAATATCAACACCAGATAACGGGATATGGTGGTCTGTGAGACCTCCTGATAAGCAGCTAATATGCTACTCAATTGCTACTTAAGAATACAAACAAGTTAGTGGATTGTCCACCATCATAGAAGGAGTTTGAATATTTTGACTAAATTTGTAGACTTTGGGTTAGGCGAAAATGTATTAAAAGCGGTTATGGAACTTGGATTTGAGGAAGCAACTCCGATTCAATCCCAAGCCATTCCGATTGCGATGAGCGGAAGAGACTTGATCGGTCAAGCACAGACCGGTACGGGTAAAACAGCAGCATTCAGTATTCCTATTATTAACAAGATCGAACGTTCGGAAGAAAAAATCGTTGCTCTGGTTATGGCTCCAACTCGTGAGCTTGCTATCCAGGTAGCAGAAGAAATCGAAAAACTGGCACGTTTCAAAGGCATTCGTTCCCTGCCAATCTATGGCGGACAGGAAATTGGTCGTCAGATTCGTGCTCTGAAAAAGAAACCTCAAATCATTATCGGTACACCTGGTCGTTTGCTTGACCATATCAACCGCAAAACAATCAAGCTGGAAGATGTACAGCACGTAATTTTGGATGAAGCAGATGAAATGCTGGATATGGGTTTCATGGAAGACATTCAGTCTATCCTGAAACAAGTACCGGAAGAGCGTCAAACAATGCTATTCTCTGCTACAATGCCGGCTAACATTCAGCGTCTGGCGAGCCAGTTCCTGAAAAATCCGGAGCATGTATCCGTAATTCCAAAACAAGTAAGTGCACCACTGATCGATCAATCGTATATCGAAGTGAACGAACGTCAGAAATTTGATGCCCTGTCCCGTTTGCTGGACATGGAATCTCCTGAACTGGCTATCGTATTCGGACGTACAAAACGCCGCGTAGACGAACTGTCCGAAGCTCTGCAAAAACGTGGATATTCTGCAGACGGTCTGCATGGTGACCTGTCCCAGAACCAGCGTGATAACGTTATGCGCAAATTCCGCGACGGCAGCATCGATGTACTGGTAGCTACAGACGTAGCAGCGCGTGGCCTGGACGTATCCGGCGTTACTCACGTTGTGAACTTTGACTTGCCACAAGATCCGGAGAGCTATGTTCACCGTATCGGTCGTACAGGACGTGCAGGTAAAGAAGGTGCAGCTTATTCCTTCGTAACTCCACGTGAGCTGGATCATCTGCACTTTATCGAGCGTATTACCCGCCACAAAATCACTCGCAAACCACTGCCTTCTCTGGCAGAAGCGATTGAGGGTAAACAACGCATCACAGCTGAGCGCCTGCTGGAACTGGTTCAAGATGACACTGCTCCTCTGAACGAGTACAAAGGCATCGCAATCCAATTGCTGGAAAGCTATGATTCCGTTAACCTGCTGGCAGCTTCTATCAAGCTCCTGACAGGCGACAAAAAAGATGCACAGGTTGATCTGACACCAGAAGATCCAATTCGTGCAAAACGTCGTAAACCAGATGTTCGCTCCGGCGGACGCAAACCATCCGGCAGCTACAACCGTAGCGGCGGTGGATACAAAGGTAACAATAGCAGCAGTGGTGGCAGCCGTGGAGGATACGGCAGCGGCGGCGGTGGTTACAAAGGCGGAAGCCGTGACAACGCTGGAAGCAGCAGCCGTGAAGGTGGACGCGATTACTCTCGTGACCGCAAACCACGCAGCAATAATGGCGGAAGCAGCGAAGGACGTCGTCCTTCTACAACCAAACGCCCTGATTCTTTCGAATAATTAATTATTGATTTATTGAAATAATAGATACAAAAAGAGAGCCGGCTTTTACAGCTGGCTCTTTTTTATATATGATAAGGATATAAAAGTCATACATAGAATAGCAGCGTATGCAGGTCAGAGAAGAAGCAAAGCAAGATTGAGTGATATCTATACTGGTATTCTCATGGAGTCTTGGGTTATATTTAATATAGTTACGACCAGAGATAGCGGCTTTTATCATGCCGGTACGCATAAGAGGGGGAAGATGACGTGGAATTTAGAGGGGTAATGGGTGGTCTTTACAGGTTGTCAGAGTGGGTTATGCGTCTGGCGGGAAGCAACCTGTTATGGGTAATTTGTTCTTCACCGTTTTTGTTCTTTTTATTTTTCAGATTTCAATTTATGCAAATTGGTGCCAGTCAAAATGATATCCTTCAGACCAATTGGCTATTGGGAATAGTGACACCGTTTACATTATTTCCGGCTACAGCGGCTTTGTTTACTGTTGTACGCAAGTGGGTGATGGGTGAAGGAGATGTATCTGTACTTAAGACTTTCTTTAGAGGATACAAGGATAATTACAAGCAAAGTATGATTGGCGGTATTCTTTATACATTGCTTTTTGTAGTGATGTATGTGGATTATACCGTATATATGAATCAATTCCCGAAGCTGCAGCTATTGGGGATCATTATGCTGATTTTCCTGCTGGTATTATTTGTATCACTGTTTAACTTCTTCTCCATGATTGCTCATTACCATATGAGCCTCAAAGATATTATCAAAAATGCTGTATTGCTGTCGATTGTTCGTCCATTCCGATTATTTTCTACATTGATTGGTACCGTAGCACTTTTATTCATCGGAACCAAGTACCCGGTACTGTATATTTTCTTCCTGGCCTCGGCTATAGCCTGGTTCGCTTTCTTTAACTTCTATGGTGTATTCCTGAAAATGCAGGAGCAATCCGAAAAGCAGGCTGCTGCCGAAAAAGAGAAAGAATTGCAGGCTGATGAGCAGCTGGTAATTGGAGATGAAGCTCCATCCGTACAGGCAGAACGTCTGAATATTGATGAAGTCTCCCAGTCTTCCATGGACGAAGATGTGAAGAAGAAACTGGTTGATGAAGCAGAAGTAACAGAGGACCAAACGAAAAAAGGAAGAATATAGAAATCGACTTTACAAACGTCGGCACGAAGTTTATAATAAATTTACATCCTGCAATGCACGCCTCGATTTCTCGTTGTTTTGAACCAATGATGATGTCTCGGGAGATTCAAATCTAATTGTTGCTGACCGGCCCTATCCATTGGATGTGGGGACTTCAAATACAATTGTGCGATCACCCACCTGCTTAGCAGGTTCGAAGACAATGTTATCGGACGGCATATGCGGGACTTATCTTTATTTTAGCAAGAGGCAGGTGCCGACGTGATGTCGACAGATTTTTACAGAGAAACGCTCTGAATAAGGATTCATTCGAATCTATTAATCAGAGCGTTTTTCGTTTGCGCTTACATAATATTAGTTTTATTATTTCCGTACTAATGATACACTTAGATAAAGATAGGCCTGTATATGCAAAGGAGGAAAAGTCTTGTCATTAAAGAGAACGTTAGTGGGCATTATACGCAGTCAGGAAGGCACCGGTGACCGTGCCAAAGATCCTGAAATGAAAACAAGATATTATAATTTATCCCGCGAACGTGCATGGGAAGAAGTCTCTTCAACACTCAAAAAAATCCCCGGTTACAAAGTACTGCATGAAGTATCCAGTGTAGGGGAGATAACCTTGGAACGTCGTTCTGGTCTGGGACGGGTGATGGATATTACCGTTTCTATCATTTCGATAAGTCCGGTACGTACTGCGATTGATATTCACTCGGCATCACGCGGATCACTCGGGGATCTGGGTGCCAACTACCGAAATATCATAACTTTGTTTAATTCATTGGAGAAAAAGCTGTCCCAGTATCGGGTAGTGGAATAATTACACATAGACGGTCTTGATAGGTACATGTATCAAAGCAGCTTGAATGCGGATACATAATCTTTGATGGTACACTGCGTATTTATAGTAGGATGGAGTCATGTATAAAAGGTGATTAACCCGGTGTATAAGGTTGATATAATAATGGATAGGCATTTATATATTCATTGAACCAGTAGATTGTATCAAGCGAACAGATGATGCCGGGCGGATCTCTTTTACGGGATTGCCGTCTATCATTTATGGATATCTGCACAGCAAAGAGCAGCTTCTCTAAGAGAGGCTGCTCTTTGTGATTATCATTCTATTCAATGCCATTAAAGGACTTCGACGTATTTACATTAACCCAGCAGTTTTTTGACAGCATCGATAGCCTGATCATAATCCGGATGATGGCTCATTTCAGGCAGATATTCTACGTATTGAATAATATCATTCTGATCCAGGACAAAAATCGCCCGCATATCAATCACAAACTCTTTGATCAGTACGCCATAAGCTTTGCCAAACGAGTTATCACGATAGTCGGATAGTGTAACAACGCGGTCTACACCGGCAGCACCGCACCAGCGTGCTTGTGCAAAAGGCAGATCGGCACTCACGGTAAGCACGACGACCTCTTCGCCCAGTTCGGAAGCAGCTTCATTAAAGCGACGAGTCTGCGCATCACATACACCTGTGTCCAGAGAAGGGACTACACTGATCAATTTGATTTTGCCGGCAAAGTCCGATAGACTTGCCTGTTCCAGCAAGCTTTTGCTGAGGGTAAAGGAAGGAGCGGAATCGCCCACTTTCAGTTCGGGTCCCACCAGTGTAATCGGGCTGCCTTTGAAGGTAGCAATACCTGTACGTTCCTGAGTCATTGTTATAGACCTCCTAATAAAATGTAGATCGGCGTAAATATGCCGTCTATTTTCGCAATCATAGTCAGAATTTATTATAATTGAGTATATAGTATAAATCAAAATAATAGCCTGCCTATCGGCATAAAGGAGAAATTATGTTATTTGTACGTTATGAAAACTGGAAAAGCTTTTTACGGTTCTATCCGTTAACAACGTTATTGCTGCTTGCCAATGTAGTTGTCTTTATTCTGATGACGATCAATGGCGGCTCACGTACTACAGCGACTCTTGTAGAATACGGTGCATTAACCAATATTCCAGGCTATGATCAGTGGTGGAGAACGATCACAGCTATGTTTGTGCATATTGGTTTTGATCATCTGCTGTTTAACAGCTTTGGATTGATTGTATTCGCGCCTCCTCTGGAACGCCTGCTCGGTACATGGCGTTATGGAATACTGTACTTTCTTAGTGGAATTATCGGTAATGTAATTAGTCTGGAGCTGTACCGTCAGTCGATGGAAGGTCACCTGGCAGCAGGAGCATCCGGAGCCATCTATGGAATTTATGGAGCATTCCTGTATATTGCGCTATTCCAGCGTAATATGATTGATCGCGCTTCTCGACAGACCATCTATACTATTCTTGGGTTGGGACTGATCTATACATTTATAGTACCAGGCATCGGAATCTGGGCACATGTAGGCGGACTCATTACCGGATTCTTCGTCTATGGTCTACTGCTCAGACTCAGTGGACTGCGCAAAAGGTGGGATCGGATTTTTGCCCGTCCGTCAATTCAGGAAGAGCTTCACAACAAGGATCAGAATCTATAAAAGAATAATTAAGAATAAACAAGCGGCATCTATTCAACATCATCACCTCAAAAGTGAACACAAAAAAGCCTTCCTACATTAAAAGTAGGAAGGCTTTTGGTATTCTTGACTGTAAATTATTAATCGGATTGCGATAAACCTTAAAGATCTTCTATTTAGCAAGATACAAGTATTACAGAATGTCTGTAGGTTGAATTAATCGCGATTGCCGAAGAACAGGAACAGAAAACGTGCAAGCTCCAATACGGATAGCAATGCAGCAGCAACATAAGTCAGTGCAGCAGCATTCAATACTTTACCCACACTGCGTTCTTCCTCATGGTTAACGTAACCTTCGCTTACCATAATATCGCGAGCCCGGTTGCTGGCGTTAAACTCAACTGGCAGTGTCACGAGTTGGAACGCTACAGCAGCGGAGAAGAAGATAATACCCAGTCCAAACAGATTCATCGAACTGAAGATCAGACCAGCCATCAGCATCAGCGGTGCAATACCTGAAGCAAAGTTAACCACAGGGAACATCCGGTGACGCAGCGCCAGCATCGGATAATGCTCCTTGTGCTGAATCGCATGGCCGATCTCGTGACAGGCAACGGCTATCGAAGAGATGCTGTTACCGTAATAGACCGGCTCGGACAGACGTACAACACGATGAACCGGATCATAGTGGTCTGTAAGTGCTCCCTGTACAGGTTCAATCGGGACGTCATAGAGACCATTGCTGTCCAGCATATGACGAGCAGCATCATAACCGGTCATTCCGCGCATGCTGGGAACTTCAGCATATTTATTAAATGTTCCCTTGACTCTAAATTGAGCCCAGATGGTCAAGCCAAAGGCGGCCAATGTTAATACCAAAAATAATACAGACATATCTCATTCCTCCATATTAATGTAGAACGGATTACATCAAGCCTGAGCCCTGTCCAAGCAGGAACTTCAGCGCTTCGATGCAAGCAGCACTCTGAGGAATCAAATTAACGAAAGCACGTTTGGCCTGATTGGGCTTCATTTGTTGAAGTAATGGCTCCAGTTCACGCACCTCACGCTGCAGCTGCAGCATATGCAGCTCAAGCTCTGTTAGGCGCTGGGTCACCTGTTCTTCATCTGTCACCCGGTCCCAAGCGTTTAGTTTTTCCCTGATTTCCTCAAGGGTGTACTTGTCCTTCTTTAACTTTGTAATACGTTCTAATCGTGATAAGGTTTCAAAACCATAGAGTCTATAGTTTTTTAAGGAACGGCTTTCCGGTTCGATCAAGCCGAGCTTTGTATAATAATCTACGGTTCGTTCACTTAGACCAGCGATTTTCGCCAGTTCTCCAATGCGGTACAATTTCATATTCCCAACGTATCCACCCCCGTTTGTGGTCATGTAAACGAGGATTCAACACTGCTGAATCCTAATGCCTATATTACAGGAAATCAAACCATACAGTCAAACGTAATACTTAGTGAAACATACCCTGTAAATACAAGCAGGAAACAGCAATTTGCTCGTCTCAAACGACATATAAAACTAATGATATAAATGTATATTCAATAACTTATATATAAGATAACAGAAATGGCTTAAAAGCAGCTGAAACCTAACTAAATAAAAGGTGAAAATTAAAGTCTTTAATTCCTTTAATGAGGTTATTATGGTATTGGATGGATATTATTATAGAAGTTATTTACCAAAACTATAAATAATGATGGAAGATTTACAAAAGTATTTTCATGATTTTGAAAATTAACTCTTGTCATCGATGTTTCAATCTGATTATAATGACATTAAGGATTTCACGATATGTGAAGTAACATTACATAAGGGAGTGGGTTAAATGAGAAAAAAATGGGCCGTTATGGGGTTAGCGGCATCAGCCCTTCTTGCGTTTCCGTTTAGTGCTTTTGCAGCGGAGGAAGTTACAGCAGAGCAGGTATCCATGAATCTGGACACATTTTTCGTCTTTGTCGCTTTTGCTCTGGTAATGTTTATGCAAGCCGGATTTGCACTGCTTGAAGCAGGATCGGTACGGATGAAAAACGCCGGACACGTAGCCGGCAAGACCATTCTGACGCTGGGGATTGCTTTGATCGGGTTCTGGGCTTTCGGATTTGGACTTGGTTTCGGAGACGGTAACGGATTTTTCGGGTATCAGGGATTCTTCCTGAACGGCGAAGAGATGAAGAGTCTTTACGGTGCATTGTCCGGACTGGATATTCCCATTTCCATGATGTTTTTGTTCCACCTGGCTTTTGCGGCAGTGTCGCTGTCGATCGCGTTTGGCGGATTTGCTGAACGTGCCAAGCTGAGTGTATATATCGTTTTCGGATTTTTGTTTACTATTGTTATCTATCCTATTATTGCTCACTGGGTATGGGGCGGCGGATGGCTGGCTACCATGGGCATGCAGGATTATGCCGGCTCAACGGTCGTTCACTTGACTGGTGCGACAGCAGGCCTGGCAGCCACTATTCTCCTCAAACCTCGTCTTGGTAAATACAACAAAGAAGGCAAACCTAACATCATCCCGGGACATAATCAGGTATTGTCAGTTGTCGGTGTATTTATCCTCTGGTTTGGCTGGATGGGCTTCAATCCAGGTAGTGCATTGTCTCCGAATGGCGGATTCTTCACTTATGTAGCATTAACAACAAATCTGGCGGCAGCGGCAGGCGGTGTAGCTGCACTGCTCATCTCATGGGTCGTACTGGGCAAAGCGGATATTCCAAGCATGCTCAATGGTGTACTGGCAGCACTGGTAGCCATCACCGGTTCCTGTGCGTTCGTAGATGTATGGGCTTCGGTCGTTATTGGTCTGGTCGCTGGTGTAGTCACATTCTTCACAGCGCAGTGGTTTGAAAAAGCAGGTGTGGATGATCCGATCTATGCATTCTCTGTACACGGTATTGCCGGTATGTGGGGAGCGATCTCCACAGGTCTGTTCGCTACTCCTGAGCTGGTCGAACAAACAGGCGTTGGTGCACCCGGCTTATTCTATGGTGGCGGTTTCCACCAATTGGGCGTACAGCTGCTGGGTATGGTAGGAACATTCGCATTTGTACTGGTACTGTCGCTCGTTATTCTGGGAATTATGAAGGCACTCGGCGGTATTCGTGTTACGGAAGAAGAAGAAATGATGGGTCTGGATATCAGCGAACATGGTTCTTATGGATACCCTGAGCAAATGAAGGCACTGGGTGAAGTGGATCGCAGAAAAGCAGGTAACTGATTCCATTATCTTCATATAATAGAGTCTTCACAAATAAGAAGCAGAACATCATAGAATACAGATGCTGGGAGATGAAGCCGATGAAGGAGTCATTTCTCGATCTTCCCCTGCCGGATCTCATGAACAGTGATTCGATAGAAACGTTAAGGAATAAGCGTATCCTGGTGCAGCGTCAGCTTTATCAGTCGTTACCGCAAGCGGATATTCGCAGTTGGGTGAAGACGGTAAATGAGATGCATGATTATGTCATGCAGCAGGCAGTCATCATATGTGAGCAGCAATTAATCGAGGCGGGCTATGGTCCGCCTCCTGTTGCTTATTCTTTTATCGTTTTTGGCAGTGCAGGAAGATGCGAGCAGACGCTTTGGAGCGATCAGGATAATGGACTGATTATCAGCGATGAGGAGCATGAGGGCAAAGAACGATACTTTACAGAGTTTGGAAAAAGGCTCGCTGACATTCTGGAACAAGCAGGCTATGAGAAATGCCGGGGTAAGGTCATGTGTTCGGAACCGATGTGGCGTAAAACACTGAGTGAATGGCATACACAAATGGATGACTGGCGGGCAGATCTCAGCTGGGAGCCGGTGCGTAACTGGATTATCGCTTCCGATATGCGTCACATGTATGGTGATAAGCAACTGGCTGTAAGCTGGAAAGAATACTTTTATGAAGGCATTCGGGAGACGCCAGCGCTGGCTGCAGCTGTACTGCGTAATACAGTCAGGCACAAGGCTACGCTCAATGTGCTGGGTCAGATTGTTCCAGAGCGGTTTGGAGAACATGCAGGTGATTTTGATGTGAAGTATGGTATCTATATTCCACTTGTAAATGCCTCCCGCTGTCTATCGATTCAGCATGGCATTTATGAATCGTCTACATTGAAAAGACTGGAACGGCTGATTCAGCTGGAAGCGGCATCGCTTGCACTGCTGGAGATGATGCAGGAGGCTTTTTTGACATCGCTGCGTATGCGTAATTCTACTCCGGTACGGGAGCTGGATGGACTGTACGTGAGCAGTGGGTTCATGCTGCAAAAAGATTGGCGGCAGCGGCCATTTTTCCATGAATTAAGAGAAAGTCTGGGAACAGTAAAGAAAGCTCATCGTGTACTACAGCGACAATTACGCTTTCTGGAGAGGAGAGGCTTATGAAAGAACCTGCGAAAACCGGAAGTGGCTTTTGGCGGAGTTTGCGCAGCGGTGGAGTGCCGTCTGCGATTGCTTCTGTCTTTGGTGCACCTTCTGCCCAGCAGATGGCTTTTATACGTTCTCTGTCACGTGAGCAGCGTCGCACGGAAGTACTTCATTTACCGCTCAACCGCTTGGAGACCGTCGTGTTCGATCTGGAGACGACGGGATTTCATGCGCAGCATGGGGATGAGATTTTATCATTCGGCGCAGTGAAATTGATCGGGGATGAGCAGGTGGATGAATTTTACACACTGGTGAATCCCAAAATAGCGGTACCGGATAATATTACAGAATTAACAGGTATTACGCAGGAAATGACGGATCAGGCGCCTGCGCTCATCGATGGGCTGCATGATTTTATGGCATTTGCCGGCAGATCGGTATTGATTGCGCATGGTACCGGACATGACAAGGCATTTCTGAATGCTGCTTTATGGAAAACGTCCAAGATTCAATTGACTCACCGCATACTGGATACGATGATGATTGCCAGATGGCTCAAGCCTTCACTTGATAGTTACGGATTAGATGAAGTTCTGGAAGAGGCGGAGATTCCGGTGACGGTACGCCATCATGCGCTGGAAGATGCGAAAATGACGGCTTCCCTATGGAAAGAATATCTTCGTCTAATGCGTCACAAGCAGGTGGAGACGCTAGAAGATCTATATGCGTATCTTTGTAACTTCTGACGTCATCAGGTATAGGTATAGGTATAGGTATAGGTATAGGTATAGGTATAAGTAGAGGAAGTAGAGGTATTTTGGAATAAGCTACGATGCTAAATAGGTGTGACTTTAAATAGTATGCAGACTGGAAGCTTACCCGATATGCAGAATAGCAGGTAATAATGCATAAGACATCGGTTGTTGAGCATCAATGTTGCTGAAAGATGAGGAGCGTCTGGCTACCTGATAAGAGCCTATATATAGTTCCGGAAGTGAGCTAATGTCACATATGGAATGAATAGCGCAACTTGATGTTGTAGAAATTGGAATCGCGCAGGGTTGCGAATTGGTAATAGGCGGATGAATGTTTACCAGTTCTATTCCTTGTGCAGATTCCGCTCTTTCGGTAGATGCTAGATATTTCTCTGACAAAGGCGCAGGCGAACCGATCAAATACGCCGAGATCATGGATGCAAATTCCGGCAACTGCTCTGTGTCGGTAATAGAAGGGATCGGTGCTGTAAGCGGATGGGAGTGGAAAATACCGATTAAGTTGTTATTTTGGAAGCAATAAGGAATCCATTCTTCGGGTGCAAAGGAAAAATGATGCAGCGGGTCAGGTGCGACGTTGCGTAATCCATGGTACGAGTGGATATGCATACCGCCCGCTGCTTTTTTACCAAGCAGTACTCCGCAGACTTCGGTAGCAGGTGAAGAAACCATATGTGCTGCAATCTGCTCCAGGGCAGAGGAAGCGAGATGAATGGTAGGATTCTTTTCCTTGCTCAACAAGTCTGCCATGCGTATTACCCTCTCTACTTGGACTCTCTGTATAACAGGGAGTCTCTTTTTATTTACTTAGATTTATGTACTTAGATTTGTTTGACCAAATTTATGTATACAAATTTATGTAATCAAATAGCTGGTGTACAATCAGTTCAGCCTATGGCATGGCCTGACCAGAAAAAAGATCCCGATGCCTTCTTGCGTTTCGCTATAGCAGCGGTCTAAGCATTATTGTCCGCGATCTATAGTTATTATGCAAGTAATCAGGCAAAGAGATCTTTTGGATAATAAAAAATAATGAAATGCTAATATGGAGTACTATAACACTATGAAGCGTTACAGTGTATGGCTAGCAAGAAAAGCTCATCAGTGATTTACAATCCCATGTGCAGCCGATTCCTGATGATCGCTCTGATCCGGCAGCTGCTGACCAAGCAGGGCATAACGAATACTGTCAACAAGCGCTTCCCAGCTGGCTTCGATAACGTTGGCAGAGACTCCAACCGTGCTCCATGTGGTCTGCAGATTCTGTGACTCGATCAGGACGCGAACTTTGGAAGCTGTAGCATCGGCGTCGTCCAGTACACGAACTTTGTAGTCGGACAGATGCATTTCGCGCAGACTCGGGTAATATTCGACCAGTGCTTTGCGCAGTGCGTTATCCAGTGCATTGACCGGTCCATTGCCTTCGGCAGCAGTATAGACGCTTTCTCCACCAATCCGTAATTTGACGAATGCTTCCGATACGACGGCAGATCCGGCATTTTTCTCCACCAGCATTTTAAAGGATTCAAATACAAACAGTTCTTTGAACTCGCCATTGGCTTCGCGCAACAGCAGTTCTAGGGAAGCATCGGCGCCTTCGAATTGATAACCCTGATGCTCCAGATCCTTGATTTTGCCAATGATCTGACGGGTCTCTTCATTCTCTGGATCAAGCTCCAAATTCATTTCTCTGGCTTTGGACAGTATATTGCTCTGACCGGCAAGTTCCGAGACCAAAATACGTTGTTTGTTGCCAACCTGTTCAGGTTCGATATGTTCATACGTACGGGAATCACGCAAAATGGCGGAGACGTGAATGCCACCCTTATGGGCAAACGCAGCATTGCCGACATACGGCTGATTGACTGGCATATGCACATTGGCGATCTCGCTGATATAACGTGCCGTGTTGGTCAACTGACCGATCTGTTCCGGAGTGATACAGGAATAATCCATTTTGAGCTGCAGATTAGGAATGATGGAGCAGAGATTAGCATTACCGCAGCGCTCACCATAACCATTCATCGTGCCCTGTACCTGACGTGCTCCTGCCTGTATGGCACTGAGCGTATTGGCTACTGCCAATTCACAGTCGTTGTGGGTATGAATACCAAGTGAAGCCCCATCCAGCTCGGCAGTCAATCTGGATACGATCTCATACACTTCATGCGGAAGTGTGCCACCATTCGTATCGCATAGGGTTAGCCAATCTGCACCTGCTGCATGAGCGGCGCGCAGTACGGATACAGCATATTCGGGGTTATTTTTATACCCGTCAAAAAAATGTTCGGCATCAAAAATCAGTTCCATATGCTGCTGCTTGAGATAAGCGACAGAGTCGGCAATCATCGCCAGATTCTCCTCCAGCGTTGTCTGCAGTGCCGTATGAACATGAAAGTCCCAGGATTTGCCGACCAGTGTTGCGGCCTGGGCGCCAGATTCAACCATACGCTGCAAATTGGCATCATCATGTGCTGAACTGCCTTTGCGGCGTGTGCTGCCAAAAGCGGTGATCTTGGCATTCAGTCCCAGTGTCTGTACACGCTTGAAAAATTCAATATCCTTACCATTGCTGCCCGGAATACCACCTTCGATGTAGTGTACACCGAGTTCATCAAGTTTTTTGGCGATTTTCAGCTTGTCGTCGGCAGAGAGGCTGATGCCTTCGCCCTGGGTGCCGTCGCGAAGCGTCGTATCGAAAATCGATATAGATGTGGACATGATATGGAATCCCCCTTGTATTGGACCAAGATTCAAAAACATTTTATTGCGGGTGTCAGAGATGCCTTATTTTTTAGTATAATTCGTTATTATAGCATTGGATATATGTCAGGTATACGATAATTTTGCTGAATATACAGCTTATACACGGCGATCCAAAAGAATGGAGGCACAAATATGAAAGTAGCAATCGAGAAAGTAGAACAAAGTGGCAAGGAATATACAATACAGTATCAGCTGGAAAAGCCGCTGCCGTTTGATCTGCATGATATTGTCATGCTGCAGGCCGGTGATTATGTCGTAGGCAGTGTGCGTCAGCTGGATGCAGAACAGATTACGCTTTATATTAGTGAGGAAGAATTAACATGGGGAGATCAGACGATTATTCAACTGGCTTTTTCACCCACTGTTTCTATTCGCGGCAGCAAAGAGATCATTGCCGAGCTGGGGCATTTTCCTGATTTTGAAGAAGGAATTATTACCGGATACGAGATCGGCAAGGATCGGGTCGAGCTAACAGTTCAACTGGCAGAACCTCTATCAGACCATGAAGTGAAGCTTACTTTCATGGAGGCGTTTGATATCGAATTCTCTCCGCCGGATGCGCGTCTTAATGTGATCTCGGAAGTCGATTTCCGCTATGATGGCACCGATATGGTAGTGGATATTGAAGCGGCGCAGGGATTATCCGGCAGCTTTTTCTGCGGCGGTATCCAGGCGGAACTGGTACAGAAGGATAACTAGACGAGCTGGGAACAAGCCGTTGCTGCAACCCCAAAAGTTGCTGAGAGCAGCGGCTGTTGCTTGTCTATGAATAGAGCTGATCTAGGAATTGTGGATTTGGCTTTATGGCAACGTAGAGATGTAATAGACTAATGTATCAGGATATAATTCTTTTAAATGAAAGTGAAGATCAAAGATATACCCGAAGTGAGGAGGTCGGCATGATGTCCAGACCAAAAAGAGAATTATCCCAGCAGGTACAAGTATGCATCAACAAATTATACAAGCAGCAAAACAGCAAATGGATCCGGCTGATCCGGCGTTCCGGAGAGATTGCGGCTATCCCTTACTTGACGCCTTTTCTGGAATCACCAGAGCTGGAATTACAAACGGCTGCCGAAAATACAATCAGTGATCTGCTGAAGCATTGTCCTCCATCCGATCTGGTATGGTTAAGTGAGAAGATGCGTGAATATCTTCCATACGGGTTCACAGAGAATGCCAGTCAGTGGGTTCATCTGACTGCAGAAAATATAAAAAAGTGGCCGGCCACCGTACATCCGGTCAAGATTATTATGGCCAGTTTCCATTGGAATGGTTATGTGCGCGAAGAAGCTCTAAAACGGATTATCCAGTTTCATGATGGATCGGAAATTCCTTTTTTGTTGATCCGGATGAATGATTGGGTATCTCCGATCCGATTTCATACGTACAAAGCATTAAAGCAGCGTATACATACGCATAATGCAGGCGCCTTTATCCGCAATATTACACTGGTTAAGCGTCTGGAAAGCTGCGGTAGAGACCGTTATGAGGCTTTGACCGAATCGATATACGACCTGCTGCGTCAATCGGAATGCCTGTCGGAACTGGAGCAGGGAACGATATCGACAGACCGGGATATCCGGCGTTTTTGTCTGCAGATGGCATTGGAATCAAGAGCAGCCGTGCCGGTAGAAGTGCTGGAAAAAGCGCTGTACGACCGGGATGCTTCCATACGACTGTGGGCAGCAAGAAAGACAGGTAATGTATTATCCGGCTCAGATTTGCAAAAAATCCTTTTGCTGATGGTACAGGATTCGTTTCCTTCCGTAAGGCGTGAAGCACTGGAACTGATGGCACATCATTTTCCTGAACAGGCTATTCCTTTTTTGAGAGAAGGGCTGCTGGATCGCAATGCCGTGATCCGGGAAATTGCACGCAGACATTTAGCGCTAAGCGAATCCATATCGTATGCGGAGTTCTATATGGATAAGATCTGGTCCGATAATGAAAAACATCTTGCAGCAGCATTATATGGTCTGGGAGAGACAGGACAGCGAGCAGATGCTGAAATTATCGCGGAATATATGCATTATCCGGCAATACATGTCAGGAAGGCAGTTGTCCACAGTCTGGCACGTCTGGATGCAGATACATACCAGGAACTGCTGTGGCAGTCATTGCTGGACAGTCAGCCAGGAATATCCAGAGAAGCAGTACAAGCTTTTCAAAGACATGCTTATTTGCTGGAAAAAGATGAATTGGTACATGGTATTGTAAACAGCGACTGTGTGCACGTACAGCGTAACATGCTGCGTCTGCTGCCGGCTTTTGGAGGATGGCAGCATCTGGAGAGTCTGCTGGATATTATGGCTGGAACCCGAACAAGCTGGATTCAGCAGGCAAGCATTCATCAGTTAAATAACTGGACGCATGTCTCAGGCCGTTCCTATCGCAGCCGATTAACGTCGGAACAGGAGCAGGTAATGCTGAACAAGCTGGAATCCTGCGCAATCATTCTGGAATCCAAACAGGTTCATATGCTGCGCTGGCTGATTACTTCATGACAGGATAAGGGAGAATAACAGGATGGAAGACTATTTCAATAAATACCGACTGGAGCCCCAGCAGGGAGAAATATTACGCACGATCGAGATTAACCATGCAGAAATTATGGCACTCAACAAAATGATCATGTTTCTCAAATTTGAATGTACCGATCCGGAAGCGGGGTTATATGCAGGCAGCGCTTCATTGAATAGTCTGCTTGGCAAGGTGCTGGAAATACACCCTTTCCGCGAGAGTCAACAGGAATTCCTGATGACACCGAATCCGCGTATCGCCGGTATAGTCATGGATCAACTGGAACGTGCAGACCTGCTGGAACGAACTTCATCCGCTCGGCGCAGTAACGAGTTGAAACGGATTATTATGGAAGCCATGATATACCCATATGCTTACGACGAACAATTGATGCAACGGGAATACTACGAGCCACTCCTGCCCGACAGTGGAGTGCAAACAGGCGAGCAGTGGATCGAGCAGATCGTCGGTATCATGTACAAGGAGCCATATGTACAGCAGATTCATAGCAAATGGGGCCGTCTGCCGCTTGCGATACGTAATCTACTGCTATTGATCGATTATGATACCGAGCTGCAAATGAATGGCTTGCTTACAGCATTGGATAACTTTGATATGCGTCGTCAGTCTGAGCAGTTGATTACTGCGCTTCAGGATGCCGGGTTACGACAGGAGGCCGTTTTGATTGAAGAGCTCAATCTACAGCGCACCCTTGAGCAAGACAGGGATGCAGCAGGCAACCTGACGGAAGTATTTGCTGCAAAACTGCAAACCGCCGAGCGGATGATACAGTTGGACGAGCACTCGCAGCTGTATGAGTGTATGTATGAATATGCGGAGCAAGCTATGCAAAGCTGGAGACAAGAATAACTGCCAAAGTTGATTGTCAGATAGCTATTCTTTTTTTATAATAAAATAGAACGTTTGTACGCATGTGATCCGCAGGATGCCGGTCAGCAGAAGGAGGGAAGCGATGAACGGAAATAAAGCCTACTATCCGGCGCGCGGTAGAGTGATTCTGCATGTGGATATGAATGCCTTTTACTGTTCGGTGCATGCCGCCGAAGAGCCGGACAAGTATAAAGGAAAGCCGACAGCGGTAGCCGGCAGTGTCGAGCAGCGTAAGGGTATCGTCGTTACCGCTTCCTATGAAGCCCGCGGACGTGGAGTGAAGACGGGTATGCTGGTCGGTCAGGCGCTGCAAAAATGTCCGAATATCATCGTGATTCGACCGGACTTTCACCTGTACCGCAAATATTCATCTGCATTTATGAATATTGCTTACAGCTATACACCGCTACTGCAGGCAACTTCTATTGATGAATGTTATCTGGATATTACAGGCTCCAGCCAGTTCGGTACCCCGCTAGAGATTGCAGCGGATATGCAGCGGCGTATCCAGGATGAACTGGGACTTCCCTGCTCGGTGGGGATTGCACCGAACAAACTACTGGCCAAGATGGCTTCGGATATGAAAAAGCCCAACGGAATCTCTATTCTCCGTATTCGGGATGTGCCTCGTCTGTTATGGGATCAGCCATGTGGACAATTATTCGGCATCGGCAGCAAGACAGCGGCCAAATTGCGGGAGATGGGTATTCGTACAATTGGACAACTGGCTGCTGCCGATGAAGCAAGACTCAAGGCGAGGTTCGGCATTCAGGGGAGCTGGCTCAAACAGGCTGCCAATGGAACCGATCATTCTCTTGTCGAGCCTGATCACGAACCAAACAAGTCGATTGGTCATACGACGACCTTGCCGGCGGATATTCAGGATCAGGAAGATATACGCCGGGTGATGCTGAATCTGAGCGACCAGGTGTGCCGGAGGATGAGGCGTCAGAAGCTGATGTCACGAACGGTGCAGATTACAATCCGCACACCGGATATGAAGACCATTACCCGTTCCAAGGCGTTGTCTGTACCCACAGAGACTACCGAAGAAGTGTATCATGAAGCCTGTGCACTATATGACAGGCATTGGGCGGGCAAAGGGCCGGTTCGTCTGCTCGGGGTTACCTTACAAAATCTGCTGCCGCGTGATGAAGCTGCTGTGCAGCTGGATCTGTTCGATTATGAGCGTCAGCCGCAAAAAGAACAGCTGAATGAGGTCATCGACCAGCTGCGTAACAAATTTGGTGAGAGCGCCCTGCTGACCGCCGGGATGCTCGGTAATGATCCTTCCGTGTTGATTCGCAATCACAAGATCAGAGGAACTTCGCTGCAGCGGGATGGACAGCGTTTTACGCAGGAAGAGGAACCTATGTAAAAGCGATCGTTTGGCTGGGCGGCTTAAAGGGTAAAATTTAACATGACGCACTTCTGATTTTAGAACAATTAGATGTTCATAATTGGAAAACAGCTGGTAATACATTTGAAATTCTCGAAGGTTTATATTATATTTTGTTTATATGTACAGACCGGGGTCCGATATAAAGACTACTGGAAAGCATGGATAGGAGGAATACAGATGAGTAAATATACTTGGGTTGATAAGGATACATGCATTGCTTGCGGTGCTTGTGGAGCTACAGCACCTGACATTTATGATTACGATGATGAAGGTCTGGCTGAAGTTATCTTCGATGGCGACAACAATCGCGGCGTAATGGCTATCCCTGACGATATGTTCGAAGATATGCAGGATGCATGCGATGGCTGCCCTACCGATTCGATTCATATCGAAGATGCTCCATTTAACAAAGAAGCCTAATTTCTCTAGGGAAAATGGCTTTGCTCAAACGCTCTGTTCACCGCGTTGGTGGACAGGGCGTTTTTTGTGCAAATCATGCGATCTAAATTGATTCGCCAGCCCTATGCCAAATAAGCAGAATTGTCCGATATAGAAGATAATAGGCATACTCTGTGCAGAGAATAATACATAATCTGATATTCCAAAGAAGGGAGAGTCGGAAGCCATTCCGGGGATGGATCAATGAAAAACTTACTGTATTTGAAGCGCTATGTCAAAATGCATCCGAATAACCGGATGGGCTGGTACCTGCTGGGCAAAGAATACGAGGCGGATGGACAGGTCGGCAAAGCCAACTACTGTTATAACCGGGCTGGTGATATTTACGAAGCTTTTGAACATAGCAAAGTACCAGCGGATGTACTCAAGGATTACGAAGCCAAAGTTATGGAAATGGCTCATAAACGTGAACAAAAAATACGACGCTGGCGCTATAGTCTGCTGGGAGTCGCTCTGCTGTTCCTGATTATGATGCGCTCGGTAGCTGCTCCAAATGACCAGACTCTGCTTGCGGCAAAGGATCAACCCAATAAATCGGATGTAACTGCCAATAGTGTGGGTACGGATAAATCGCAGCAGGAAAAGCCTCTTTTTCATTCGCCTCTTGCCTTTACAGCCATGGAACTGTCGTATGGAAGTGACGAGACAGGAGATGCGGTTGCCCGTTATATGAAGCAGCAGGCGCAGCGAAGTGCACCTGATACAGCGGTAGTGCTGGGTATGCAAAAGGTAGATAAATGGCTGCTCTGGAAGCCCGAACTGCCGGTAATGTACACTTTGGCAGAAGGCGATAATGCTGGACAGACCCTTGTTCAATCCTATGATGCCAAAAACTGCCAGTGCAAGCCTGGACAGCTGCGACACTACCAAAAAGAAGCCAAAGCATGGATGCAGCAACAGGAGCAGCTGGCTGCGATGCAAACTGCTATTTCCCATTATCAAACAGCCAAGGGAGCATTACCTGCTCAGCCCCATCAATTGGAGGCGGATTTCCCGGGCAACTGGTTGTCCGGCAGCACAGAGACGATGAACCAGACTTTTACAGCTTTGAAAGCACTGCACAGCAGCGGCCAACTGCCTGCTGAAGCAGCTGCAGGTAAAGATAGCGAAGCCGCGCAAATTATGGCTTCTACGCTGGGTGGACATCCTTATTTCAAGCAACCGCTTGAGATTATCGTAGACAAGAAAAAGCATCGTCTTGCTGTAGCCAGTGGATCGGTACTGCTGCGCAACTATGAAGTAGGACTTGGCGGGGCAAGAACACCGGAAGGTACATTTAACATTTCCATTAAAGTCATGAATCCAAATGGCAAATCAGATGGGGATTTTGGCAGTCGTGGCATGCAGCTATCCGATAGTCACTATGCGATTCACGGTACGAATGAACCGGATAGTATCGGGATGGATGAATCACTTGGCTGTGTAAGGATGGATCAGGCGGATGTAGAGGAGTTATTCGATATGATACCGCTTGGAACCAAAGTGACTATTGCCAATGATGTACTGCCCGGTAAGGTCTGGGTCCCGGAGAAGCGTTTTGAGACCAATAAAAGTCAGAATCAGACAGATCCGAATACGATCTATCACTGGCTGGATTAAATAAACCGCTATCAAACGTGTACAACGAATGAACATAAACAGCAATCGGGAAGCGGTCTTCTTAAAACGAGAAGATCGCTTTTCTTTTGACCCGGAACAGGATAAACTGTTATAGAGATCAAATCTGCAGGCTGGCCGGACAAGGCCTTGCAGGATACGCATCGAGGCGGTTTGCCAATGCCAGGAACGGAGTGAATGCAACTTGTTATATCGTAACATTTTCAAACCCGTATTGTTTCGGATGGACCCGGAAAAAGCGCATCATCTTGTAATCGGCGGACTGGGCGCAGGCGTGCGTATTCCCGGTACGCTGGCAGCCATGAATTCGATGTATGGCATTACCAGTACACCCGATATGACGACAGAGCTGTTCGGGATTACATTCCCCGGACCTGTCGGTCTGGCAGCTGGTCTGGACAAAAATGCCCAGGCAGTACCCGGGTTATCGGCATCGGGTTTTGGATTTATGGAAGTAGGCACGGTTACACCCCAGCCCCAGCCGGGTAATGAACAGCCACGCCTGTTTCGTCTGCCATCTGATCGGGCGCTGGTTAACCGGATGGGATTCAACAACGAAGGTGCAGACGCAATGGCAGCAAGATTGCAGGAACTGAATGCCCGTCCGATTCCGATTGCTGTGAATATCGGCAAAAATAAAGTGACGCCGAATGAGCAGGCAGCATCGGATTATGAATCCTGTATTCGTACCCTGTATCCGTATGCTGATTTCTTTGTGGTTAATATCAGTTCACCGAATACGCCGGATCTGCGCAACCTCCAGCATGGTAATGAGCTGAAGGAACTGCTTGCTGCCGTCATGGCAGAAATGAAGCATCAGGAGCAGCAGCATGGTTCAGCCAAGCCTGTGTTGGTGAAGATTGCACCAGATGTGAGCAGTGCCGAACTGGAATACATGGTAGATACTATTCAGTCCAGTGGAGCAGCAGGTCTGATTGCGACGAACACGACCCTGTCGAGAGAAGGATTAACCCATCCGGATGCGGGACAGGCAGGCGGCCTCAGCGGACGGCCATTGACGGAGCGTTCCACCGAGATTATTGCCAGCGTTTATCGCCAGACTGGCGGCAAACTACCGATTATTGGCTGTGGAGGTATTTTCTCCAGTCAGGATGCCTATGACAAGATCAAGGCAGGATCGAGCTTGGTAGAGATTTATACTTCGTTTATCTATGAAGGTCCTCAGGTGACCCGTGAGCTGCATAACGGTATCCGTGAGCTTATGAAGCGTGACGGCTTCACACATATCTCGGAAGCGGTTGGGGCAGACCACCGCTAATCCACCCCCTAATACATGTAAATTCGAAAGAATGAGGTCATAGACTGAGGAGGCATGAAGATGGATGACAGAGACTGGGAATTATTCTTGCTTCCCTATGAACAAGCGGTTGAAGAATTAAAGGTGAAATTCAAAACTATGCGCGCCGAACTCAAAAAGAGGGAAGAATACGCACCGATCGAGTTTGTCACCGGACGGGTCAAAAAAATATCCAGCATTCTGGATAAAGCCAAACGTCTGGACGTTCCGATGACTGAGCTTGAGACAGGAATTGAGGATATCGCAGGCATCCGGATTATGTGCCAGTTTGTGGAGGATATCCGCTGGGTTGCACAGTATATTCGTGCCCGCAAGGATCTGACTGTTCTTTATGAAAAAGACTATATTACCAACTTCAAGGATAGCGGCTACCGCAGCTTCCATATGATCGCCGAGTATCCGGTACAGACTGCCTTCGGTCAAAAAATCGTACTGGCAGAGATTCAGATCCGTACACTGGCGATGAATTTCTGGGCGACGATTGAGCATTCCCTGAATTATAAATACCGTCAGAGTCTGCCGACACCGATTCGCAACCGACTCAAAACGGCAGCCGAAGCAGCGATGATTCTGGATAATGAAATGTCCAGTATTCGCGAGGACATTCTGGATGCCCAGCGGAGCTTCGAAGATGATGCCAGCATTGTACAGCGAGTACTGACCGATATTCATCGTCTGTATTTCCATCATATGATTACAGAGGCAATCGAGAGTCAGGACAAGTTCAATGCATTGTGGCAAAACAAGGACTTTGAAGGATTGCGTCAGTTGGCGGATGATGTCAAGCGTATGCGCAAGGCTGCTTCACGAACGATTGAAGAGGAAAATCATGAGCACTGAATTTGAACCTCTGTATGTGGCTTATCTGGTGTATTTTAACCGGGATCGTGATTATTTTGAGTGTCATGAGGTGTTGGAAGAGCTCTGGCTGGATAAAGGTAGAGAGCCTGTCTATCAAGGGCTGCTTCAGGTAGCAGTCGGACTGTATCATTTCCGTAATGGGACGATTCATCCTACGTATAATAAGCTTAGCGGCGCCCTGAAAATGCTGCAAAGCAGCTACCGCAAGCTGGCTCCATATCCTCCACAGATGCTTGGGATTAATATGCAAAAGCTGCTGGATGATGTGCAGCTGTATATTCAAAAGCTGGAGCGTTATGATGAGGAACCGTTTACCTTTTATGACCTGGATATCCAGATTGTCGATCCACAGCTGCGTCAGGCTGTCGAAGAAGCATCACATACGATTCCGGTGAATACTCCGCAGCGTACCGGATACGAGCGCGGACCCAAAGCCAAGTGACTCCAAATTGGCAACTGGCAGTACTTACATTAGATAGCCTTAAAATTAAAGATAAGAATACAAACAAATATGTACTATTTGATGCATTTGCCACCTGCCCAGTTAAGCTTGCCCATCTAGGGCAGGCTTTTTGTTTTGTCGCCGCAGGATGCACGAAATATGCTAAAATATAGCTTGTTCCAAACCACTACGTTATTTACCTCGAAGGAGCCTATAATCTTATGTCAGTACAATTACCGCCGCAATTTGTGCAGCGGATGCAGGATTTGCTTGGTGATGAATTCCAGTCTTTTATGGATAGTTATGAGCAGTCTCCACGTGCAGGACTGCGTGTAAATACATTGAAAATTTCAAATGAGCAGTTTAAGGAGAAATCCCCGTTCGAACTGCGATCCATCCCTTGGTGTCCTACCGGTTACTATGTAGATGCTGCTGCACGTCCAGGCAAGCATCCATATTATTATGCAGGCCTCTATTATATACAGGAGCCGAGTGCGATGAGTCCGGTTGAAGCACTGGATGTGCAGCCCGGTGACCGAGTACTGGATCTGTGTGCTGCCCCGGGTGGCAAGTCTACACAGATCGCTGCAGCACTGCAGGGTCAGGGTCTGCTGGTCACCAATGATCTTAGTGCAGAACGTACACGTGCACTCGCCAAAAATATGGAGTTATACGGGGTTCGCAATGCCGTAATTCTCAATGAATCGCCAGATACGATCGCTACGCGATTTGGCGGCTTCTTTGACAAGATTCTGGTGGATGCTCCTTGCTCCGGAGAAGGCATGTTCCGCAAAGACGATGATGCTGCGCGTCAGTGGCTAAATCATTCTGTTGAGCGCTGCTCCATTATGCAGCGTGATATTTTGCAGACGGTAGCGACGATGCTCGCACCCGGCGGACGGATTGTATATTCCACCTGTACCTTTGCACCGGAGGAGAATGAACGCAGTATCGCTGTATTTCTGGATCGGCATCCGGACTTCAGTGTCACCCTGCCTGCTCATGCAGAGCATTTCCGCCCTGGGCGCAGTGAATGGGCACACCAGGTAGAGCAGGAGATTCAGCAGGGAGATACCGTATTGTCTGCTATCGCTGCAGAAGGATATACACCACTATCCGAAAAGTCCATTGCACAGACAGAGCGGACTGTACGACTATGGCCGCATCTGCTGGAGGGAGAAGGTCACTATATCGCTGTACTGGATCATCAGGCAGTACGTGATCCCGAATACGTACCTGCAGAGCCGCCGTTGATAGCGACCTCATACAAAGAACGTCCGCAGCGTCATATGGCTTCCAGACCCGATCAGCGGACCGATAAGAAAGCAGAACGGCGCGCCGATCGGATAGAGCGCCGAAACCTGACAGAATCCAGAGGCCAATCCTCAAAATCGTCACGAACTACCTCCAGCAGTCGCACTCCGGTACCTGAAGAGATCGAACCTTTGCAATTATGGAAGGAATTCAGCGGACAAGAGCTCAACGGAGAATGGAATACACAAAATATGATTACCTTTGGTCAGAATCTATACCGGGCGCCGATTGACGAGAATCGTCTCCAGGGACTCAAAGTCATTCGCCCGGGCTGGTATCTCGGTTCCTGCAAAAATGGACGATTTACCCCTGGACATGCGCTCGCGGCGGCACTTATGCCTGCAGAGGCCAGACGAAGACTCAATCTGAGTGCTGATTCTCCCGAAGCCATATCCTATCTCAAAGGCGAGACACTGTCGGTACCGGCAGAACGCATCGAATGTGATGAACGTGTATCGCCGCGTGGCTATGTACTTGTATGCATTGACGGCTGCTCGGCAGGCTGGGGCAAATGGCAGCAGGGAGACACACTCAAAAACGAATACCCGGCAGGATGGAGATGGATCTAAATTATGAGTACACCCGTAAAGAAGCAGCGTCTGGATAAAATACTGGGCAATCTTGGCTATGGTACACGCAGTGAATTGAAGCGTGCAGCCAAACAGGGTCGTGTGAGCGTTAATGACAAAGTAATCAAAGACAGCGGACTGCAGGTTGATCCGTATCAGGATCGCATCGAATTTGACGGCGAACCAATTATGTACCGTGAGTATATCTATCTGATGATGAACAAGCCGCAAGGCGTGATCTCGGCGACCGAAGATCGGCGCGACCGGACGGTAGTGGATCTGCTGGATGTAGAGTATCAGGTATTTCAGCCTTTTCCGGTAGGGCGTCTGGACAAGGATACCGAAGGGCTGCTGCTGATTACCAATGATGGACAGCTCGCTCACGATCTGCTGTCGCCGCGCAAACATGTGCCCAAAACCTATGAAGCGAATGTGCTGGGAGAAGTGACGGACGAAGATATCGAGGCTTTCCGTCTGGGAGTTACGCTGGATGACGGATACGAGACTCTGCCGGCAGAACTGCGTATTCTGGAACATACGCCTTCACCAGAAGGTACAGTATCGCTGATTCAGCTCACTATTTCCGAAGGCAAGTTCCATCAGGTCAAGCGGATGTTCGAATCGGTAGGCAAAAAGGTCATTTACCTGAAACGCCTCTCCATGGGAGCGCTGGAGCTTGATCCTGCACTGCCGCTTGGCGAGTATCGCGAATTGACAGCAGACGAACTGCAATCTATAGGCCGAAAAGAAGATACAGCACAATAAACAATCATTTATTCCGCATTTTACATTTGACAAATAGGCAGGTGGATCAATGAATTATCGATTAATTGCTCTGGATATGGACGGCACGCTGCTGGACAGCAACCACGAGATCTCCCCCCGAACGGCTGCAGCGCTTCAAGAAGTAGCTGCGCAGGGAACCGAGATTGTATTTTGCACCGGACGTACTCCGGTTAACTCCATTCCTTATATGGAGCAGCTGGGACTGCATGAGGAAGGTTATGTGATCGTGCATAATGGTGCAGCTACCGTGCATACAGGTACCCGCAAAGTAATTCACGAGTTTCCGCTGGATACGGCGGCACTGGATCAATATATGAACTACTGTCGCCAGCACCATATTCACTTTGATATCAATACAGCATTTGAGATCTATGTCGATTCGCCTGAAAATATGCAGGCAGCGGCACAGGAGATGTATGCCAAATTCCAGAGCTTCGAGCTGAAGCCGCAGCTGCTGCCCGCTTGGGAAGAGCTGTCCTCTCCCGTGCTGAAATTAAGTGCATTTGCTACACCAGAACAGCTGGATGATGCTTATAAAGAGTGGAACCTCTGGACGCCAGAATTTAATATTTTGCGAAGTGGAGAATTCTTCATTGATCTGATGCATCCCGGTGCTTCCAAAGGGGGCGCACTACAGGTACTAGCTGAGAGCCGCAGGATAGCACCTGCAGAGATTATGGCGATCGGCAACTACTATAATGATTTGTCGATGATGCAGTATGCGGGTCTTGGCATTGCGGTAGATAATTCGCCGCTGGAAGTCAAAGCGGCTGCTGACGAAATTACAAGGTCCAATGACGACGATGGCGTCTATTATATGCTGAAAAAATATGCCGGAGTGACCTGCTGATCCAACGAGCAACCTAGAAGATTCGGCTGATATCCTTTGGATCGCCGATCGCGGTACCTGGATATAGCAATAACTGTATAACGTTTCACAAGAAGCCGCTCATGAATTTGAGCGGTTTTATGATGTTGGTCTGTTCCGATACATGATACAATCTTGTAGTATAGAGTCAGACTTGATGATCAGCATGGATATGTTGATATAATAAAATGACGAGTATGGGAAAGGAGGAATATTCTTGAGATTGCTGCAGGCCCTATTTTTTCCTCCTGAGCAACCGGGAGGCGTCTCATCCATGATTCCCTATTTGCAGGAGCGTTTTAGCTCTGCGCGCTGGGAGATGGAGATTTTCTCTTTACCCAAACGGATACGCAACAAGGGCAAGGATGACGTCGTTTTTGAGACGTTCGATTGGACGCAGTATGGCGCAAGCCCTGTCGTTCAGAAATATATCCAGACTTATCGTGATTATCGCTGGTGGGCGCAGCTGCGGCTGAATAAACCCTATGATCTGATTCACTCCCATCATCCGCTGGTCGGTCTGGTTATGCGGGAGGTGTTCCCGGAGACACCTATTGTGCAGACTGTACACTCCAGTTATGAACGCGAACTGCTGCTAAACGGCAAAATTGCCGAAGGCAGTATGGAGCAGCAGTTCCTCACTTCCCTGTACCGGGAACTGGAGTATCGCACAGATCGTCTGATGACCGTGTCTTATTCATTCCGATCCTACCTGTCTGCTTATGTAGAGTACCCCGAGCGGATTGAGGTGCTGCCGAACGGATTCGATGAAAAACGCTTTAAGCCTGTGCCGCACGAAAATGAAGTACCACAGCTGATGACCGTCTGTCGTCTGGTGCCTGCCAAAGGACTCGATACGCTGCTCAAAGCATGTGCGATTCTCAAGCAGCGCGGTCATAATTATGTACTGCATATTATCGGGGATGGACCAAGCCGAACCGAGCTGGAGCAGATGGCTCAGCAGCTGGATATTTACGAAGATACGATTTTCTATGGATATACGCTTCATCCGGAAGAATTTATGCCGTTTTTTGATATTTTCGTGCTGCCTTCCCGGGCGGAAGCATTTGGTTCCGTCTTTGCCGAAGCTGCGCTCTGCTGGCTGGCTCTGGTCGGAACGAATGTAGGCGGAATTGCCGAACAGATCGAAGACGGAGTCAATGGCCTACTGGTACCTCCGGATCAGGAACAGCTGCTGGCCGATGCGCTGGAGAAAGTAATCAATGATCCTTCGTATCGTTACGAGCTGGCCCGTACCGGCTGGGAGAAAGCCAAAAATCAGTATTCCCTCACCCATGTAGTCAATGAGCTCAAAAGACTGTACCTGGAATACCTGACAGACAATCCATTTCATTCGGTGTCTGATCTAACGATGCAGCAGTCGGATAACGATTGAACATAAGAGTAAGAGTAGTAGTAAGAGTCTGGAAAAGAAACAGGAATTTTGCCTGCTTTGCCATTTTTGCTGCCGGGAGAGCATAATTACACTAAATCCATGCTACAGATTACCCTAACGCATGATATAATCGGCTGTATGCGTAAGACAAGGACAGCAGATTTACGATAAATAAGTATATTGCAGTAAATCTGCTGCTGAACTGGCAAATAGTCAACAATGATAACGGAATACTGAGGCAGCACAAGCCATCAGAATACCAGTGATGGAGGACAACTAATGGAAGAACTCAAACAACGAATTTTGGCAGAAGCAACCGTACTATCCCATGATGTATTGAAGCTGGATGCACTGCTGAATCAGCAGGTAGATCCACAGCTGACGATGCGTATGGGACAGGAGTTTGCAGAATTGTACCGCTCCGAGCAGATTACCCGCGTGGTAACCGTGGAATCATCAGGTATTCCCGTAGCTTTTGCGACAGCATACGAGCTGGGGGTTCCCCTTGTATTTGCCCGTCGTAAAAAGACACTGCTTGCAGATCCGGATGCACTGGTCGAGCGTGTTCCTTCTTTTACCAAAGGGATCGTAACGGATATTGTATTGTCCCAGCAGTTTATTACTGCCGAAGATCGCATTCTGTTTATCGATGATATTATCGCGAACGGAGATGCTGCTCGCGGATTGGTCAAAATTATTCAGCGATCCGGGGCGACACTGGTTGGTGTAGGTATCGTGATCGAGAAAAGTTTCCAAAATGGAGCACAATCGATTCGTGAACAGGGTATCCGTCTGGAGTCGCTGGTCAAGATTGCTTCGCTGGATGAAGGAAAAATCACTTTCGCCTAATATAAGGAACTTGTGTTTAAACCTTTTATTTTGGTTTATCTTATTTTATGGACATTGATAGCCGATAGTGTAAGTATGGCCCCAGGGTATAACATGAACTTGACAATTTGGGATATCCTTTAACTGAAAACTTGATATTCTCTTTTCAAATGGGGTATTAATGTCTTATAATAAAGATATGTTAGGGAGGGGAGGCAGACTAATGAGCAAAGAGCCGATCACTGAAGAGTTTTTTATCAATAAACTGGCCGCCGCAAAAGTACACTTCGAGCGTGCTTTGGATTGTAAGCACACTGAATTTGATGACCTGTATCCCTATATGATTGAACATCCACAGTTTTTCTGGTACAAACGTTATGTAGCATGGTCTGAATTGCTGACCATTGTGAATCTGTGTCAGGAGCTGGACTTTAACTGGGAATCGCAATTCTCCGGTCACCAGGTAGAGTACGTGAACGAGCGTGTGATGTCCGCGAAAGTGCTTGATTATTGGTTCGAGAAAAACGATTCCAAAGAACACGCACAGCGCTAATCATAGCAGGAAGTCATTCAACAAGCATTCAGACCTAAATGATATCATTTAGGTCTTTTTTTGTAGAAGTTTGGAAATTACAGTATTATTGCAGATAAAGAAGGTGAAAATAATGATGCCAGAAGAAGAACTGGATGGATACCGTCAATCAGGAGAGAAAGTCCGTGTCATACGTGATGGTATACGAGAGAACGATGTACGCGGTATAGTGATCGCTTGGGATGATGAACATGTACTGATTCGTAGACCGAATCGTAATGTCGCCAAGCTGAGTCGCAGCTATATTATTCAGCCATCCAAAGATCCGCGTATTGATCCACTTGAGCCGTCTCAAGCGCCAGAGAGCGAACAGGAATAACCTAACCATAATCCTATAAATAAAAAGCCATCTGTATTGGACCTAAAGTCCTGCAGATGGCTTTTGTGTATTAGGGAAGAACCGGCTGGAGTACAGCATCCATCGCAGTTCATGATAGCGCATATAATAAAAAGGGACAGATATATATAGTAAAGGATAGATTCTATTTATAGATATAAACGTGTACTTTCTATACTCAGGTTCCTGTGCGATATGGCGTATAGCCGTAATAACGTGCAGGTTCGCGTACACGAGCGGGATTATAGGGTGCAACAGGTCTGTCATCAGCAGGGGCCGAAGAAGATTCAGCAGCTGGAGTCAGTCCCAGATAAGCACGCATGCGCTCTGCAGCTTCCTGACGAAACTCTGTCGAAGGAAGCTGGAAGGTGCCATGATGGCCCTTGCAGAGGATCTGGGCTTCTACGATACTCTCGGATTGATTGACTTCATACAAGCGTAGATTCTGCTTGCGCAGATCACGTCGTACCTCCGATAGCAGCAGGTTGGCGCGGTCAGCCGCACTACGGATGACTTCACGGTACAGCCCTGGGGCGCTGAGTTGATCACTTTCTTCGAGAGCACGTGTGTCATGATCAAATTTCTTTTGGATATAAACAAGCAGCAGATAGCTTTTTACGAGGGAACGCTCTTCTTCAGATAAAAAGACAGCCATTCATGTCACCACCTTATGAGAACTTATGTTCTTATTGTAGCGAACATGGGGATATTTGGCAAGAGAAAGTTGTTATAAACAGACATTTTCTTCGGAAAATAAATCAAAAAATAAATTTGAAGAACAATTACATCAAATATATGGAAAATAATCAAAAAGTGCACCCTGTTTGAAGAAAGATTCAGTAGATTCGGGAAAGATAACTGGCTGGATTCAATTGATTCTTCGACCAGCCAGTTACTATAATTGTTCTCTCAACACTTCCATAATGTTATGTTTACACCTGAAATTGAAAGTGATGAAGTTTTTCAAGCTGGACAAAATGGCTATTTGATTTTGGGTAAATAACTATTTTAAATCTCTTATCAAGATAATGTTATTTTTAACGAAAAGTAGTTGTTCAGGATTTGCATTTCTTGTAGAATCGGACAGCGAATTACCTATTTTTATTGTGCAAACGTATGCGCATAATTAATAAAATTTATTCTTTTATTCGTAATTCCATATTTTTACATAATAAAAATTAAAACAAGTCATAACAGAAGAAGCCCGTAATCATGCGGATCAGATTCATTTCCGGAATGATTACGGGCTTTTTGTTTGTATGAAGAGTGTATTAAAAGTGTTATTACGTAAATAAATATATGAATTAGACAACAAAAACAGATCTTTTGGAATAGACGACATATTTGCAATCGATTCTGAAGCGAAACAGGCAAGGTACATAATAATAAGGTTTTGTCCAAATTGTGACATGGATAAATATAAGTTCCATATCCTCAACAAATTGCAATATATCGTATTTTTGCAGGGGATTATATGTTGAAAATGTCACGCAAATTTTACATTGACCGTCATAATAAAAGTAACTATAGTTAATTATTGTAAATAATTCAATTACTATACATATATTTTGGATAGTGTCCTCAGTTGGATGCTTTGTCTGTTCGCTCGATATGGAGAAATTCAAACTCGACCTGACAACCATATCCCTGAGGACTGCATGCATATACTCCGCACTGGAAAGGAGTCTGATCACTTATATCGTCAAATAGATGCGCGATTCGTATCTGATGCCATTCTGTTGATTCGGGAGTGTGGCCTTCTTGTTCTGCATATTCGACCGTGTAATCACCTGCAACTCGTGTAATTCTGAACAGCAGCTCGGTAAATCCAGCCTGGAAGTTCTGGGTCGACCAGTCAGAGTAGCCATTATTGGTTACAACGACTCCGAGTTTGGCATGACCTTCAGTCTCGAATTCAACAGAAGTTTTGAGCCAGCAGTGTTCGGAGAAGCGGATCATTAATCCGGCCTGATCATACTGGTGCACCGGATATGTACGAACTCTGGTAGTGACTGTCATATCACCAGACACTTCTGCAAACAAAAAGTGTCCGTTATCGACCCGAAATCCATAATGGGTCTTTTGCCAGAAATCCGTTTCTGCGAGAGGTTTGAACGAGAGTACCTGTTTGTCCGATGCGACTTCCCATTCCTGGGGAGGGCAATGCCATTGCAATCGTTCATCAATGGTCTGTCCTGTGAAATTTTCCAATACGTTTTTCATCATCATACCTACTCCTTTACTGGATAAAATGGGGAACAGCCGCATAGACGCTGTTCGCTAGTTCATTATGTGTAAATAAAATGGAAATATCAAGTTCATCAAGATATTTTTGGAAGGGTGATGAGATTATGAAACGGATTTTCAGACTAAGCTGTGCCTTTTACTTTTTGATAGGAATTACCAGCGTTATGCTGGGGGCACTGCTGCCGGTCATTCTGCCTCATTATGGGCGGGATTATAGCGATGGAGGTACACTTCTTTTTCTGCAATTTATCGGATTTCTGGCAGGAGTATTAATCTCGCCATCGCTCTCTGCCGGAATTGGACGCAAAAGACTGCTTATCGTCGCTATTGCCGCTATTACAATTGCTTATACCGTCATGGGTACGATGCCATCCTGGGCATTAATGGTAGTTATGACCATATTCGTAGGCTTTGGCTCCGGGATTATCGAATCTTCTATCGGTGCATTCACAATTGAATTTGCAGAGGAGCAAAAAGCAGTAGCTATGACCAAGCTGGATGTATATTTTGGCGTCGGTTCGATGCTGCTGCCTGCACTTGCCAGCCTGTACATCTATCTGAATGTCTGGAACCTGTCATTTTATACGGTAGCGCTGGCGACCTTTGTCCTGCTGCTGTTCTGGCTGCGTATGCCGGCGGATAGTTCGGCACATTTGCATCAGGATCAGCAAAAAGATACTGGAGCTTCTGCTGGCAAGCCGCGTTATACCGGTGCCCAGCTGAAACTGCTTTCCATTTTTGTACTGTTCTTCTTTGTCTATATGGGAATCGAGCTGGGGATGATGAACTTCCTGCCATCTATTCTGATTGAAAGTATCTCGATCAGCGATTCGGCAGCGTCACTCAGCGTAACCTTTTTCTGGGGTGCGATTACGATCGGCAGATTATTTGTCGGACGCATGGCCGAGACGATGAGTTATGTGCCTTTCCTGATTGGCAGTGCGCTCGGTTCCATGGTACTGATCAGTGCTCTGGCATTGTTTACCAGTCCGATTATGATGTATCTGCTGATCTTCGGAGTCGGGTTGTTCATATCCGGGCTATTCTCGATTGGGCTGGTATTTGCAAATACGCTGATGCCGGGTATGGTGGAGCGCACGACCAGTACACTGATTGCTGCGGGAGGAATCGGAGGTTCGGTTCTGCAGTATGTGATTGGCTGGAGTATGGATCGCTGGTCATTTGGACCGACACTATGGATCTTCGCTCTATTCGCACTGATTCTGCTGATCAGTATCATTATTGTACAGCAGCTCAAGTCAGCGGATTCGTCTCTGCGTGCGGGTATCGAGTCTAAATATTAATGATCGGCCTTATTTCTAAATACAGCGTGGATGCGTACCGTCCATAAATGGGTTCGATGATAAATAAAACATGCTGCAGATTGATATCTATCATCTATTTCTGCAAAGGAGGTGATGCCTGCTTTTCCAGCACAAGGGTAGGAGTCCATGGCAATAGCATGTCTGGCGTAGTTGTCCTGACAGATCTGTCTATCGGATAGTTCCACTATCTATAGATCGATCTATCTAAATTATTTTCTTTTAACAACCAGTTAACAATTTCCTTGATCAAAGAATCGCATGACTAGCGTTGCCCAGATCCGATTGCAATTACATTTATCCGGAGGGATTATACATGTCAACTACTACTGAAAGCCGATTTTCGATTGGAAAAGGAATCCGTTTAATTGATGATGCAGGAAACGAATATCTGGACGGTGTGTCCGGTACGTTTAACCTGTCACTGGGGTACAATCACCCGTATGTTGTTGAGAAAATACAGGAGCAGGTAGGGAATCTGACACATATGTCCTCGTCATTTACCGAACCATATGTAGATGAAGTACTGTCCCTGTTGCTGCAGGAAGCGCCAAATGGCATTGATGCAGGCTGGATGCGTGATATTACCGGTTCAACAGCCAATGAATGTGCAACCAAAATTGCACAAAAATATACCGGTGATACGGATATTGTCAGTCTGTTCTATTCCCATCATGGACAAACCCAGTTTGCAACAGGTATATCGGGGAATGCATTCCGTCGCAAAGGATTCCCAAATTCCTCTGTACCCAATTCGCTGCATGTACCTGTACCTTATTGCTACAGATGTCCGTTCCAGAGCGATCCGGATCATTGTGCGATGCAATGTATCGAAGCATTGTCCGATCAATTGGAATTTGGCGGTTCCGGCTCTACAGCCTGCATGATTATCGAACCGATTCTGGGCAATGGCGGCAATATTATTCCACCAATGGAATACTTCAAGCAGCTGCGTAAACTGTGCGATGAACATGAGATGATCCTGATTGCCGATGAAGTGCAGACGGGCGTGGGTCGTACCGGGGAGATGTTCGCGAGTACGCTGTTCGATATCAAGCCGGATATTATTACACTGGCCAAAGGACTCGGCGGAATCGGTGTACCGGTCGCTGCTGTTCTGATGCAATCCCGTCTGAATGTGCTGGAAAAGCATGAGCACTCCTTTACCTCGGGCAGCAATATGATCTCGCTGACCGCTGCCAAATCAACAATGGAAGTCGTATCGGCTCCAGGATTCCTGGAAAGTGTACGCAGCAAGGGCGAACTGCTCGGCAATCTGCTAAATCCGCTCGCAGAACTATATCCGGATACGATCGGTGAAGCACGCGGCGTCGGTCTGATGTGGGGACTGGAAATTCAGGATGCAGATGGAGCGCCGGATTCCCGCAAAGCCAATGCCATTATCGACATGGCCTTCAAGGAAGAGAATCTGATTCTCCGTGGTTCCCGTTATGGATTCGGTAATGTGGTCAAAGTTCGTCCATCACTGACTGTGACCGAAGATGAGCTTGTGGAAATTGTTGGCCGTCTGGAACGCGTACTACAAAAAATGGGTTAACCAAGGAGGATTAATCATGTTATCACTTGTCTATCGTTCTGCCTGGGATGTTGCACTGGAAGAAAGACCACGTCCGATGATTACCGGCGACCATGATGTACTGGTGCGTATTCACGCGACTGGTGTCTGTGGTACGGATCTGGGAATTATTAGCGGCAAATACCATGCCAAATCTTCTATTATTCTCGGTCATGAATCTGCCGGTGAAGTGATAGAAGTAGGAACGCGTGTAAGTACGCTACAGCCGGGAGATCGCGTCGTTATTGATCCGACGTATTACTGCGGACAATGTTCCATGTGCCGTACAGGTCGACAGAATCACTGTCTTCACAAAAGTACAACCGAGACCGGCGTAAGCAGTGACGGTACATTTACCGATTATTACGTCACCGAAGATCGCTTCCTGTACAAACTTGCCGATCATGTCAGCTACGAGGAAGCGACCATGACCGAACCGCTGAGCTGCATGTTGACTGGGATTAACCAGATCAATCTGCTGCCCAATTTCCGTACGATCATTCTGGGTGCCGGTCCGATCGGAATGCTGTACAGCTATGCACTGGCTTCCAAAGGAATTACCGGCAGTATCGTTGATATTTCGGAAGAACGGATGCGTTTGGCAGCTTCGATTGCTCCGGAACGCTGGACTACATATTCATCTTTTGAAGGAGCGCTCGCTGCTATATCACCAGAGGATCATCAGGTGGATCTGGTAGTGGATACTACAGGTGTAATAGGGACGCAGATCTTGTCCAATCTGGCTCATGGCGGTTATCTAATGTTGGTAGGTCTGCGTGATGGAGTGAGCAGCTTCAATCCCAAAGAAGTCGTGGATCGCAGTCTCAAGATCATCGGTTCTATCGACTCACTTGGTACTTTTGCTACAGCTCACTATATGATCGAACAGGGATTGGTACCAGCGCGTAGGCTGATTACACATACGTATCCGCTGGAATCCTACAAAGAAGCTTTTCAGACCCTGGGCTGTGATCTTAATGATGGTACGCTTACTTCATCCTCCAGTGCGATTAAGGTAGTATTGCAATCCTGCTAATTGCTGCCGAATAATGGTTAAAAGCTTGTAGAGAAGACTATTTTATTTGCAATGGAGGAATGAAGATGACCATTAACCCGAACCAAGCTGCTGTGAATGTTGTATCTTCTGCAGCTGGCATAGAGCCGACTGATTGGCAGCGTGAACCGGTAGAAGGTTTTATTTTCGATATGGACGGGGTGCTGATTGACAGCGAGCCGATCTATTTTGAAATCGAAAAAAGTACATTCATTCACTTCGGTGCCAATGTGGAAGAAGAAGAGCATCATACGTACGTAGGTGTGACGCTGGCATCTATGTTTGAACAGGTACAGCAGAAGCATCTGCTCGATTGTACCGTAGAGCAAATGCTGGAATTCCATGTGAAGCATGTCATGGATGTGATTCGTGAACATCCAGAGCTGCAGCCTTTTAACGGTCTGACGGATTGGCTGGACTGGCTGAAGCAATCCGGTATACCGATGGTGGTTGCTTCATCATCTCCACGTGCACTGATTGAATTGATTCTGGAAAGACTGGATATCCGCCGCTTTTTTGAGGGAATGATTAGCGGGGAAGAAGTAGCACATGGCAAACCGGCACCGGATATTTTCCTGCGAGCAGCCGAAATTCTGGGTGTAGCACCAGAACGCTGCATGGTTATCGAAGATTCCCGTAACGGTGTGCGGGCTGCCAAGTCTGCCGGTATGCGCTGCATCGGACATCAGAATCCAGGTTCCGGTAATCAGAATCTGGGCGAAGCGGATGTGGTTATTCATAGTTATGCCGAGTTATGGGAGCTACGTGACCAGCTGCCGGTCGCTGCTACCAAATAAACAGGTTATCCTGATCATTCACTATTCCGAATAATATATGCTGTTATTGCGACTGCCTGATAGAGAACATCCGACGATTCTTTATCGGGCAGAGTGCAATAATCAACAGTGGGATAAGTATACGAATGAAGAGAAGGGAAACGGAAGAGTTATTGTTTGGATCCTATGCATTTACATCAGGATGGGATCTGTTATCAAGTTAGTCTCCTATTTTTCTATATATTTCTGTATATTATATTTCTCTATATTAATAGAAGGAAAAATAAAATTTGACGCTTGCTAACTAATATGCTATTCTATTTCTTGTGGCCGGGAAATAGAAATATGGAACGGTAACATTACATTATGCGGTCGTGGCGGAATTGGCAGACGCGCACGGTTCAGGTCCGTGTGGGCTTACCCCCGTGGAGGTTCGAGTCCTCTCGACCGCATCTATTTTTTACTCGAAAAGGTCTCATTCCTAAGTGAATGAGGCCTTTTTATTATATTAGAATTAGACGGGAAATATGATTTTACCCATATCGTTCTTAAATCCGACAAGGAATGACTGTTAAGCGCCCGGTACTTCTGGTGAATAGATATAGAAGCCTATTTATTCGCGAAAGCCAGCCATGTCAATGCGGGCCAGCCAGCTGAGTATACAGGCTCAGAACACATAAATGCAAAAGACAGCGGGTAGAAGCTCATGTTGATTTCTTACCCGGCTCGGCAAATTGGCAGAACGAACGGGTACATAGCGGATCAATGGTCTTCATTCATGTGCTGCTGCATCAGGCACATGATCCACTACAGGTTGGAGAGGAGCAACAGATCATGACAGAACGCGTATTTATTAGTCCCGGCAAATATGTACAAGGCAGAAATGTTATCCAAAAAACAGGTGAATATGTAAAAGCATTAAATGGAGATAAGTCCATTGTTATCGCCGATGATATTGTATGGGATATTGCAGGTAACCAGGTACTGGAAAGTCTGGATCAGTCATCGGTTAGCTACGTCAAAGCAGTCTTCAACGGCGAAGCATCGACCAATGAGATCAATCGTCTGGTAGAGATTGGCCGGGAGAACCAAGCAACGATTGTAATTGGAGTAGGCGGCGGCAAAACGCTGGATACTGCCAAGGCAGTCAGCGATACCCTAGGCGGCTATACTGTGATCATTCCGACTACAGCTTCTACAGATGCACCAACTAGCGCATTATCCGTTATTTATTCGGATGAAGGTATATTCGAAAGTTACAAATTTTATAATAAAAATCCGGATCTGATTCTGGTAGATACCAAGATTATCGCGAGTGCACCACCACGCTTCCTGTCTTCCGGTATTGCGGATGCACTGGCAACCTGGGTAGAGGCACGTGCCGTTATCGAAGCGCGGGCTACAACGATGGCTGGCGGATTGCCTACTCTAGCTGCCGAAGCTATTGCACGTAAATGTGAAGAGACGCTGTTTGACTTTGGTCTGCTGGCTTATGAGTCGGTACAGCGTAAAGTAGTAACACCAGCGGTAGAAGCAGTCGTAGAAGCGAATACATTGCTAAGTGGTCTGGGCTTTGAAAGTGGTGGTCTGGCAGGAGCGCATGCGATTCATAACGGCTTCACTGTACTCGAAGGTGATATTCACCATATGACACATGGGGAGAAAGTGGCTTTTGGTACATTGACTCAATTGGCGCTCGAGAAACGCCCTATTCAGGAGATTGAGCGTTATATCGCATTTTATATTAGTCTGGAGCTCCCAGTTACGCTGGAAGACCTCAAAATCGCTAACGTATCTGATGAAGATCTGTACCGTGTAGCACAGGCAGCGACCAAGCCCGGTGAGACATCGCATAATCTGCCATTCAAAGTGACAGCAGATGACGTCAAGGATGCTATTATCGCAGCGGATCAATACTCTCACGCATACAAAGCCAAAAAAGGACTGTAATCACAGCGAATCTTATATATTTCAATGCAGTCAGGCTTCTTCAGGAACCTGCCGGTGATTATCAACCGGCAGGTTCTTTTACCCTAACAACGAATAGATTATAGCAGATGGAATCATGCATGTTATTCTGCGGAAAATATCCTGATCTTGCTGCAGATTCTGCTTCCCAACTGGCTTGCTTTCTGGTAGTCTTGTACCTTGGGAGTGACTCTGTACATACTCGAAAAGAGCCCGGAAAAGAATCAAAAGCAATCTTTTGGCATCGGCTCTATATATACAGAATCTGGCGAGAGACAATCTGCAAAAATACCTGCATGCTCCTTATTATGAATTTTTACAAAAATCCGCTATAAATAAGGTTCTTTTACAAAAGGAATATGTTATAAAGGTAGAGAGATAACTGTATAGCTGATAATATGCACGGTAGCTGTCCGGATAAGAATCCAGACCCTGCAGACGCCGCATATTGTCAAGCTGCTTCAGATCTCCAAGTGTCGCTCAGACCCAGATCAAGGAGCCGGATATCAGGAGGCTTCCGAAAGTACAGGTTCACGTTAGGATGCCGACAAGAACAGCAGGAATGGTATTGTAAATGTTGAACAAGGTAAGGTGTGGATAATGAGAGTGTATATGAAAACAGTGATTTTAAACGGTGAAGATTTCTCGACGATTGAAGAGCTGCACCGCACGCTTCAACAGGTGCTGGATCTGCCGGATCATTATGGTGGCAATCTGGATGCGCTGTGGGACAGTCTGACCGGTGGTGTAGAGCTGCCGCTTCAGATCGAGTGGCTCAACTATGAACGTAGCCGCGAACTGCTGGGTCCATATGCCGAACAGGTATTGGATCTAATGGAAGAAGTGCAGGGAGAAGGCAATGGCTTCCGGGTATGGCTCCAGAGTGATGCGGTCATGCTATAAGGATAGAGAGCGGAATAATACTCCTGTTGATCGGAGAAGTGAACCGGTAACAGATATAAATAAGCTGCACACTGGCGATGGCCGGGTGCAGCTTTTTGTTTGTTCATGTATGGACAGAACCTATCGTTACTGCGGAATATTGCCACCGGCAATGCGATCACCGGAATTGCCGGAAGGATCGCTTTTCTGGTCGTCTTCATCGGCATGAATAATCAAGGATGCACCCAGAATAGAATGCTCATCACCCTTGGTCAGGCTGGCGTCTGCAAGCTTCATTTCTACTTTGGCCGTACCATCGGCTGCTACTTCCAGATTCTGAAAATCGCCTAGATGGAGGCCACTTGGATTAAGATGACCATGTTCCTTACCTGCCGGATTGAAATGGGAACCGGCGGTAGCAAAGTCATTATTTTTGATTGGCGATTGATGGACATGGAACCCGTGCTTGCCTGCCGGAAGGTTAGAGACATTAATCTGTGCAAGTACACCGTCTTCCTGTTGGGTCAAAGTAATCGTACCAATCGATTTCCCTTTCGCGTCCATCATCTGTACTACCGGCTGACCTACCGAGATGGTTGATGTAGGACTATCCCAGTAAATACTATGTCCCATTAGTTCACTCATATGTCGGATCGGAACATATGTCGTCCCACTATATACAAATGATTGTGGTACCATAGTTCCCTGGTTATCAAAAGTAGCCGAAGTCTGCCGCGCTTCACCATTCATGTAAAAATTCAGTGGCTCCGTGTTAGGCGTAACCTGCATATCGGCAGCATAAGTAATTCCCGAGAAAAATACAGCACCGCCCAAAAACGAGAATAACAGATGCTTTTTGCCAAACGATTTGGTCATATAATAGTTCCCTCCCTGAATGATTGGAATAGATGAGACTCTATTCATGTTTACCCTGTATATACATGCAGAAGCAGTAGAATTGAAAACGTTTTATTATTTATTGAATATTTCAGAATGGATATGTAAGGAAATGAGTATTAAATATGTAGTACATAAAATACAATGAACCTTTGCTTAAAAGGTGATATATATAAATTTTTACAAATATAGTGATTAAAATTGAAGATTTCTCCAAATGGATATGTTATAACTGGGAAGTGGGTATTTGCTACCTATAATATGAATTATTATTTTAAGGTAGCAAACATTCCCAAACATTATGATCTACATAGGAGGATGTACGTATGAAAAAGTTCTGGTCCACTGCACTACTTGCTATGATGTTGACAGTTGTCTTCTTTACCGGTTCTCAGGCAACACCTGCTCTGCAGGCACAAAAGGCTTCGGCTGCCAGCTGTGCGATTATCAACACCTTTACAGGTGTAGCTAACTATCTGTCTGCTAACGGCAAATTACCATGCAATTTTATTACCAAATCCCAGGCAGGTTCACTGGGTTGGGTGTCTTCCAAAGGTAATCTGGCTGAAGTAGCTCCAGGGAAAAGCATCGGCGGCGATGTGTTCAGCAACCGCGAAGGTCTGTTGCCTACAGCAAGCGGACGCACATGGCGTGAGGCGGATATCAACTATGTATCGGGCTTCCGCAATTCGGACCGTATTCTGTACTCCAGTGATGGACTGATCTACAAAACGACAGATCATTATGCTAGCTTCACGCGTATGAAATAAGGAATCCTCAACACTGTACCGTCATCCTGCGATCCGGCGTTGCTGCGAGGATGCAGAATGACGGTACAGTAATGTTATAATCGTATACATAAAAGAAGGATATCTATTACATAATAGATAAAAGGGAGGCCTAAAATATGAGAACAGTATGGATCAACGGAGAAGATTTCTCGACTATTCAGGAACTGCATGAGCAGCTGAAGAGCAAGCTGGAATTACCCGAATTTTATGGCGGCAATCTTGATGCCCTGTGGGACTGTCTGACCGGAATGATTGAACTGCCGCTGGAACTGCGTTGGGTGAATTATGGAATTAGCCATGACCGGATGGGTGATCAGGCAGAGCGGGTACGAAGTCTGCTGGAAGAGGTGCAAGAGGAAGGGACCGGGTTCCGTGTCGTAGTAGAGGATGATGTACCGGATCGATAAATCCTATCGATGTATTCGTGGACACGATAATAGTCAAACTTTGACTATACTATATAGGTTACAAAGGAGCCAATAATAGCAAATGATTTTGAAGAATAATCAAATACAGATTCAATTTCAAATTAACGGCTATCAATATGAGGAAGCAGAAGATTTTTATGATGATTGGCTGATGGTTTCACTGCATATTCAGACCGACAATGGAACAGTATGGTCGCAGGAAGCTCCCTATTTAATGACAACAGAATTGCAGACCATGCGTAGGTGGTTTGCTTCTTTATTAATAGAAAGAAGTTTATATACTACTTTGTATTTTATAGAACCCGAGATGGAATGGAACTATACCGAGCAGCAGGTTCTCGAATTGACATTAAGTCATGCTGCCTATCCTGTTTCTATTATGAATAATTCTGAAGCATATGGGGAGGCAACATTTACTTTTAAACTTACATATGCAGATTTACATTCTATAGTCTCAAGCATCGATTATATGTTACAGCAATTTCCTCAGAGAGTAGCGAGATAGTGTGATATTAGAGTTTGGTTTTAAAGAAATTCAGCTAGGAATATACAGGTGAAAAAGAGCGATAATAGGAGAAAAGCTCTTTTTTATCATAATTAAGTGAAAAATTTCACAATAGGTGATATATATCACATCCATATACCTAAGGAATTTGTATAATCAAAAAAGAAACAGTTCATTTTTAATTTAAAAAGTGAAATATTTCGACGAGAACAAGCAATTTCAGGGGGAATGGATATGTTTACTGAAGGCGTACAGAATATTATAGAAACTGCCGTGAAGAAAAAAGAAAAAATGAATGAAAGTATTGTGCGTTACTTTGCATCTGCAATGTTGGCTGGGGCTTATGTGGGGATCGGGATTATTCTGATTTTCTCTATCGGTGCACCACTGGCAGCGATTCATTCGCCGCTGCAATCTATTGTAATGGGGATGTCGTTCGGTATTGCTCTGACACTCGTAATTTTCGCAGGTTCCGAGCTGTTCACAGGTAATAATATGTTTTTCACGATGAGTACACTGGCTCGGCGCACTACGATGGGCGATCTGGGCAAGAACTGGGTGCTCGTATTTATCGGTAATCTGGTCGGGGCGATCGTCCTGAGCCTGCTTGTATATGGTACCGGATTGTTCCAACAGATTGGTGCGGATCATCTCATTTTCAAAGCGGCAGCTGCCAAAATGTCTCTGCCAGTCTCGATGCTATTCTTCCGTGGTATTCTCTGTAACTGGCTAGTCTGTCTGGCGATCTGGATGGCTGCTCGTGCCAAAGACGACATTTCCAAGCTGGTCCTGATCTGGTGGTGTCTGTATGCCTTTATCGCCAGTGGTTATGAGCATAGTGTAGCAAATATGACGCTGCTCACAACTGCACTGCTGCTGCCTGGTCACCCGGATACAATTACGGTAGCAGGCTGGGTGCACAATATGATTCCGGTAACGCTTGGTAATATTGTAGGTGGTGCTGTATTTGTGGGAATGGCATACTGGTTCATTTCGCCGGTTCGTCGTCAAAAACAGGCAAATGCAACTAAAGCAAAAACCGAGACTCCAGCTCAGAAAAGCGCAGTATAAGTAACATTTACAGAAAAAATAAATTAAAATGAATACGAAAATACAAACAGCGTACAGAGATACACGTAGCATAACGTGAATCTGTACGCTGTTTGTATTTTCGCAGGAATGGCATTATGATGATCGGCAGCTAATCGCATCATACCGGCTTGTTATTTCTATTATTATAGAAGGGACACTAATCTTGAGAGTTTTCGATTAACTATAGTTCAAGGTAAAACCCGAACAGGTCTAATTATTGTATAGATGTCCACAGTACCCAGCCCAGTCGTAACCAGTATGCATCTTTATCCTGCGCCATATAACTATATCCCCAGTCACCTGACACATTCCAAAAAGCAGAGTTGTTGTTATCGTTATTCGGATGGGATTGATCCAGATTGTATTGCTGCTTCAGACGATCTTGCGTAGATGTATTGATACGGCTGGCAGAGACAGTAGAGGATGAAAGTACACAAATAGAAATAAATAGTACACAGATAATGAGCAGTATAGAGAATTTGGATCTGCTGAGTATGGCTAATCTTTTCATAGCATGTTCTGTCTCCTTTCATTAATATCTAATATTCCATCTTACAGCTGGAAGTTATCAAATATGTACTCAGATCTACAGCTGTAAAGGCTGTATTATACTCCTAGTATTCAAGTACATATAATAAAGTTAAATATCTTATCGATCAACTAGCGTATACAGAGGAATAGAAGGGGAAATTTAATTATAAAGGAGCAGGATAGTAGTGGAAAAGGAAAACAGGGTGTCATTATGGATCGGCCAAGCAGCGTCGGAAGAGCAGCTGGAGGAAATACTGGAATTTTCCTACGAAAAAGATGGAGAAATAGAGCTACCGATATTTGCGCAAGCTTTTAACATCGAGCATTTTGACGATGATTTCCGTGAAGCTTTTATACTGGAGATACCTATACAACATTGGACTATTGCTTTGCAGGATATATCGTACAGCGAATTACTGCTGCCTGCATTTATACGCTGGCTGCCGGAACCATCCAGCGCAGAACAGCAAAAAGTAAACGCAGTGATATTGCTGTATCATTTCGATTATAAAGGAACGATTCGGAAGCGCAGTATTGCCGGACAAACGTGGACCTATATAGGTTCAGTGGACTGCGAAATGTTGTAGACAGACAGCTGCTTAGGATATGATAATGGGATGTGCAGCCGTTAGCATCCAGGGTGATGGCTGTACCAAATACAGCATGTCTATACACAGGAGGAATTATGTCCAAGAAATTGTCCAGTATTATCGTGTTGGTGATTGCAGCTGTTCTGCTGCTGTTTGGAGCAGGTGACAGGCTCGGTTTTTTGACGGGGGAACAAAATCAGAAGCATACACCTAGTGTTCAGCAATCCGGCGAACGTTCGGAGTCAAACTCAAACTCAAACGCTTCTACTTCTTCCGCTCAGAAGAGCTGTTCAGCGATCAATACATTTGATGGGGTCGCCGATTATCTTCGTCAGCATAACGAGCTGCCCTGCAATTATATAACGAAAAAAGAAGCTGAAAAGCTAGGTTGGGATGCCGGTAAAGGCAATCTGGATAAAGTGGCTCCGGGTAAAAGTATCGGCGGCGATGTATTCGGTAACCGTGAAGGATTACTGCCACGTGCTTCCGGCCGCAAATGGCATGAAGCGGACATTAATTATACTTCCGGCTTCCGTGGAGCTGACCGGATTCTGTATTCGACAGATGGGTTGATCTACAAAACGACCAATCACTACAAGTCATTTCAGCAGATGAAGTAGGCATAATTTTCAATAAGTGAATATAACAGTCAGATAGCGCATTCACATGTGATGCTTTCTGGCTGTATATTTAAAATGAGGAGGAAGTTATGGAATTTGAATATCATCTTACAGTCAACGATTTGAGTGTGGAAGAAAAGAAAGCATTTATCAATACCTGCAATGAACAAGGAGTAAAACCAGTTATAATCCTATTGGATCATGGAGAATATATCCATCAGCCAATGGTAACTGGATGGGTTGAGCGGAGTAGCTTCCAGGAAGCACGTGAAGATATAGATCGGATCGCTATGCAATTTCAGCAGAGCGGATTTACTATTGTCCGTACCAAAGTAGAGATTCCACCTATAGATGATCGGTACTTTGATCATCCGGTCACTGCTTATTCTATTCCTTATTTTGAATGGCATGGCAAAGTACATACCGAAGATCTGGCACAACTCAAGCAGTTATGTGAAGCAGATGGTGGTCATATTTCCCGCAACTCACTCAATACCAACGGCAAAATACGATTTGTCACCGTACGCGATTATGAGAGCGGTGCCACATTCCGTACCCGGGTGAATCATATCAAGGACATTTTACACCATCACGGAATTGAATTACTCAAGGAGCAATATGAGCTATGTATCTATGACAGCAGAGAAGAACTGGACAAAGGATGGATCGAAATGGGGGAAAGAGCATGATTAATGATAATAATGAAGAGATCGATTATGAAATACGGCAGCTGCTTGCAGTAGAAGGCCTTCTGAGAAGAGCTGCGCTTGTAGATATGCCGTTTATTCTGAAAGGAAGTCTGCTTACAAGACAGTATTTGAGCAATCGTGATATCCGTAATGTAGAAGATATCGATTTTCTGTATGCTGGGAAAATTGAACAGGCGGAACAGGCCAGCCGGATTTTCACCGATTGGATGATCCAGGTGACTGAACTGGATTTGAATGATGGTGTGACTTTCCGAAGTTTCCGGGAGAATGCATTCTGGAGGAGTATTGATTACGCGATGGTGGATGACTTTCCGACGGTTAATACCGATATTGCCTATTCTTTAACAGAAGAAAGAGAAGAGGGTGACTGGTACAATGAGATCCAGCTGGATATCTCTTTTAATCTGGAGATGGCGGTTGAACCTGTAGGACTGGAGTATGATCCGATTCAGGGAGACAGCTTCTATCTGTCATTGACGGTGCCTCTGGGTGTTCAGGTAGCCTGGAAGCTGCATCAGACGATTGTAAGAGCAAGATTTAAGGATCTGTACGATCTGCAGTACTTATTGTCTCATCCTTCTTATGATCAGCAGGCGCTTGAGTTAACAATGCATACGCTTATGGAAGAATGCTGCCTGAATCCTTCGATTACCAAAAAAGATATGCATAAAGTACTGGTTGGAGATTTGCACTATTTATATCCAGAGGTGAGTAAAAACTATGATATCTGGCGTTACAAAGGGGAGCAGGAACCAGAAATTTATTTTGCAGAGACAGTAGTAAGACTGCGGGAAATCATGAATCAAGTTGGCATCAATGAGCAGACATTTGCACAATTGCCAGACCTGTCTGGAGAGTAATATTGATGGTTATAATGTGCATCAAAGGATTCATTGGCTAATATGGATGTGAGGATTGATTCGGACGAGTTCCTGAATGAATTTGTTTTTTTGCTCGGGAGAGATCAGGATGTTCTGGGTGTTGTACCTGATTTCCAGACGTTCAAGAGACAGTGCAGGACTGGAGATGATCTGATGAGAGGGTTGTATGCTGTGAATATGCTAGATAGGGATGTTCCAGCGAAAAGGACCTGAGCGGATAATCAGCGTATCTTGATCAATACGGTAGTTCGTACCTGTCCATATCCATAATACGAAAGCAACCACAAGAAGAGGTATAATCATCGTTAGAACATGCTTGGTCCACAGGTTGAGACAGGCTAGACCACACATAGTTACAATAATCAGGCAGAACATAACAGCAGAGATTCGATCCCTTTTACTGGTAAAGGTATGCACTTTATTTACTCCTCTCTGATATCGATTGGTTCCTTCCTCGTGACCTATTGAACAAACTACAGAAAATTATGGCACTTAGCTTCCGGAAGGATGAGGACGGATATAGTTAAGTGTTGGAGCCTGCAGCGGTTTTTTCTCATACTGCATATCATAAAAGTGGTCGATTTGGATGATCTGCATCATATCCGGCGTAGTGCGAATATCATGTTCTTCCCCGCCGTCTTGAATAACAATGCCGTGATTGGTTACACCAATCACTTGATAGATGCCTTCGATTTGCTGGATGCTACTGTAGTAAATGAATGTCAACGCAATTACAGTTACCACGCCTATAATGGTAATTCGCAGTAATCTGGATCTCATGATAGTACACCTCTTTATGTTTGAATTGGAATTTGTAAACGGATACTTGTGCTTGTCAACAGGTACATTTAAAATAACAGACCTGAGCTACAAATTCCATCATTTCCCGGTTAGACTACTGGTAAAGGAGGAGTATATATGCGTCAAAATATTTATGATAACCCGGAGTTTTTTGAATATTATCAGCGATTACGCAATACAGGGATTACATACAATGATTTTATAGAACAGCCTGCCCTAATGGGAATGTTGCCCGAGCTTCAGGGCAAAACGATACTGGATATGGGATGTGGCTCCGGTCAATTGGCTGCTTATATGATTGGTCAGGGAGCAGCACATGTTACGGGTGCAGATATCTCGGCCAAAATGCTTAACCAGGCACCGGAGCATCCACAGGTGCGGTATATTCATGGGCCGATGGAAGAGCTGGATTTTGCTCCGGCATCCTTTGATCTGATTGTCAGCTCGCTCGCTTTTCATTATGTGGAAGATTATGATGCACTGATGAGCCGGATTGCAGGCTGGCTGCGTCCGGGCGGATATCTGGTATTTTCTACAGAGCATCCGGTAACAACTGCTAAGCTGGATATGGATGGCTGGATCGAGGATCATGAAGGTAAGCGGCTGTACTATGCACTGGATAACTATGCAGAAGAAGGCATTCGCCATACCCACTGGGTAGTAGATGATGTGATCAAATATCATCGTACTTTGTCTACTCTGCTCAATGGTATGATTCGCCATGGATTGCAGATTGAGCAGGTAAACGAGCCTGAACCGATCCCGGGCGCGACCGAAAAGATGCCCAAGCTTGTGAATGAGTGGCGTAAGCCGTCTTTTATTATTTTCAAAGCAGTCAAGCGGGGATAAAGAAGACGATTGATTACAGTAAGAATTTGGGGAAGCTGTAGAAGCAGCTTCCTTTTTAATATGGAAAAATAAAAAAACGCTTTATGCCATTGAATAGTCCTATATATACAGAGCGATACACAAAAGCGTTCTGTAGCAGTAATTGTATCCATGTACATAGTAACATCATCAGACAATAGGAAAGGGGTATCCTGTGGAAGAGAAAGAATGGGCAGCCGCTGCCTGTAATGGAGATGAAGAAGCATACTACCGATTGGTATCAATGCACCGCCGTCGTTTGTATGGTATTGCCTACGGCTATATGCGCAGCGAAGGAGACGCTCTGGAAATGCTGCAGGAGATGACCTGCCGAGGATTGATTAAATGTCATAAGTTGCGCGATCCCAGTGCATTTATACCATGGCTAATTCGCATTCTGATTCATTGCTGCATGGATGAACTAAAGCGTCGCAAACGCAGCATTCATTTGACCGAACATCATATGGCAGATCAGATTACCGAAATGAAAGAAGAAGATCGACTGGATCTGGAGAAAGCACTGGACCGGCTCAAGCCTAATTATCGTCATGTTCTCATCTTGAAATATTATGATGATATGACCGTAACGGAGATTGCCCGCGTATTGGAACGATCCGAAGGAACAATCAAAACCTGGATTCATCAGGGACTCAAGCAGATTCGGAACAAAATGTATCTCGGAGGTGAACTGTGGCATGAACGAACAAAATGATCAGAACCTGCAAAATCACGCTGGAAAAATAAAGAGCCAAGCTGAACAAATAGATGATCAACGGTTGGATAGTGCCATTCGTGCTGGCATTCATCAGGCACATCAGCAACGATCTCACCGCAAGCGAGTGCTTCGTCCGTTATTAGGAGCTGCCGCCGCATTGATCATATTGCTTGGAGCAGGAACAATAGCGGTTGTTGGCCAGGAACAAGCCTCGGAGAAAGTAATGAGGGAAATGAATAGTGGGGAAGTTCCTGAATATGTGAGCGATCTGAATCGGCTGGATATGTTTCGCTATACGCTTCAGCCCGCGATAGAACACGGATTGTATCAGCCCCTCAATCAGAAATTAACGCAAGGGAATTATAAAATACAGCTGGATGGTGTTGTAGCAGACAGCCAGCGTGTCATTATACTGTATACCATTGAGAATACTACCCATCAGCGTATCCGTATTGGTAATAATGTCTCGACAGCTCTGATGAATCCCGAACAGAGCATGGTGATTGGCAGCTATTATAATAATTTCTCAATGTCGGGCAGCAATAACAATATTAACCAAGGAGCTTTTGTTTTTGATTTCACAAAAGGAAATGAGGTTCCGTCCAGGATGGTACTGTCTCTTGAAGTATCCAATGGCAGTACAGGAACGGATTTTGAATATATTCGTATGCCATTTGCAATAGATCCTTCTCGTTATAAAGGTATGGAGCGTATAGAGCAACTTCATCGTACGTATGCTTTTCAGGATTATTCCGTACAATTGAGTGAACTTCGGCAGACACCGCTTCGTACCGAACTTGATTACACAATGAAGCCTCGTGGTGGAAGAAATTTGAATGATGTAGGAGTAGATTTACAGGTTAATGAACCTAATGGCTTGGGGCATATACCGCTTTTGCAGGAAGATGGCAGTTACTACAAAGATGGCGATACTACACATTTGCTTTCTTATTACACCAGTACTTATTTTGAAAAAGATCAATCATTGTGGATAAATTTTGCCAGAATCAAAATTAGTCAGCCGGAACCATTCACATTAACTATAGATACCCGGCAAAAGAAAATTATTAATTCATCCGATACCCGAACACGGATCAAGTCTATTACGAAAGATACAGATAAACAGAAAATCCGAATTGGACTGACTTATCCTTCGATAGATCCATATGACGATCGTAATTTTATAGCGATGGATACGTTTACGGATGCTTCGGGAAAAAGCTACAAGTTGCAGCAACAGCAGCTTCACGAAGGAGCAGAGTATAAAGGCTACGAGATTTCGATAGACAGCACGGAGAAGTATCATCAGCCGCTTACCTTTAAAATGTTGAATGATCCAAGCAGCATTATCTATCCGGATCATCCATTTAAAGAGCAAATAAGATAAACGAGCGTTCAGTATACATGAATAAAGATAAAAAGGCTGCTTGTCCAAGCCCACCAGGGAAAGGAAGCAGCCTTTTTATTTTGTGGATCTCTAGATATCTGTAGAGGGAAGATACCATCTGCTTACACAATGCGTTTACGAATCCAACCGGAAATCAAATCCGTCAGCACTACCAGAATAATGATTCCCAATAAAATCACACCTACACGATTCCAGTTGCGCATCTGCAGTGCAAACAGCAGCGGTGTACCGATTCCGCCTGCACCGACCAGACCGAGTGTAGTAGCCGAGCGCATGTTAATTTCGAAACGGTATAGTGAATAAGACAAGAATTGTGGAATGACCTGCGGCAGTACAGCAAACCATAGTACCTGTAGCTTACTTGCTCCGGCGGCAGTCAGTGCTTCGGAAGGGCCGGGATCAATCGTCTCAATCGATTCAGAGTACAACTTGGCGAGCATACCGATCGAATGGACACCCAGCGCCAGTACACCAGCAAATGAACCGGGACCGACTGCTTTGATAAACAGAATGGCTACAATCATCTCGGGAAATACGCGAATAACGCTCAGCACTACTTTACCCGTACCTGAAATGGTGCGCAGACGGCTCACATTGGCAGCAGCCCAGAAAGCAAAGGGGATACACAGAAAAGCAGATACAAATGTACCGAGAATTGAAATGATCAGCGTATCCAGCAGTCCGCGCAGCAGATCCTCACCTTCAGGATCATAGACATAATCCCAGTCCGGATGAGCAAAGCCGTCGATGATGGAGAGGGATACACTTTTGGCAGTAGACTGGACGCCTTCAAAATTCAGCCCATTAAATGCCCACAGGTAAACGGCAATCAGCAGTATAATCCACACCCAGGGACGTATACGATACCAGAGCGGTTTGGTTGTTAATGTATTCATAGCAGTTTCCTCCGTAATACTGTACTGCCATAGTCAATCACAAGCACAATGACCAGTGTCAGTAAAATAATAATCGCTGCCCGGTCATACCGGAACAACCCAAGCGACCGATCCAGCAGCAGACCAATCCCGCCTGCCCCGACCAGACCGAGTACGGAAGCAGCACGTACATTTACTTCAAAAGCATACAGCAGATAGGACATATAATGAGGCATCGCCTGGGGAAGAACGCCAAAGACGATTAATTGGATTTTATTCGCACCTACAGCAGTCATCGCTTCCAGCGGACCCGGATCGATGGATTCAATGGCCTCAAAGGTCAGCTTGGCAATCAATCCAAACGAAAAGAACATAATAGCCAGCATTCCGGCAAAGGGACCAATCCCAAAAATCGCAACAAAAATAGCTGCAAACAGCAGATCGGGAACCGTACGAACCAGATTCAGAATCAGACGAACCGGTACGGATACCGCACGGTTGGGCATTACATTATATGCACAGAGCAGCGCAAACGGAATCGCCAGGATACCACCCAGCATCGTACCAACCAGAGCAATCTGGATCGTCTCGACCATCGGTTTCCAGATGGTTGGCAGATAACTCCAGTCTGGTGGCACCATCTCGGCCAGCAGTGTCCCCATCTGCGGAAGACCGACGATAAGCTGGTAGGGAGTGACGTCTGTCTGAATCGCACATACCACAATCAATACGACAAAAAAGATCCAGGTCAGATAACGTTTGTATCGCTGCGGAGCTTCGATAGTAGCGGCCTTCATGATTTCACTCCATCGGTACGAGCCGGAGCAGGATCCGGAATGACCGTCACAATATCTTCACCCGGTGGATGATCACCGAGTACTTCATCACGATGAATAGAGCGTCCGTAAATATGGGAAAATACTTCATCGGTCGCTTCTTCCGGTGTACCATCAAATACGACTTCGCCTGCCCGCAGTCCGATAATCCGGGTCGCATACTGACGTGCCAGATCGATAAAATGCAGATTGATGATCGTCGTAATATTCAGATCCCGGTTAATGCGCTGCAGATCATCCATAACCTGGCGGGTCGTCAAGGGGTCCAGTGAAGCGACTGGCTCATCCGCCAGAATGATCTGCGGCTGCTGTGCCAGCGCGCGGGCGATAGAGACACGCTGCTGCTGACCACCAGACAGCTGATCTGCACGGCTGTAAGCTTTATCACGGATATTGACGCGTTCCAGTGCATCCATCGCCAGTTCGGTATCTTCAGCCGGGAACATACCGAGTACCGTACGAAGTGTAGAATGGTGACCGACACGTCCGGATAATACATTGCGCAGCACAGTAGAGCGTTTGACCAGATTGAAGCTCTGGAAGATCATACCGATCCCGCGGCGAATCCGGCGTAGTCCACTGCCGGATGCCTCGGTGATCGATTGTCCGTTAATCTGGATATCGCCTTCGGTAATATCATGCAGTCGATTAATCGAGCGTAGCAGTGTGGATTTGCCGGCGCCGGACAGACCGACGATAACGACCATTTCGCCTTGATGGATAGTCAGGTTAATATTGTTCAAGCCCCGGGTACCATTGGGGTAGACTTTGGAGACATTATGGAATTCAATCATGGGAGACCCACTTTCTATTAGGAAATTACAATAGACAGCACCGTCCGCAAAATAAGGACGGTGCTGCCTTAAAGTGTGAATGCACGGATCAGTAAAATAACGTGAACTTATGAGTAAATAACAGAAGTACAGAAAGATTCGTCTAATGAATTACTTGGTCGCCTGACCTACAGCTTCGGCGTATTTGCGTACCGGCTCGAAGTTTTTGTCATCGCCTTTTTCGTAACCTACATGAGTGTAGATTTCTTCGATGATTTTCTGACCTTCAGGATCATTGCCAATATCGATAAATGCCTGACTGATCTTGTCGCGCCATGCTTGATCCATATCGGAACGTACGCTGATCGTATCATTCGGGATCGGAGCGGTGTAATGCAGTACACGTGTCTGTTCGAAAACGTCCGGTACATCTTTTTTCACAGTGTTACGGGCATCCTGGAATATAGCGACAGCATCGACTTGTCCGTTCAACAGAGCCATAACAGCAGCGTCATGACCTTTGATAGTTACACCTTGTACATCCGTATCAGGATCAACGCCGGCTGCTTTAAGCTCGGCGGCCGGGAATACATAACCTGCAGATGACGTTACATCCTGCCAACCCATTTTTTTGCCTTTCAGATCCGCGAGGGATTTGATAGGAGAGTCTTTTTTGACGATAATCATGGCTTTATAAAAATTGACTTTGTCTGTTGTCGGTTGACCGGTCTCGTCATTGACACCGTAGCGCTGTGCCTGCAGCAGCAGATCTGCTGCTTTACGATTGTCGTGTGCCAGTACATAAGCATTTGGAGGCAGGAATCCTACATCGACCTGCTTGGAAGCCATGGCTTCAACGATTGTGTTGTAATCCGGAGATACGGTAACCTTTATCGGAATACCCAGTTTGTCGCCGAGCAATTTTTCCAGCGGTTTGGCTTTGGCTTCGAGGGTCTCTGCATTCTGGGAAGGAACGAACTGTACTTTCAGTTCCTTGGGTACAAAGCTGGTGCTGCCTGCGGAATTACCGGAACTGGCGGATGACGAACTATTGGTGCCACAGGCCGTCAGACCAGCAGCCAGGGCAATAGTCATGCCCAGTGCGAATACTTTTTTAAACAACTTGATTTCCCCCTAGGATGTGATTATGTACTTTATTGTGCCTGTTCCCGCGTCATACTTTTATTCGGGGAATAAGGTCACAAACGAAATGTTAACAGCCAAGGATCAAACGCAGTGTCGATCTATGTTACTGAAAAGTAAAATGAATCCGAAGTGTTAAATGCAGAATTTACACTGTTCTAATATTGGTGTGATAGAGTGAATCGGAAATGCGTCCGGGATGCTTGCGGCAATTGCAGCAAAGGCACATCTTGGGATTTCAATGAACAATTGTATAGAAGGGAACTACCTAATTTATGAAAGAATCAGTAAGGAACAAGGCGAATATAGAGGACAATTATCATAACGAGGATATGGAAGATTCAGCTGAACGCTACCAGCTTCGGCTAATGGCGACAACCGATCTGCATGTGGCACTAACCGGTTACGATTACTATCGAAATACAGACACGGGTGAAATGGGATTATCACACACCGCGATGCTGATCCATCAGGCACGCGAAGAGGTAGCCAATCATCTGCTGCTGGATAACGGTGATATTATCCAGGGAAATCCGATTGGTGATTATGCAGCCTCCAGCCTGTTCTGGCAGCATCCAGCAAGCCAACAAGAGGAGCAACAGGTAACGGATGCATTATTTGCTGCCAGTTCAGATACGGATACTAATCGCAATACTACAGGCGTACATCCCATGATCGAACTGATGAATCTGCTGCAGTATGATGCTGCCACTGTCGGCAATCATGAATTCAATTATGGATTGGATTATCTGGAACAATGTCTGAATGGAGCGCAGTTTCCCTATACCAATGCCAATGTATATCGGATCTCGGACGAACAGCCCGATGCGCCTCTGCTTCAGCCATATCTAATCCTGCCGCGTGAACTCAAGGGAGCAAATGGAGAATCGGCCATATTGAATATTGGTATTATCGGACTGGTTCCTCCGCAAATTCTGAACTGGGACAAAGGACATCTGGAAGGATACGTGCGTGTACAGGATATGGTCGAGACGACAGAAGCCATGGTTCCCCAGCTGCAAGCTGCAGGAGCCGATATTATCGTGCTGCTCGCTCATACCGGATATATCGAAGAGAATGATCCGTCGATTTCAGAAAATGCAGTTCTGCCGCTCAGCCAGATCAATGGTGTGGATGCACTTATTTTTGGACATGCACACAAGCTGTATCCAAGCGAGGAATTTGCCGGACGACCTGGTGTGAATCTGGAAAAGGGTATAATCCATGGTGTGCCTGCCGTAGAACCGGGAGTATGGGGCAGCCATCTGGGTATTATTGATCTGGAACTGCAGTATATGGCTGGTAAATGGAGTGTGGTAGAAGGGCATGGCATGCTTCGTTCGGTAGCGGATGATCTAACAGATACTGCTGCAGATATGCTGCTGCAGGAAGCTGCACAAACTGCACATGAACGTACGCTGGATTATATCCGAACACCGGTAGGATATACTTCAGAACCGCTATACAGCTATTTTGCACTGATTATGGACAATCCGGTTGTACAGATTATTAATGATGCCCAGCTCGGGTATACGCGTGAAATGTTGCTGAATACGGAATATGTGGATATTCCACTATTATCAGCTGCTTCTGCTTTTAAAACAGGTGGACGTTACGGTTCGGGTCATTATACGGATATTTCACCTGGAGAGTTGACATTGCAGCATATCTCGGATATTTACAGCTATGCCAATACCCTATGCGCAGTACGGTTAAATGGCGATGAACTAAAAGAATGGCTTGAATGGTCCGCGGGGTTATTTAATACGATTGATCTACATGGAGCAGCAGAGCAGGAATTGATTAACCCAGCTTTTTCACCATTTAACTTTGATGTGATTGACGGGGTTAGTTATCGAATCGATATTTCCTGTCCGGCACGTTATGATGCTTCCGGACAGCTTGTGCAGCCGGATCATCACCGAATCCGGTATTTGTGCTATCAGGGAGTTCCTGTTACGAATGATATGGAATTTATTATCGTTACCAATCAATATCGCGCCTATACAACGATTCTTGCCAACCCGGATGGGGGGCGAATCGTAATCGATGCTCCACTAGAGAATCGCGATGTGGTAACAGCATATGTCAGACAGCATGGAACGATCGCTCCACAGGCAGACCATAACTGGTCCATTACACTCGGAACGCAGGAACAATATCCAGCACATAGTATGAATGTACAACTCGAAGATCAGGTGCAGGAGACCAGACCTGATTCGTCGATTATTGCCGTATTCTCTTCCGCAGCGGCAGCTGAGGTATGGGTAGACCAATATCCGCAGCTGTCTGTTATTGCATCTGGAGCAGGCGGATTCACACGATATGGAATCCGTTTGAATGTATAATCTGTTTGAATCTGGTGCAGTTGATATTACGCCTTTACTGATAGGATGGCATAATCGTTTCTCCATTTCCCGGGTAATGATGATCAGGATAAGACAATATGGGTATTAAGGTAGAATATACCCTGCTTATTCCTATCTATCATTTATCAAAAAGGAGAGGCGATCCATGTCACAATCATTCACCTGGGATATCGCGCTGCAGGATGGACAGCATCAGGCGCTGCGACTTCAGTTTGATACACAGCGCGAGCTGCAAAAGTTTATGATGACTCTTACTGTCGAACAGATGATCAATGCACTTGTCTATGATCCGGACCAGCGCAGCATGGATGGGAAAACCTATCTGTATCATTTCCTGTAAGCTGCATAATCCGCAGAATGTACCAGATTACTATTTGATAATTATCCACTATTTATAATGGAATATGCACAATAAGAATGAGGAGGATGCTGACAATGGAAATGTTGTTTCGGTATAACTGGCAGGTTCGTCAGGAATGGTTGGACTGGTGCAGTGAATTGCCTATAGTAGAGCTAAAGCTGCAGCGTACAGGCGGAGTAGGCAGTATTCTGAAGACACTGACTCATATTGTCGATGTAGAGTATAGCTGGATTTGTGACTTGCAGGGCAAATCTGATCAAAGTGAATTATTCCAATCGGTGGATTCGCTTGAACAGATTAGTACTCTATCCAAACGGTTTCGACCGGAGATCAGCGATTATGTGTCAGAATGGAAGCCGGAGATGGAACAGCATATACTGCACGCGGTGGGCAAAGATGGCAGACCCGAGCAATATACATATGGAGAAGTCATGCGCCATGTGATCGCTCATGAGATTCATCATATAGGTCAAATGTCGGTATGGTCACGTGAGCTGGACAGAGAACCGGTATCGGCCAATCTGATTCGACGGGGCTTGGCCTGATTTGTCCAATGGATACAGCAATAAAAGGCATAACCGTGCAATCTCGGGTATGTCTTTTTTCATATCTAATAGTGTTGCAAATCATTGGTTCCTATTAAAATCCCGATCCCAGACCACAACTTTATAGGCGAAAAGGAGTACATACTAACAGAAAACAGAATAGAAGTAGCTGTCTGAATCACATAAAAAGACAGTACGGAAACAAGCGATAGATTGCAGTATTACCTTGATTCCGTTAAGCTTCGACCTCTATAATAGATAGTGCTGCATTTATCGGCTGCATGAGCATAAGAATAATGCTACTTTGGACTCGGGAGGATTTTATCATTATGTTATTCAAATCAAAAGGCAACAAGCTTGCGATGATTACCAAGCTGGCTGTTGTCGGCGCATTAACCGTATCGATCGGATCAGCTTCATACTCTATGCCGCAGGTACAAGCGGCAGCCAGTGAAAAGCCTGCTGTTATTACGATAGCCGGTCAGGAAATCAACTGGTCGACAGCACCATTCGTAATGAATGGCACAACTATGGTACCGCTGCGTGAAGCAGCCAGTGCACTCGGAGCAAAAGCTACCTGGGATGCACCGACCCGTTCGGTAGTGATGTACAGCAATGGAGATACCATTGTACATACACCGAATACAGCAGTGATCACATTGGACGGATATACGATACAAATGCCGGAACCATCCCGGAACGTGAACGGAACGATGATGGTACCTGCACGTTTTCTGGCAGATGCTTTTAAAGCCAAGCTCACCCTGAATTCTACACCGGAACTGGCAACAATCAATCTGACGCCGGATCAGGCAACAGTGATGAGCAGCTCTGCGAAGACGGTAGATGACTATTTGCAAAAACAGGGCTATTCCGGTCTTGCACTGGTTGCCTACAAAGGCAAAGTGGTGCTGAAAAAAGGATACGGACTATCCGGCGGACAAAGTACAACTGATCCGAACGGCATTTCCCGGATTGCTTCACTGAGCAAATCCTTTACCGCTTCTTCGATCATGAAGCTGGTTGAACAAGGCAAAATCAATCTTGATGACAAGCTGACCAAGTACATCCCGGATTTCCCGCGTGGTGACGAGATGACTATTCATATGCTGTTGTCGCATACAGCTGGATTCAATTCCAACTTTACCCGCGGCGAAGGTGTAACGCTGCAGGATACGGTGAATGAGATCAAGACCAAGCCGCTGCGTTTTGAGCCGGGTACGACGTTTAACTATAGTAATCAGGGATATGTACTGCTCGCTTATATTGTAGAGCAAGTTTCCGGCGAGACCTACGGACAATATATCCAGCATACTTTCCTCGATCCGCTGAATATGAAGGATACTGGCGAAGCGACACCAGAATCCAAAACGATCAAAGGTTATGTTAAAGACAAAGCTACCGATGAATGGACCGAAGCAGGCTATTACGCTTCCCAATCGGGTACGGGAACATTTTACTCCAGTCTGGATGATATGATGAAATGGTATCGTTCCTTTTCCAATCATACGATTCTGAGTGAGCAGACGATCGACCGGATGTTCACTCCATATTCGGAGCTCAAGCCATACGGCTATGCATTCCTGATCAAGGATGTAGCCGGCAAACATACCATTTACCATAATGGCAGCGGTACCGGTTATGCGACAGGATTTACGTATAATCTGGATGATGATGTGCTCGTTGTTCTGCTTGGTAACCACTATGGTATGGATATCGCAACTATGCTGACGGATACCCAGACTCTGGCCAATAAAGCGCTCGTTAAATAAAGCATACTTTTTGAATGAATGAGGCTATCTGTCAGCCTCATAAGCAAAGACCGTTCTCCTATGAGGGAACGGTCTTTTTGTCATCTACACTAGAGATATAATCCAGAGAGTAAGAGGATAAGATTATAAAAAACAGAGGTTCTACGATATTTGACATTCCCCGAATATTGGAACATTATAATGGTCAAAGTCCTTATTTTGGATACAAGATTTCTACTACGCAGCGCGTCTGGCCGAGAGGAGCCTATACAATGAATACGATTGTAAACTATGCGCATCGTGGAGCTTCGGGCTATTGTCCGGAGAATACGATGGCTGCTTTCAAAAAAAGCCTGGAGCTTGGAGCTACAGGTATCGAGACGGATGTACAGATGACCAAGGATGGACGTCTTGTACTGATTCATGATGAGAGCGTACAGCGTACGACCGGACAATCCGGAGAGATCAAGGATCTGACTTACCGCCAGATCACCGAACTGGATGCAGGATCATGGTACAGCAGTGAATTTGCTGGTGAACGTATTCCCACATTGGGGCAGCTGCTGGACTGGATTGAACCTACAGGAATGATGCTTAACGTGGAATTGAAGAATAATATGGAGCCTTATGAAGGTATGGAAGAGAAAGTTATTGCTGCGATTCGCAAGCGTGGACTCTCGCAGCGGGTGCTGATCTCCAGCTTTAATCATTATTCGCTTGTGATCTGCAAGCGCATCGCCCCGGAGATCCAGACAGCGATTCTATATGGAGAGAATCTATTTGAGCCATGGAAATATGCGCGAAGTATTGGAGCTACTGCCCTGCATCCGTACTACAAGTTTATGAATGACCGTATGGTACAGCAGGCGGCCGACCAGAGTGTGATGTACAATCCGTTTACGGTAAATGATCCTGCCGAGATGCGCGAACTGATTCGGATGGGTGTCAGTGGCATTATTACAGACTACCCGGATCGCCTGCATGAATTACTGCAGACTTCTACTGCGGGACGCTAAGTGAAAATGATCTTTTATTTAAGCCATAGTATATGTAATGCAAATAAATGATTGTTAAGTAACATAAATATCTACATAAAAAAACGCTTTATACCGTTGATAACGTATAAGCGTTTTTTTGTGTTTTGGTGACAATATAGACACCAAGCTTTTCAAGCGTAATAGAACAAGTTACAATAAACTGTACTGGAATTAGAGGTCATACCATGGAGACCAGCAATGAGAAAAATACGTATTGGACGCTATCTTAAGCTAAACACAATCCGGCTCCTTCGACTTCGAAAAGGAGCGCATCAGGTAGCGGTAGGATTTGCAGTAGGACTCGTCCCCAGCTGGTACCCGCTTCTAGGGGTCGGTCCGCTGTTGTCGCTTGGATTAAACAGGCTGTTTAAAGGTGCTTTGCCGGCCGCTATCTTTGCAGCATCACTTGATTCCTTTATCTGGCCGCTTACCTTTTTTATGAATTATCATACCGGACATTTTCTGGTGACACTCTGGAAGTCGGCCAGTCTGCCTTCCCACATGCCCAATGTACGGATTCCGGATTGGCCCGAAGATTATATGCAGCCGATTCATCATGCCCATCGCTGGCGGGATGCGGGTATTGACTTTGGCGTAGGTGCTGCGGTAAACAGTCTGATTTTTGGCATTATTATTTATGTCGTAATCAAATGGGTTATGCTTCGCTACCGCGAACATCTGCTGCAGATGCTGCGCGGCAAAAAATAAATCCTCCTGCATTATACAGGCACACATACGGGTAATATACTATAATCTGCATTTGCTATCCCAGAACCCAATCCTACTAACTGTAATAACAAAGGAGGAACATCCGTGAATTTTGGAGCCCGCATGCTGAAAACCGGAATTGCGGTTACGCTTGCTTTATACGCTAGCTCCTGGCTTAATCTGACGCCGCCCGTTATCGCGGCTATCGCTGCTATTTTTGCTATGCAGCCATCTATCTATCGATCATTCCGTTATTTCCTGGACCAGATCCAGACCAATACACTGGGAGCGATTCTTGCCCTGCTGGGTGGAATGGTATTTTCCAATGAACCGATAGCGGTCGGGCTGATGTGTATAGTTGTCATCATGATCTGTCTGCGGCTGAATATGGGCGATACGATCGGTCTGACGCTGGTTACAGTCATTTCTGTCATGGAAGTATCCGGTCAGGGACAATGGCAGTTCGCTGTCAATCGCTTTACCCTCAGTATTATCGGGATTGTATCAGCGTTCCTGATTAATATACTGGTTGCTCCACCCAAGCCGCTGGGACAGTTCAAGGCACAGATCGAGACGACATTCAGTCGTTTATCCCTGCTGCTGCGTACAGCCGTATCGGATGAAATCAAGGAAACAGTCTTCCGCGAAGAGAAACGGGCATTGGAAGGGGCTATTCAGTCCTTGTCCGATAAATACAATCTGATGGAAGAAGAGTCCAAAAAACTCAAAAAAGCTTCGCTTAGCCGTCAGCGACATCTGGTCGTCAACAAACAGATGGTCACCTCACTGCGCAAGGGAAATGATGTATTAACGGCGATCGAACAGCATTATTTTCAGGCGGAGCGAACACCGGAGATTGATGAATACTTTGATGCCCATCTGGAACAGTTGATCAAATTCCATGAGCACATCCTGCTCAAACTGAATAATAAAATCAAAAATAATAACAGTGAAGCAGAAGAAGTCGAAGAAGCCAATGACAAATTCCTCGATACGATGATTGAACGCTACCAGGAGAACTTTGGCGGTGTGCTGAGATTGTCGATCGTAGCTGCAGTGATGTATGATTATGGTTATCAACTGGAGCGGCTGAACCGTCTCGTCGATCATCTCGAGTCCACCAGTCACCGTGATACAGATGATGATCAGGACGGCGCCAAATCCAAGCCTGCACGACGCACTTTTCCAACCTGGCCCTGGAAGTAATCTTCCGGGACCAGCAATACTATGGATTCGGTTCAAAGGAGACAAACGGGAATGACAACAAATGTTCCTTACGCTTTAGAAAATTCAATTGGTTACAAATTGGCAATCGCTTCACGACTGACGAACAATCGCTTAAACCAGCAATTCAGGGATGCCGGCTATCCGGTGACCCATGAGCAATGGATACTCATTTCCTACCTGTGGAAAAGAGATGGACAGACCCAGAACCGTCTCGCCCGGTTATCCCGCAAGGATCAGCCTAGCGTATCCAGACTGATCGATAATATGATCCGTCGCGGTATGGTTACCCGTGTCCCTCATCCTGATGATCGGCGTACTAATCTGATCTATTTGACGGATTACTGTCGCAGTATTCTGGATGATCTGGCTGCCAAAGCTACCCAGACGATCGAAGAAGTATTTAACGGTTTCAGCCGTGAAGAGCGCGAGATTACACTGGGATTGGTAGACCGTATTATCAAAAATATGGACTAATCTATATCCAGCAGATTATAAACATGCCACTTATTGGATGTTATTGCTTTCAACCAGGGCATAGAATAGAGTACAAGGAACCTTATTATAGAACAAAGCATATAACAACTGAAAAACACTTCTTTTATCCTGAAATGGTTATAGTCACCATATAACAGCAACTTGATCGTGATTCAGCAGATAGGAGTACCATCGGCGTTCTGGCCTCCCGGCTTATCAACCCTTACTCTTTACCGGAGTAGGCGGTTAATAAGTCGGGAGTTCTTTTTCTTGGAGAAGGCTGAATTTTTATTATGCGGGATGCTAATCTGTTCAGAAGCTGGGCAGACAGGTGGTTCACTGTGCAAATTTTTGAATAATAAGGTATAGTAGAAGATATGTGAGTTTGAATAAAGTGAATACAGCAGCTATAATGCTGCTTGATGTTGAGTGCAAAGGAGATTAAGCATGATTGCAAAAACAGAACAGGATATTGAAGGTTTGAAAAAAGTAGGCAAAGTCGTAGCGATTATTCGTGACGAATTGAAAAATATGGCGAAGCCGGGTGTACGCACTATTGATCTGGATCTGCGTGCTGCCGAGTTGTTCGAACAATATGGTGCTGTATCTGCACCGAAAGTAACGTATGACTTTCCGGGTTACACCTGTATCAGTATTAATGAAGAAGTGGCTCACGGAATTCCGGGAGAACGTGTTATTCAGGAAGGCGATCTAGTGAATGTGGACGTATCGGGTTCACTCGATGGCTATTTCGCCGATACCGGTGTATCTTTTGTCGTAGGTAAAGGCGATCCAAGATTGACTGCTCTATGCGAAGCCTCGATCCAGGCATTCGATGCAGCTGCCAAAAAGATCAAAGCAGGCTCCAAGCGCAGCAATGCCGGCAAAGCCAGCCACAATACAGCTCGCAAACTGGGCTTTACCGTAATTACCAATCTGACCGGACATGGAATTGGCAAATCGCTGCATGATGAGCCCGAGTACATTCTGAGTTATTATGATCCTACCGATAATGATCTGTGGAAAGAAGGATCTGTTATCGCTTTTGAACCATTCGTGTCTACCAAGGCAGAAGAAGTATACGAAGGAAGCGATGGCTGGACGCTCAAAACCGATGATGGCAGCTATGTTGCCCAGTATGAACATACCCTGATTATTACCAAGGGCGAACCGATTATTTTAACCAAATAACCGCGCCATGATAACTAAAAAAGCCGCATGACCGAGTATATTCAGTCGTGCGGCTTTGCTATTTGCAATTTATAAAAGAAAGTCGTAAAATAAAAAATGCTCTGCAAAATGGCAGAGTGTTGTAAATGAGCATATTTTAATATGATAATATCACACATTCATATAAATGTCAAATATAAATTTGAACGCCTGATTTACACCTGATTTATAACCAGACATAGACAAGGGGATGGCGGCATGGCAATAGAAGATCAAGATTGGCAATTAGAGCAGGATCGTGTTAATGATGTAACAAACAAGATTAATAGCAAAATCCGTGTGCTGGAGCAGCAGGTCGGTGAGAGCCGGGGCGATGTAGTCGGAATGCGTAAAGATTTTTGGGATGAAGTATCCATTAACTTCAGTGAACAGGATGATGTTGGTGAGACATCGACGAGTTTGCGTCAACAGTCTCAGGTATTGTCCGAGCTGGAGCTGAGCCACCGTCGTTCCAGCCTGACACTCGACAAACTGCGTCGTCTGTCCAGTTCGCCGTATTTTGGTCGGATCGATTTTAAGGAAAAGGACGGGGGTCCGGCAGATCGCATCTATTTGGGGATCGGATCGTTTCTGGATGAGAATGAAGAGGACTTCCTGATTTATGACTGGCGTGCGCCGGTATCAAGTCTGTATTATGATGGTGCGCCTGGGCCGGCTTCCTACCGTACACCGGTAGGCGCTATCGAAGGCGAGATGGAACTGAAGCGTCAATTCGTAATCCGTGATGCCAATATCAAGGTACTGTTTGATACCGGTGTAACGATCGGGGATGAACTGCTGCAGCAGGTACTCAGTCATACGGCCGATAACCAGATGAAAAATATCGTAGCTACAATTCAAAAAGAGCAAAACAGCGTTATCCGGAATGATCGCAGCCGCATGCTGATCGTGCAGGGAGCAGCTGGCAGCGGCAAGACTTCAGCAGCGTTGCAGCGGGTTGCCTATCTGCTGTATCGCTATCGTGAAAGTCTGCGCGCCGATCAAATGGTATTGTTCTCTCCAAACTCGATGTTTAACAGCTATGTATCGACGGTTCTACCAGAGCTGGGCGAAGAAAATATGCTGCAGACTACATTCCAGGCGTATCTGGAAGTGCGAATCGGACATGAATTTGATCTGGAAGATATTTTCTCACAGATGGAATATTTACTGGCATGGTCGGAGGATGATGGACACCCGGCACGTGTACAGGGGATTCGCTACAAATCCTCGGCTGATTATTTCCAGACGATTCGTCGTTATGCCGATCTGCTGCTGCATGAAGGGATGAGCTTCCGGGCTGTTCGGTTCCAGGGAAGCGAGATTGTATCCAAACAGCAGATGATGGATCAGTTTTATAGTTACGATTCGGCAGTGAAGCTGGGCAATCGTATTGAACTGCTGCGGGATTGGCTGCTCAAGGAAGTGAATGACTTTGGCCGCCGTGAGCGCAAGGAACCATGGGTGGAAGAACAGATTCAGACGCTCAGTACGGATGATTATCATCGTGCTTACACGATGATGCGCCGCAAGCAGAAGAATAAATCCATTTCCTTTGATGATTTCCAGCTGGAGGCGGAGATGGCTGCGCGCATGGTTGTGAATAACTGGTTGAAGCCGCTGCGCAAATGGGTTAAACGATTGCGCTTTATTGATCTGAGCGGTCTGTATCGTCGTCTGTTTACCGATGAAGAACTGTTTGCACGTGTCAATGGCGGTACACTGCCGGAAGGCTGGCATGAATTCGGTCCACAAACGATCAGCCGTATGCAAAAGGGTGAACTGGCATACGAAGATGCAACGCCGTATCTCTATCTTAAGGAACATCTGCAAGGATTCCGTTCCAATACGTCCATCAAGCATATGATTGTGGATGAAGTGCAGGATTACTCACCGTTCCAGCTGGAATTTATGAAGCGTCTGTTCCCAAGAGCGCGCATGACGGCACTGGGCGACCTGAATCAGGCGATCTATAGCCATAACTCGGTATTTGATGAAGAAGAACCGCTGCTTGAGCTGTATGGCAAAGAGAACACCGAACTGATCCGTCTCACTCGCAGCTACCGTTCCACTTACGAGATTGTTGATTTTACCCGTCAAATGATTCCGGGCGGCGAGCATATTGTTCCTTTCAATCGTCGCGGAGACAAGCCTGTCGTCTCACTGTATAACGACCGGGAAGAGATGCATCAGGATATTGTGCGCAATATCCATCATTTGCAGCAGCAGGGATATCAGTACACGGCGATTATCTGCAAGACCGAGAGCGAATGTACCGAAGCCTATGAAGCGCTCAAAGATCAGATTACCATGCGTAAAATGACCAAAAACACGCCGATATTTGAAAAGGGAACGATCATTATTCCTGCTTATCTCGCCAAAGGTGTGGAGTTTGATGCAGTTATTCTATATGATGCTTCCCGTGACCGCTATAATCGTGAAGCCGAGCGCAAGCTGTTTTATACAGCCTGCACGCGGGCAATGCATCTGCTGTATCTGTATGCGATCGAAGAACCTACGCCGCTGATTGAAGATGTGAGTACGGAGAGTTATGTACTGCAGGATTATCGTGCTTGACTAGACATACATGGAATAAGAATGCATCCAGAACAATCTAGAACAAATACAGTCATGCCGTTAGAATAGTAGTATGTTTTTGTGATACAGCTTCATAATTGTAAAATAAGAGGGAGAAGGATGAATTATTCATCTTTCTCTCTCTTTGTATACAGGATGGAATAGGCGTACTCGCTATCCGAAGGAGAATTAGAAATATCCACATAATAGAAAAGAGGATAGACCTATGAACCAAAGACAACAGGCGAAAATCATGCTGCAGCAGTGGCTGATCGTCGAGTGCATAGCCAGGACAGATCACAGGTATACGCTTCATGCCATTGATTTTCAGCATGACGGCAGATTCAGCTGGACAGGCTGGGACAATATAGAGAAACTGCTGCAATTCCGGATTCCTGTTCGCTGCAAAACAGGAGGTTCCCGTATCCGGCATCAGCACTGTGCCAAAATCGCCAGCAAAGCAATCTGGCTCTCCCTCGATGAGAATCAGTACGAGGAGCTGGAACATCTATTTTACCAGCCGGTGTCCCGTGCCCGTTGGAAATCTTTTTTGCATCGATTGGGAAAAGATTCGATTCCGGAGCAGGTAGCTGACAGCTTGATTCAATAGTATGACTCAACCGTTAACATCCATTAGTTCTGTAATCAGCGCAGGAGTAGCTGTAGTCACCTGTTTGCGGTATCGTGAAGGCGTGCATCCTCGATGCTGCTTAAACACCGATATAAAGTAGCTGAGGCTGTCAAAGCCTACTTCGAGCGAGATATCCACAATCTTGCGATCGGTCGTCTCCAGCAGTCGGCAAGCTTGCTGGGTACGATAGCGATTAATATAATCGACCGGACTTTTTTGGGTCAGACTTTTGAAGAAGCGGCAGAAATGGCCTTCACTCATATTAATCAGCTCCGCCAGATCACGAAGCCGAAGCGGCTGCTGATACTGCTGATGTATATGTCCCAGTACCAGCTTGAGGCGCTCGATTTTGTCGCTGGCTGCTGTAAAGGGAATAGGCTGTTGATCCATATTTTCGATCATCAGCGAGATCATCAGATACAGATAAGCTTTGGTTTTCAGCTCAAAAGCAGTAGTGCGTGTCTCATTGATATGAATAATCTGCTGCAGCAATATGAGAATCTCTGCTTGCCACTCCTGATCATGAGTGAGATGAACGGGCAGCTGAATCTTACTCGTGAGCAGAGGGTCCAGATAGCTGGCCTGTACGGTATCATACGAGGGACTGTTAAGCAGGGACATGCCAAATACAGTGGCTGCAAAGCTGCAGGATTCTGCACCCATCTGATAAGCGGTATGAATCTCGCCACTGTTAACGAATACAGCTTCGCCTGCTTTGACTTCGTAAGCCTGTGTGCCAATCTGGAACATTGCTTTTCCGCCGGTGACGAGTATAAACTCGGGCTCCTCATGCCAATGGCATTCCAGAATAGTCTCTTCCCGCAGATCATCCATAAAATATACACTTACCGGATACATGCGGCTGCCATGAATCCGGTTTTCTTTTAGCTTATCCCGGATCGGTTCGAAACTGTTCAATTGATCATCCTCCTGTCTGCATCTGTTTCTATAGTCTATATCTATTTTTACTCATATCTACGGCTGCATTCATATCTTGATCTGTCTAGGTATCTTATCCATACCTGTTTGTTAGCAACCTGAATAAAGTAGACAGTCCATCACAGTTGTACAATCACAAAATATCAAAATACTGCTACTATTTGTCAAAATAAAAGAAGAAAAGCGCTTTCTTAATCAATATTATTATACATAGATCAAGATTACACAAGTGTTCATCAGCAATCGATTACTAAATATAGATTTTAGTGGAGGGAAATACTCATGAAATTCACAGATGGTTACTGGCAAATTCGCAAAGGCTACCATATGCAGCACCCTGTCGATATCCGCGATATCGTACGCAAAGATAACGAGGTCACTCTCTATGCAGCAACCAAGCGTATCGAACGCAAAGGGGATACCCTCAATGGCGCGCTGATCAAAGCTACGCTGAGCTCGCCTATTCCCAATGTAATCAAAGTAACGTTCAATCATCATAAAGGGGGCCTCAATCTGTCACCACAGTTCGAACTAGCCCAGCAGGATCACAATCTGGTGATTCAGGATGACGAGCAGGCGCTGACTGTGCAAAGTGGTGAACTGAAAGCTACCGTTACCAAGAATACAGGCTGGAATATCAGCTTTGATTATAACGATCGTCATTTGACCGGTAGTGTACATAAAGGACCCGGATATATCAACGGACCGGAAGATAGCATCTTTTTCCGCGAACAGCTGGAGCTGGGTGTAGGCGAGTATATTTATGGACTCGGCGAGCGCTTTACTCCGTTTGTGAAGAACGGGCAGACCGTAGATATCTGGAACGAAGATGGCGGTACAAGCAGTGAGCAGGCATACAAGAATATTCCATTCTACCTGTCCAGCAAAGGGTACGGCGTATTCGTGAATCATCCGGAAAAAGTATCCTACGAGATCGCTTCCGAGAACGTATCCAAAGTACAGTTCAGTGTGGAAGGCGAGACGCTGGAGTACTTTATTATCGGTGGCAGCAATCCCAAGGAAGTACTGGATAACTATACGACGCTGACCGGTAAGCCTGCACTTCCACCGGCATGGACATTCGGTCTGTGGCTGACGACTTCTTTTACAACGGATTATGATGAAGCAACAGTTAATCATTTTGTAGATGGTATGGCAGAGCGTGACCTTCCATTATCCGTATTCCATTTTGACTGCTTCTGGATGCGTGAATACCAGTGGTGTGATTTCAAATGGGATGAGCGTATGTTCCCCGATCCGGAAGGCATGCTGAAGCGCCTCAAAGACAAAGGACTTAAAATCTGTGCCTGGATCAATCCGTATATCGCCGAGAAATCCTATCTGTTCGACGAAGGCATGGAGAATGGCTATCTTGTGAAACGCAAAGATGGCAGCGTGTGGCAGTGGGATCTATGGCAGGCAGGCATGGGTCTGGTAGACTTTACGAATCCAGCCGCTGTAGATTGGTACAAGAGCAAGCTGAAAGTACTGGTTGATCAGGGCGTAGATTCCTTTAAAACCGACTTTGGCGAGCGGATTCCAACTGATGTTGTCTATTATGACGGATCCGATCCGGTAAAAATGCACAACTATTATACGTTCCTGTATAACAAGGTTGTATTCGAACTGCTCGAAGAAACGCTGGGCAAAAATGAAGCAGCATTATTCGCCCGTTCGGCAACAGTAGGCGGACAACAATTCCCTGTTCACTGGGGTGGAGATTGTTCATCCACATTCGAATCGATGGCAGAATCGCTGCGCGGTGGTCTGTCCCTCGGCGTATCCGGATTCGGCTTCTGGAGTCACGATATCTCCGGCTTTGAGATGACAGCAGCACCTGCGGTATACAAACGCTGGGTACAATTCGGTATGCTATCTTCCCACAGCCGTCTGCATGGTAATGAATCCTATCGTGTCCCATGGTTGTTCGATGAAGAATCGGTCGATGTCCTGCGTAAATTTACCAAGCTGAAATGCCGCTTGATGCCGTATCTGTTCGATGCAGCAGTGACTGCTTCCGAACAGGGAACACCAATGATGCGTCCGATGGTGCTGGATTATTATCAAGACCCTGCGACCCACATGCTGGATCGTCAGTACATGTTCGGTGATTCCCTGCTGGTTGCTCCGATCTTCAATGCTGAAGGCGCAGCTTCCTACTATGTACCGGAAGGACAATGGACCAATCTGCTGACTGATGCTGTGGTACAGGGCGGACGCTGGTACAATGAGACCTATGATTATATGAATATGCCGGTACTGGTGAAGCCGGGTAGCATTATTGCTATGGGTCTGGAAGACAGCAAGCCGGACTATGACTATACCGATGGTGTAGAACTTCATATATACGGACTGGAAGAAGGACAGAGCTCTGCGATTCGTCTGGTACAGATCAGTGGAGACCATGCCGCTGACGTTACAGCTGTTCGCCAGAATGGAACGATTGAAGTATCGGCGTCAGGTACACTGACCAACTGGTCTGTTGTACTACACGGAATCGAGAACGCTGCTTCTGTACAAGGAGCATCCCAATCTGCAGGTGAACAGGGCTCAGTCTTTGCAGCAGAAGGCGACAAAATCACGATCACACTGTAAACAGGGATAAGGAGCGCGTTGGGCTGCAGCAATGTATATTGTTGTACAGCCATCGTAATCTGTATGACTATATAAGTTTAAAAAAGCAGCTATGGAGCATCGACTCTCCATATCTGCTTTTTAATCTACCCTGCACCCTGCTTCCACAGTTTCGGTCTTTTTTTGGTAATATTTGAAATGAAAGAACATTCGTTCTATAATAATGACAGCATTATGAAATATAGACATACGCATTATTTACATACTATTTACCGATCATGATGCTAGTTCATACACAGAGGAGATTACGAATGAGACTACAAAAAATCCAAAGTACCCGTACAAATAATTTTAAAGATGAACAAATGCTGGAGAAAATTATGGGAGTATGGCAGGCATCCCAACCGCAGATAGCACAGCAGCAGGGAGCAGTATATGGTGTTTATCATGAGTATGATAATGATTACAAAGGAGATTATTCCTTAACGATCGCGGTAGAAAGCCAGCAGGATGACAGCGATGCGCTGGAAATATCCGAATCTGCAGCTTATCAAGTATTTCCGGTAGATGCAGCTGATGAACAGGGTGTAATCAAAGCCTGGAAAAATATCTGGAAACTGGAGGAAGAAGGCAGCCTACATCGCGCTTACACGTTGGATTATGAGAAGTATGATACAGATGGTGCCAAATCCATTTATATTGCACTGAAATCCTGATACTCTTCCTATAAGTCTCCATTACTTGCTGCTATATCTCTAGGCAGTACATTCCAGTAGGCATTATACAAAAAAGGACTTCGCATACTAAACTGTACCCTACAAGATG
>NZ_AOIG01000018.1:0-177401 GCF_000346635.1 Paenibacillus shenyangensis
TCCCGTCGGTTCCGCCATTTTTTCTAAGTTATTCATTAGTGAATACATAGTGGAATGACATTGATAGCCGGATTGGTTATCAATATTATTTTTTGTAAGGCTTAATTTGTTTGCGGACGTGGCTCAGCGGTAGAGCATCGCCTTGCCAAGGCGAGGGTCGCGGGTTCGATTCCCGTCGTCCGCTCCAATATGCGCCCTTAGCTCAGCTGGATAGAGCGTTTGACTACGAATCAAAAGGTCAGGAGTTCGAATCTCTTAGGGCGCGCCACTTTTATTACTGTATATCGGGATGTAGCTCAGCTTGGTAGAGCACCTGGTTTGGGACCAGGGGGTCGCATGTTCAAATCGTGTCATCCCGATTGAATATATAATGTGCTTGAATATTCTCAGGACATTATATATACCAAAACACCTCTCCTATTGTTCTTTTGTCTTACGACATAAGTGAACAGTAGAAGAGGTGTTTTTTTATATTTTATTTATATTTTAAATGACTGACTGGTGTGCAAAAAAGCCGATCCATGACTAAATTAGGAATCGACTTTTTTGTGTTTTATTTATTCGTTTGAGTTTGACTGCTCTGTTATCTGACAGTTCTATTACATCTTCAAATATGGTAATGAGATATTGATTGTGATGAAGATAATATTGCTTGAAAGTGCTTGAAGTGATTATTGAATGATAGCATACTGTCCTGTATACAAGTTGGGGTTTATTTGACACTGGCTTTTTTGTTACGACGTACGAACCAGATGATCAGACTAATTCCTGCTACAGCAATAACCGCATAAGCAATATTAGAGTAAATATCCATAAAATTCGTGATGGAATGCCAGTTCTCTCCAAGAGCAGCCCCAACTGTAACTAGAATAGTATTCCAGATCACTGTACCGATTGTAGTGAACAGCAGAAATAGTCCAAACTTCATATTGGACATACCGGCAGGGATAGAGATTAGACTGCGTACCAGTGGGATCATTCGGCAAAAAAGAACAGTCCAGTATCCATATTTATCAAACCAGGCATCTGCACGGTGAACATCTTCTTTTTTGATACGCAGGATATGGCCCCAGCGATCAATAATTTTCTCTAGACGTGCGACATCCAGGGCGCGGCCGATACCATATAAAATGACCGCTCCAGCCACAGAACCGATTGTAGCAGCAATGATGACGCCGATTACCGTCAGAGAAGAATTGGTAGTCATAAAACCGCCGAAGGGAAGCACAATTTCCGAAGGGATCGGTGGAAAGACATTTTCCAAAGCAATAATAAACGCTATTCCGATATATCCGTATTCCTCCATAAAGCTTGTAATCCAGTTTTGCAAAATAAACCTCCTCTAATATCATCACATAGGGCATTGATTATTTGCTGAGTTTATGTAATAATATACATTTGTATAATAATTGGCTTGTTTAGAATATACAATATAAGAGAAGCGCATGCAAAATTTAAGTTTTGCATGCGCTTTTTTGACATTTCTATAAGGTTCAAAGCATAATTGCGACTTGGTATCTTGGTATCTTGGTATCTTGGTATCTTGGTATCTTGGTATCTTGGTATCTTGGTATCTTGGTATCTTGGTATCTTGGTATCTTGGTATCTTGGTATCTTGGTATCTTGGTATCTTGGTATCTTGGTATCTTGGTATCTTGGTATCTTGGTATCTTGGTATCTTGGTATCTTGGTATCTTGGTATCTTGGTATCTTGGTATCTTGGTATCTTGGTATCTTGGTATCTTGGTATCTTGGTATCTTGGTATCTTGGTATCTTGGTATCTTGGTATCTTGGTATCTTGGTATCTTGGTATCTTGGTATCTTGGTATCTTGGTATCTTGGTATCTTGGTATCTTGGTATCTTGGTATCTTGGTATCTTGGTATCTTGGTATCTTGGTATCTTGGTATCTTGGTCTCTTGGTATCTTGGTCTCTTGGTATCTTGGTCTCATTAATTATAATTCAAAGTCAATCATTACGATTATCTTCTGGCAGCAGGGGCAGGGTCACGGTTATGGTAGTTCCGGTACCGTATTCACTTTCGATACGGAGCTGTCCGTTATGCAGACGAACAATCTCTTTGCTGATAGCGAGTCCGAGTCCGCTACCGGACATTTTGGAACGGCCTTTGTAAAAGCGTTCTCCGATCTTATCCATGTCTTCCAGCGGTATACCTTCTCCATAATCCTGTACAGTGATACAGACCTGTCTCTCCTGGCGTACAGCAGTCAGCAGCACTACTCCATTTTGCTTGGAGAATTTAATAGCGTTATCGATCAGATTCACGAATACTTGCTTGAGACGATTCAAATCTGCTTCTATCGGCAGCATTTCCCGGGTTAAATCTGTCTTAAGTGTTACATTGCGTTTGTTGCCGGTGTAGCTGTATTGAAGCTCCACCTCTCGAAGCAGCTTATGCAGATCGGTGGCTGTACGGCGCAGCTGGATTTCACCAGACTGATATTTGGAAAAGTCGAGCAGGTCTTCTACCAGTCCGATCAATCGCTCGGTCTCCCCGTTAATCACCTCAAGCCCCAGCAGGGTCTCTTCTTCGTCTTCTAGGCCACCGACAACCAGTGTCTCGCCCCACCCCTTGATAGAGGTCAGTGGAGTTCGCAGCTCATGAGAGACAGTGGAGATAAAATCATTTTTCATCTTTTCACTTTTGGAGAGTTCTTCATTCATATGATTAAGTGAATCAGCGAGTGTACCCACTTCATCATTATATTTGCGAACTGCTCTGGCGGAGAAATCGCCTGTAGCCATTTGACGGGAAATGACAGTCAGTTCTTTGACCGGATCGATGATTCGCCGTGCAATAATCAGGCTAAAAGCAAAGCCCAATACGATAACGACGATCCCAATCGCAACTGCCCAGCCGATCAGTATAAATACAGCCTTATACAGTGGCTCTGTAGATACAGAGAAGCGCAGCACGCCGATTACCTGACCAGAACTGGTAAGTGGGCTGGATACTGCCATAATTCGCTGCTCAAACAGCGGAGAGAAGCCGGTATAATTACCGATGCCTCCCTGTAGCGCTGTCTGTACATCCTCGGTATCAATATGCTCGGGGGAAGAGAATCCATAGGAGTCGATCACGGTCTGGCCTTCCAGATTTAATACTTCTACCCGGCTGTTCTCATTGGCAACCAGATTCTCCAAAATATATCGCGCCCGGTCAGCCAGCGGATATCCATCCATGAATTGATTGGAAAAGGTAGTCGCCGTTACTGCGCGTGACTGCATGATCTGCCTTGCGCTGCTGAAATAATACGAGTACACCGCAAAGGCAAATACAGCTTCCAGCAACAGTACGATAGCCAGCAGCAGCACACCAATCTGAAATAGCAGTCTGGCTTTAATTCCTTTCATGATGCGTGTCCTTCCTCCAGAGATAACCATATCCCCATACAGTCTCTATATATTCGGGATGCGCATCATCCTTTTCAATCTTCTGACGGATCCGACGAATATTTACGTCTACCGTCTTCATATCACCTGTAAAAAAGTTGCCCCACACTTCATTTAGGATATCATCACGGTGTATGGCCTTGTTGGGATTCTCCATAAGCAGTCGGAGAATATCGAATTCTTTGGGAGTCAAAAGAATCGTCTGCTCGCCACGCATCAGTTTACGCTGATCGAGCAGCAGCTGAAATGGATGACTGATCAGTACATGTTCTTCCGGAATCTCTTCAGCCGGGCGAAGACGCCGATACAAGGAGTTCAATCTGGCAACAAGTTCTCCGGGACTGAAAGGTTTAACTATATAATCATCAGCACCCAGATCAAGTCCATGAATCTTGTCATTCTCCTGTCCTCTGGCAGTTAGCATAATAATGCCCATCCGGGAATTGAGTCTGCGCAGGGAAGAACATACTTCCAGTCCGCTGATTCCTGGCAGCATCACATCAAGCACAGCCATATCAATATCGGAATGGGTATGAATAGTGGTCAGCGCATCTTCACCGGTTGCGGCTTCGACAACGTCAAAGCCGGCGCGTTTAAGATTGATCCGTACAAAATCACGAATCGGTTTTTCGTCTTCAAGTATGAGCACTTTCACTTACTGCGCCTCCTTTCCCGGAATAACCCCGTTATTGCCTGCAAGCAGCAGAACTTCGGATACATTTAGACGAAGCTTTTTATACTGCTGCAGGGCTTCGCCTGTCAAATGGCTGCTGTGGTTGGGCAGCAAGGCGACACTAACCTGAGGAGTAGTCCCGGTCATTGCTGCACTGATATGTTTTAGGACCACATAGGCTTCTTTCTGTTTTTTGAGCTTCTCTTCGAGAATTTTCCAGTCTGACTGGGGAATCTGCCGCAGAACGAGCAAATCTGCGGTAGGCTGGCCGCTTTTTGGATAAATAAAACGAATCTCGTTTTGTGCATTAACTGCATTGTCCGAAAGCTGAATACGATACTGTCCCAGCCAGCGATCCGGAATACGGAAATCATAACCCCATTGTTCAAACCGATCCTGTATAAAGGTCAGATGCCGATCTCCATCCCATTGATAGTACGTACTAATGTAGGGTATGACCAGCGGTGGCATATTTCCTGTACCCGGTGGTACGGTTAGCAACACTGTCTCGGTAATTCCATCACGGTTCACATCTTTGCTCTCTGTTGGGTATTCGGTGGCAGATACCTTATCCATATGAACCGGAGCAGTACTGTCATCCGGTTTGCTCAATGGAAGAGGCTTCCGTTCGGCAATTGCACCCGATACAGAACCCGAAGACGTCAGAACATTTGCTAACGTATGCTTATCCCATACAAGCAGGGCGGTATAAGAAGAGTGGGTTCCTGCCGGTATACTCAGGAACAGTCCCGTACGGTTGTTGGCTGCGGCCCGTCTCATTTGCATGCTGGTCACCATTCCATCTACATTACGTGAAGCAAGCTTGATAATCTTGCTGTCCTGACTGCCAAACAGAAGTATCTGTGAATTAAGTTCTGCAGGATTCTGAGAATTCGTTACATTCTCAAAGGGAGGAACGAGAGCGATTTGTGACAGCCCGCTTCCATCCATATCTCCTACAGCTATAAGATCGTAGGTACGATTAAATACCTGAGAAGCTTTGAAATTACTGTAGGAGTATACATACAGTTCTTTGGGCAGTCCGTTTCCGCCACCGGCAAATCCAAGCAGCAAATAGGGAGATTTCTGGCTGGCTACCGGAAGAATCCCGACATAGTCAATATTCAGTCCACTATGTGTAATAAGATCAGCTTGTTCCCATATTCCGTTTTGCTGATGCAAAATAAGTACATTAATTTCATAATCAAGCTGGCTTTTTTTGTAAAAGGCGATTAATTCCTGTTGTCCGTCTCCATCCAGATCAGCCAGACGAATGGCACTGCCCTGATCATAGGAGGCGGGTATGGTCAGCCGGTATCCGGCAGGAAGAAAAGGCTGTACGGCTTTGAATAACGTCTGCTCTTCATTGGTACGATTCGGAGCGTGCAGCAGGTCGCCGGGAGAGACAATCTGGCTGCAGCCGGAGACGATCAGAAGGAGCATGCACAGACCGATTAATTTCATCATTTTCATGGATAGGCCCCTTTCACCTTTATTATACCTGCGGCTGAGCCGGGCTGTCCTCTAACACTGGCAATGACCTGAGATACAGGTATGAATATAACATAGTTACTGTATTATATCGGCTGTATACCAGAAAATAAGAATGGCCGAGCACAGGCCATTCCTGTCTCGACCATGAAAATGAAGTGAATCCAATACAGGCATCAGAGAAAAAAACCTCCGAATCGGAAACAATTTTCCTGTTCCGTCTGTCCTTTTATTGTTGCTTATACGCCAAATCCGGTATCGCGGAAATCACAGGCGTACCGACCCGGAGAAAATAAGTGCTGTTAACAGAATGAGAAATTGGGTGGACGGCAGCGATTCATGACTCATTCTTCCAAAAGGATTCATTTGAATGTGTATCCCGACAGTTGGACTGTCGATATCATTGTAAAATGAAAAAGATGGAAAAGAGTTACAGACCGGTTAAGTGCGAATCTACGGGGTTACATGCTTTGCCGGTAAAGTATAGCGGATACTTCGCTCAATTAGTAGTTAAGGCATGAAAGGTGGTAAGATAAAAGTGGCATGTGGAATTGAAGTTTGTTTGGTTTAATAATGTACAACTGACTGTATGATGATCAATGGAGGAATCGGATATGATCAAAGCATTTTCCAGACTGGCATTATCAGTGGTAGTAGCTCTCGGTATAGGAGCAGGAACCGTACAGGCCGCTGTTCCCGATATTCAGGTTATCGTTAATAATTCAACGGTATATGCCGGCGTAGAACCGTATGTGGAAAAGGGCACCACTATGATACCAATCAAAGCCCTGCAGTACATACCAGGTAATTCAACAATTTGGAATAATACGACCCAGACGGTGACGGTCAGCCAGGATGGTACGGTAATCAAACTGGTGATCGGACAGACAACAGCGACGATCGGTGACCGTACCGTGACTCTGCCGGTTGCGCCGTCCCTGCGAAGCGGACGTGCAATGGTACCGCTGCGTTTCCTGGCAGAAGCTGCACAAGCAGCAGTCAGCTGGAATCCTGCAAGCCGTACAGTCTATGTGGCCAAAACGCCACCACAGCTTATCCAGCAGGCCAATGGAAACAACCTGGCGCTGGGTCGCGAAGCAGCAGTGAGTATGCCGCGAATCAGCAAGCTGAAAAGCTATGCACCGTCGGACGACAGCAATGCAGGCTATACGTATTATTTCCCGGAAGGACAAAGTTTCCCGTTCTTTGAGCAGCGCGGCGATGTCATCTCGTATTATGAAATGCAGGATAATCATAGTGAATTAGTATGGACCGCCAAGCTGAACATGAACCAGACTTCCACTTCGCCTATCTTCTTCCTGCCTTATGTAATGGCATCACAGGCAGGTACAACGCCAAGCATCACAGGCCGGGTCGCTTTCTATGATACCCTGCCCATTACTGGCGCGACGCGTTCCGGATATATCAGTCCGGCTGCGCCAGCCACAGGTGCAGGCAGCAATCAGGCACCAGGTCGATTTGGCAATATTACCGGAGAAGTCAAAAAATAAGTGTAACATTCAAGCAGGATATCATAATTTGTAGTAAGTATTCACAGCAGAATAGTTCAATGTGCTGTGGAATCTATACAGCCATGTGCAGCAATCCGAACAGATTTCACGATGCATCTGCCAAAAGACCGGATCCAGGAAGATATATGCCTGGATCCGGTCTTTTTTTGCTAGGAAATCAACTCCGATGTAAGAGGAGTTGAAGTTGAGCTTTAGGCAAGAAAACATTTGAAGCCATTCAAAAAGGTACAACAAGCGTAATAGGCGTTACAAGCAGAACATACGGTAAAGCGAAGCAAAGTAGGAGTTCCATTTTATTTACATAAAAGTATCCGTTTACATTTATTACAGTTCAATATATTAAAATTTTACCAATACCTAAAAAAAGTACAAATGATAACGCTATCATTTTGAAGAGAACCAACGATATCACAAATCCGTACAAAGATATTCCTAACGGGAGAACAGAGCGTGATGATAAGATAAATTCATAAACAAGCAAACGCTTTCAACTTGGCGAGACACAACGTTCAGGCATTGCATGAAAGCCGTAATGCTTCCATACCGGCGCATTCCCATCTGGGATAACGTGGTATACAGATGCACATCATACAAAGAGCAGGGGTTGAACAGAATGAAAAAATTGATGTTCCTTTTACTGGCAAGCGTACTGTTATTGTCCGCATGTTCCGGCGGTGGCGGTAACGCAAGCTCTGACCCGGGTAAAAAAGAAATTACTGTCTGGGCATGGGATCCGAACTTTAACATTGCCGCATTGAACCTGGCAAAAGAGAAATATATGGCGGCACATCCTGATGTGAAGATCAACATCGTGGAGAATGCGCAGGCTGATATCGTACAAAAGCTGAACACGGGTCTTAACTCCGGTACAACTAAAGGCTTGCCAAACATTGTACTGATCGAGGATTATCGCTCACAGGGATTCCTGCAAGCGTATCCAGACGCTTTCCGTGATATGTCTTCTTCGATCAAAGCTACTGATTTTGCCGACTACAAAGCTGGTCCTACTGGCTATGAAGGCAAGCAATACGGCGTACCTTTCGATTCCGGTGTAACCGGTCTGTATGTACGTACAGATTATCTGGAACAAGCGGGCTACAAAGTAGCTGATCTGCAAAACATCGATTGGGATCAATTTATCGAAATCGGTAAAAAAGTAAAAGCGGCAACAGGTAAAGACATGCTGACACAGGATCCAAATGACCTTGGTCTGATCCGTTCCATGATTCAGTCCGCAGGCAGCTGGTACCTGAAAGAAGACGGTAAAACTCCTAATATCGCAGGTAACGAAGCTCTGAAAAAAGCTTTGGAAACCTACAAAGCGATGTACGATGCGAATATCGTTAAAGCCAATTCCGACTGGAGCCAATTCCTGGCTGCATTCAACAGCGGCGCAGTTGCTTCCGTACCTACAGGTAACTGGATCACACCATCTGTCAAAGCTGAAGCTTCCCAATCCGGTAAATGGGCAGTTATCCCATTCCCTGTACTCAAAGGTGTAGCTAACTCTGTACATGCTTCCAACATTGGTGGTGCTTCCTGGTATGTTATGAACGTAGACGGACAGGACACTGCAGCAGACTTCCTGAAATCCACATTTGGTTCGGATAAAGATCTGTATCAGGATATGCTGACCAAAATCGGTATCATCGGTACACTGAAAACATCTTCCGAGAACGAAGCTTATGACAAACCAGATGAATTCTTCGGTGGACAAAAAGTATACGCTGATTTTGCAAAATGGACAAAAGAAGTACCTAACGTCAACTACGGTCTGCATACGTATGCAATCGAAGATATCATGGCGGTAGAAGTACAAAACTATCTGAGCGGTAGCAAAGATGTAGATACAATGATGAAAGATGTACAGGCACAGGCTGAAGCCCAGCTGAAATAATTCATCAACAGCATGAATGAATCGGGAGATAAAACCTTGGGCTTAAACGTTCAAGGTTTTATTTTTCCTTATGGATAGGTATATGGATAGGTGTACAACCCGCAAGTAAGCAAACCATACAGATAAGGCAAACCGGCGATATGAGGGAGATGAGACGATATGAAGACAGCAGATCCTGCTCTGAATACAGGCAAAAAAGCGACTCGCGCCCGGATGGGCAATCGTGTGAAAGAAGGCATAACGGGCTGGACGTTCGTTGGAATTGCCGCATTACTGATTTTTATCTTCTTTTTCTATCCAATGATCCAGGCCCTGATTCTGTCTTTCCAGACAGGAACAGGCATGAACTTGAAATTTAACGGCTTTGATAACTATACACGACTGTTCACAGACAGCATGTTCCTCACAGCCGTCAAAAATACATTCATTTATCTGATTTTCCAGGTTCCGCTTATGGTCATTCTGGCACTGTTCATCTCGGTGCTGCTAAACGATAAAAACCTGAAATTCAAAGGATTCTTCCGTACGGCGATCTTCCTGCCGTGTATTACATCGCTCGTTGCTTATGCGGTTGTGTTCAAATACCTGTTCTCTTCGGACGGACTGGTTAATGCGATGCTGCTCAACTTGCACCTTACGAATACCCCTATCGATTGGATCACTGATCCATTCTGGGCAAAAGTAACGATTATTATCGCTATTACATGGCGCTGGACCGGCTATAACATGATCTTCTATCTGTCGGGCCTGCAAAATATCGACAGTTCCATTTATGAAGCAGCCCGTATCGATGGTGCTTCAGCAATTCGTCAGTTCTTCAGCATCACGGTACCACTGCTCAAGCCAATCATTCTGTTCACATCGATCACATCCACGATCGGTACCCTGCAGCTGTTCGATGAAGTCGTGAATATTACCAAGGGTGGACCGGGTAATGCGACAACGAGTATCTCGCAGTATATCTATAACCTGTCCTTTAAATATTCACCGGACTTTGGTTATGCGGCAACCGTATCGTATTCGATCGTTATTATGATCATCATTCTTTCCTTTATCCAGTTCAAAGTGGCAGGTGAGCGCAATGGCTAAAACAAAATTAACATTTACGTATCTGTTCCTGATCGTTGCTGCATTTGTCTCGATCTTCCCGTTCTTCTGGATGATCGTCAGCTCGACCAACCTGTCTGTAGAAGTGACCGGAGGCAAACTGCTGCCCGGTGCACATCTGATTGATAACCTGCACAAATTAACCGAATCGGTGGATATCTGGAATGCGATGTGGAATTCCGCCAAAATCGCAATATCCACGACCATTCTGGCCATGCTAATCGCTTCGCTGGCCGGTTATGGATTTGAAGTATATCGCAGTAAAGCCAAAGACATTGTCTTCAACATTTTGCTGTTGTCCATGATGATTCCGTTTGCAGCCCTGATGGTGCCGCTGTACCGGATGTTGGGACAAGTCACCAACTTTATTCCGTTTATCGGAATTGATACACCGGCAGCTGTCGTTATTCCAACAATGACTACAGCATTCCTGATTTTCTTCTTCCGCCAGAGTACCAAGATGTTCCCGAGAGATCTGCTGGAAGCCGGACGTATGGATGGACTGAGTGAGCTGGGACTATTCTTCCGCGTGTATATGCCAACGATGAAGACATCCTATGCTGCAGCTGCGATCATTACCTTTATGTCCAGCTGGAACAACTATCTGTGGCCGCTCGTTATCCTGCAGACACCGGAGAATCAGACGATTCCACTGCTGATCTCCAATCTGGGTTCCAGTTATTCCCCGGATTACGGTGTAATCATGATCGCGATCGTAATTTCCACACTGCCAACAGCGCTTGTATTCTTCCTGATGCAGAAGCACTTTGTAGCAGGTATGGTAGGATCGGTGAAATAATTACAACTGATGTGGTAAACAGAGAGGCAAATGCAGTACTTCAGCCGCTTTGGTAAAATAGCTGTTTTGAAGAGCTGCTGTGAAGGGTCGGATATATTGAATTTCCTTTGACAGGAAAAATATCCGACCCTTCAATATGATTATTTGGCAAATTCGTTGGTATAACATGCTGTATGAACAAGAGATTCAGGCCATGCAAATACAGGAATAGACACAGCCAAAAGAGTTTTTCAAGAATGAACTATGTAGTTTGTATGAGAATATGGAACAATACATGATGCGATTTTATTATATTAAAAGTGCAGTGCAGAGAAATATATAATAAAAATGACTGAAACAAATAGGATGGAGTGATCAGATATGAATAAAACGACATGGGTACAGGATAGAGTAACCTCTCCTTCACTGGATTGGCTCAGTGATGTAAGTGTATTTGCGGTAAATCGGTTATGGGCGTACTCCGATCATAAATATTATGCGACGCTGGCACAGGCTCAAACACGCGGAGCAATGGAGTGGCGTCATAGTCTAAATGGTAGCTGGAAGTTCAATTATGCGGTGAATCCGTCCAGCCGTCCGCAGGGATTCTATGAGCAGGGTTTTGCCTGTGCAGGCTGGGGAGATATTCAGGTACCGGGTCATATCCAGACGCAAGGGTATGGACAAATGCAGTATGTGAATACAATGTATCCATGGGATGGTCAGGAGAATCTGCGTCCACCGATGATCTCGCAGGAGTCCAATCCGGTAGGCAGTTATGTGAAGCATTTTTCTTTACCGGAAAATATGAAAGCGGGACAGCCTGTCTATATTTCCTTCCAGGGTGTGGAATCAGCATTTTATGTATGGCTAAACGGACAATTTGTCGGTTACAGCGAAGACAGCTTTACACCGTCGGATTTTGATCTGACTCCGTACATACAGGAGGGCGAAAATAAGCTGGCCGTCGAAGTATACCAGCGCAGTACGGGAGCATGGCTGGAAGATCAGGATTTCTGGCGCTTCTCCGGTATTTTCCGCGATGTATATCTGTACACGGTGCCGGAAGTGCATGTGCGTGATCTGCATGTAAATGCCGGGCTGGACGATCAGTATACACAAGGCCAGCTGGATGTGAAGCTGACACTGGAGCAGGGACAACCTTCTGCAGGTGCACGCGTTGGGCTAGAGCTGCATGATCATGCAGGACAGATTGTCTGCTCCGGTGAGAGTACATTCACGGATACTGCCGGTGGAGCACAGGCTTCTTTTGAAGCTAAGCTAGAGACGGTAACTGCCTGGAGCGCAGAGCATCCTTATCTGTATACACTCTATATCACGGTATACAATGCGGCTGGTGGAGTAGTGGAGGTTATTCCACAGCGTGTCGGCTTCCGCCGATTCGAGATGATCAATAAGGTAATGCATCTCAATGGCAAGCGTATTGTCTTCAAAGGTGTGAACCGCCATGAGTTCAACTGTCGTACCGGACGTGCGGTAACCGAAGAAGATATGCTGTGGGATATCCGTACGATCAAGCAGAACAATATGAATGCGGTGCGTACCTCTCACTATCCAAACCAGACGCGCTGGTACGAACTATGCGACGAGTACGGCATTTACCTGATCGACGAGATGAATCTGGAGACACACGGCTCCTGGCAGAAGATGGGCGCTGTAGAGCCGTCCTGGAATATCCCGGGCAATCTGCCGGAATGGCAGGACATCGTTATGGATCGGGCGATCTCGATGGTAGAACGTGACAAAAACCATCCATCGATTCTGATCTGGTCCTGTGGTAACGAATCCTATGCCGGTCAGGTGATCCTGAATGTAGCGGATTATTTCCGGGAAAAAGATCCAACACGCTTGGTACATTATGAAGGTGTATTCCACAATCGTGATTACGATGCCACCAGCGATATGGAGAGCCGGATGTATGCCAAACCGGCTGATATCGAAGAATATCTGAACAGCAATCCATCCAAGCCGTATATTAGCTGTGAATATATGCATGCCATGGGCAACTCTGTCGGCGGCATGCACAAATACACGGAACTGGAAAATAAATACGACATGTACCAGGGCGGCTTTATCTGGGATTATATCGATCAGGCCGTTATGAAGAAAAATCGCTACGGCGTCGAATATCTGGCTTATGGTGGAGACTATGATGACCGCGCAACCGATTACGGGTTCTGTACAGACGGAATCGTGTATGCGGATCGCCAAGTATCTCCAAAAATGCAGGAAGTGAAATTCCTTTACCAGAATATCAAGCTGACTCCCGATCAGGGCGGAGTACATGTACGCAACGAGAATCTGTTTGAAGGAACAGATGCCTATCAGCTACTGTATCGCTTGAACCGCAACGGGGTACAGGTCTATGAGATGCTGATGGATGTACAGGTAGCTGCTGGACAGGAAGGTTATGTAGAAGTGAAAATGCCGGATGTCTCCGGCCAACCAGGTGAGTATGCGATCCACACATCGCTGGTACTGAAAGCAGATCAGTTGTGGGCGGAATCAGGATATGAAGTATCCTTTGGCGAGTATGTATTTGTAGTAGAAGGCGAGCAGGATGTTCCTGTATCTTCAGGAGAGATGCGTGTCGCTGAAGGAGATGTGAATATCGGTGTTCACGGCAATGGATACAGTATTATGTTCTCCAAAGGAGCCGGCAGCCTGACATCCCTGCGTTACGGTGGACGTGAATATATCGCTGCTCCGCCAGTACCGATGTTCTGGCGTGCCACAACCGACAATGACAAAGGAACTGCTCAAGGCTACACTTCCGGAGCATGGCTGGCAGCTAGCCTCGCACGACGCTGTACTCACGTGGAACTCCAGCAGGAGCAGGATCGTGTCACAGTCACATTCCAGTACATGTTCAGTATCCATACAGATGTGCGTATGACAACAGCCTATACGGTGCATTCGGATGGAAGCTTGCAGGTGAAATCACGCTATACCGGCGCTGCAGGACTGCCGAATCTGCCGATTGTGGCACTGTCCTTCAAGATTCCGGCAGACTACCATCATCTGGACTGGTATGCTATGGGACCGGATGAGAACTATATTGATCGCGCCTTTGGAGCAAGATTGGGACATTTCCGTAATGATGCAGCTGATAATGTGTCGGGTTATGTGGTTCCTCAGGAATCGGGCAATCGTACAGGAGTACGCCGGGTCGATATCATGAATGACGAGCAGTATGGTCTGCGTCTGACAGCTCCGGCTTCTGCGCCGGTGGAATGCAATATTTCCCCGTACACAGCGATGGAACTGGAAAGTGCAGCCCATGTCTACGAGCTGCCTGAAGTTCATTATACGGTCGTTACGGTAGCCGGCAAGCAAATGGGTGTCGGCGGTGACGACAGCTGGGGAGCTCCGGTACATGAAGAGTACCAGATTCCGGCAGATCAGGATCTGGAGTTCGAATTCACGATTCGTAATCTTCGTCCGTAAGTATGAATCAAAACAGTATGAATATACGAAACCGCTGAAGCAAATTCTTCAGCGGTTTTTTATTACTATTGAATATGTGTTCGTTGTCATCGGTAGTCTTGATCTGGTGAAATCAAGGACACAATCCTATTTATTACATCAATTGACAAATATAAAGTTTTACTTTATATTTAGTTTGTTCGTTTTATTCCTAAATTGATTGGTGGTGTATATAAGAATCAATAGTACGCAAATAATACATATTTATTCAAATCATACAGAATGGGAGCAATAAAAAATATGCGTAATTTTATGACTACAATCAAGTTCACTATGTTGGCAGCCCTGCTGTCCACTATTTTCTGCCTGCCGGTATTTACTACACAGGCTTCAGCCGCAACTACCCACACACCGGTTCTTTTTGTGCATGGATTGGGAGGATCATCCAGCAACTTTATGTATATCAAGAGCTACCTGCTGAGCCAGGGATGGACGCAAAATGAGCTGTACTCTATCGATCTGCCAAGCAAAAATGGTACACAGGTTATGAATGCTCCAGCTATCCGCAGTATGGTGGATGATATTCTTGCCAGAACAGGCAGCTCCAAAGTTAATATTATCGCTCACAGCATGGGCGGCGCCAACAGTCTGTACTATATTCTCAACTACGGCGGCGCAGAGAAAGTCGATAAGCTGATCACACTCGGTGGAGCCAACCGTCTGACGACAGGTACAGCACCTGCAGGTATCAATATGACTTCCATCTACAGCATCAATGATCAGGTTGTCAGCAACTATCTGTCCATTGTGGATGGTGCGAACAACATCCGTATCGCTGGTGTCTATCATGTAGGGCTGATCTTCAACTCCTATGTGAACAGTCTGATCCTGAATGCTTTGCAGGAATAGAGCAGACAAGCAATACCATTTACCGTTATCCAGAATCGTATAAATATCATCCATAGTGCCCACAGGCATGGGAATGATCGTACAATCCGGCCGCTGGTCAGGGGAACCCCTTGACTGGCGGCTTTTTGCTATCCATACTATTCGTCAAAGGAGGTGCGTACCGTGGCTGATATGACATTTTACCGTCATCCGGATTTGCCTTTTCTCGAAGCCAAGCAATGCGCAGCGGACGATCTGGCTTATCACAAGCATTTTCATGAAGAATATTCAGTGGGATGGATTGAACGGGGACAGACGAAGGCCTGGTGTGATGGCACATCCATGCTGGTCGAGGAAGGGCGGGTGATCAGCTTTCCGCCGCAGATGCTGCATGCATGTCATCCGGATCGTGGACTGGATTGGCAGTATCAGATGCTATTTATCCAGCCGGAGTGGTTGCAGGGACTGGAGCAGCGAGAGATGGAAGCTATCGATATTCCCTATCTGCTGTCTAATGGCAAAAATGAAATGTGCAGAAATTATATTCGCCAAATCATGCAGCAGCTGCGACAGCAGGACAATGCGCTGACAATAGAAAGTGGACTGATCGAACTGCTGCAGGCACTGACGGGAGCAGAGCCTGGAGATATGAATCACGAACGTTCTTATCGCCATGATCATAAATACATAGGACGGATTCGCGATTATCTAAATGCGCATTTTAATGAGAAAATTACGCTCACTCAGCTGGAACAGGAGATGGGGATCAGCCGCTTCCATCTGATTCGTCTGTTCAAGCAATGGAATCATCTGCCACCGCATCGGTATCAGAATGTACTGCGGATCAATTATGCCAAAACAGAGCTGGCCCGTCAGCGTCCGATCGCCGATATTGCTTTGGAAGCGGGCTTCTATGACCAGAGTCACCTGACACGATTGTTCACCCGTATGGTCGGTGTAACACCGGGCCGGTACAGCTTGTCGATCTAGGGTTACTGTCCGGTGCATATGGGTTATTCTATGCTAAAAGCAATCATTGCAGAAATTCCAGCTTAATAGCAATTTTGTACAATCCTTATCCATGGCGTTCCGGTATGCTCGGGAATAGATCAGGAAAGGGGAGTATATCATGAATACAACTATACGCAATCAGGCGCTGGAGAAACAGCTATCCGATGCGCTAAAATCTATCGCTCGCAGACAGGATATCAAGGAATATATCGATCAGGACCCGCTGATGAACCGATTGCTGAGAAAAGCAGCCGACCGCTATGTCACCGGGGAACATCGTTCACAGGCACTGATCACAGCGAAGCAGCTGGAGAGCGAAGGTTATGCCGTTTCGCTCGAATATATCGGGGAAAATACAGACAATGCGGCAGCATGCGAGCAGGCGGTGGAGGAATTAACTGCGCTGATCGATGAAGCCGGAAAAGCGAGTGGAAGCACCCGGGTATCTTTTGACCTGTCACATATCGGATTGCTGCTGGATACCAACGTAACTCTTCAGTATCTGCTGAAGCTGGCCAGACAGGCTGAGCCCAGAGGAGTAGAACTATTCATCAGTATGGAAGAGTCCGCCAAAACAGATCGCATTCTGTCTGTCTATACCCAGGCAGTGAAGCAGTATCCGGAGCATATCGGGATTACCCTGCAGGCTCATCTGCACCGAACACCGGAAGATGTGACTTCCAGGCTGCCTGTCGGTGCCCATGTACGGATCGTCAAAGGTGCCTACCAGGAGCAGGAATCGATTGCCCTGCCACGCTCTGAGGAACTGGATACACGTTATATGAAACTGGTAGAAGATGTACTGCAGCAGGGCTGCCGAGTATCGGTAGCTACACATGATGAAGTATTGATCGATCAACTGCTGGCAAAAGCGCAGATATCAGAAGCAGAAGGTTATCTGGAATATGAACTGCTGTATGGTATTCGTCCGGAGCTGAGCCGTCGTCTGCTGGACCATGGCTATCCGGTACGGATCTATCTGACCTATGGTCATGAGTGGTACCTGTATCTGTGCCACCGGATTGCGGAGTATCCACCGAATCTGTTCCAGGCCGTCGTGGATATGGTGAGCGAGGATCAGCCTGACTTTGTACAGCAGTATGTGGCAGAAGGAATCACTACTTCGCCCCAATAAATTAAAAAGCAGGCTGTTTCCCCGTAAGGGACAGCCTGCTTTTTGATGTGAAGAATAGGGTGCTGGATGTCAGCGATCCAGTACCGAATTATTTCAATTTCAGCAGTTTGACCAGCTTGTCATGAATCGCTGTGTTCTGGTAGTTGCCGGTAAATTCTTCGGCACCCGGACCCATTGCAGTCAGCGCTACATCTACAGCGCTGTGTCCTCCTGTTGTCCAGTCCACATAGAACTGATCCTTGGAGTTTGCGATTGTGAACGGTCCATCTTCTTTGGATTCGCCGTCACCGGACTCATCATCCGCATCGACTTCCTCGATAACCATACCGCCTGTCTCGTGGTCAGCTGTTACGAGTACGAGGGTATCAGGGTGCTTTTTGGCATAGTCTTTGGCAACTTTGACAGCTTTATCGAGCTGTTGGCCGGCTTTGATTGTCAGAGCAGCATCGTTGTCATGTGCCATCTCGTCCGTTCCTTCTTCTTCTACCATCAGGAAGAAGCCTTTATTGTTTTTGGACAGTACGTCCAGCGCTTTGGTAGTCATGTCCGGAAGGGAGACAGTTGGGTTATATTTGTTACCCAGTTCGTTGTGTGCCTGGAACATTTCTTCGTTGGCGAACAGACCCAGCAGCTTGCCGCTTTTGGATGCTTTCATCTCGGCTGTATCGGTTACGTAGTCATAACCCAGCTTTTTAGCGCGGTCTACCAGATTGCCCTGAGTACCTTTGCTGCCTTCTGATGGATCTTCGGCAGGAGCATCCGGATGAGCACCAGCCGTTCCTTTTGGATACCAGAAGTCTTCGCCGCCACCGAGCAGAACATCAATTTTGCTGTTCTCGATATACTGTTTGGCGATATCGCTCTGTGCAGAGCGGTTCTCCACATGCGAACCAAAAGCTGCACCGGTTGCGTCCGTTACCTGGCTGGTCGTGACCACGCCTGTGGACATACCGGCTTTTTTGGCAAGTTCCATGACAGTGGTAACCGGCTTTTTCTTGGCATCCATGCCGATCGCACCGTTATAGGTTTTAACACCGGTTGCAATAGCCGTTGCCGCTGCTGCAGAGTCGGTAACCAGACTGTCGCTGGAACTGGTGCGTACGAGACCGGATACCGGCATTTTATCCATTTCCAGTGTGCCATTCTTGCCAACTGTCGCATAACGGATTGCATTACGACTTGCTTCACCCATGCCATCACCGATAAACAGGATCACATTTTTGGGAGCCGTTACTTTTTTGGTGGTTGCAGCTGCATCGGCTGTTGTCAAACCGCCGGAAAATAAAGGCACGCTTAATACAGCGGCAGCGCCCAGGGACAGAGCCGCTTTTTTCATGGAAAAATTATTCAAGATTGTCACTCTCCTAATATGTATTCATATGATAGATTGATCATATATCCGATTTGTCATATTAAAATCCTTATTTTGTAAACGCAATATAAAATTGCATATTCCGGCTTCGGCAGGAGGGAATACGCCATAAGTCCAAGGTGGAATCAGGGGTGCTGTGCAAGAGTGTTATACCGGATTGTGATAACAAGCATAATAAGATGCCTTGTATAGAAAAGAGAAACAGAAAACACGTATCTCTTTTGCATAAGGAAAGGAGAGAAAGAAAAATGCAGTATACACAGATAGAAAACCCCGAAAACATCACTGTAATCAGTGACATTTCCGGATGTCTGAGTCATTCATATGGAGAGCTATAAGGAATAGCAATTACTGATTCTCTGTATAGGAGCTGCTTATTCTCTCTCTATATATTGCATCTTCCTACGTATCGCAGGCTTGGTATGGTAAGTTTCTCTAACTATAAATTCGGCTACCGCCTGCCTTGAATTCCTGTGATTTCTCCTGCATTGCTTGTTCCACCTGTACATCGCCGTATTGATCGCGGATATCCTGGGTAATCTTCATGCTGCAGAACTTGGGACCGCACATGGAGCAGAAATGAGCGCTTTTGGCACCTTCGGCAGGCAGTGTCTCGTCATGGTAGCTCATCGCGCGTTCCGGATCGAGGGAGAGGTGGAATTGATCCCGCCAACGGAATTCAAAGCGTGCTCTCGACAGGGCATCATCTCGCTTGCGTGCCTGCGGATGTCCTTTGGCGAGATCGGCAGCATGGGCAGCTATTTTGTAGGCAATTACGCCTTCCTTGACGTCTTCGCGGTTGGGCAGGCCGAGATGTTCCTTGGGCGTGACATAGCAGAGCATGGCCGTTCCATACCAGCCAATCATCGCAGCGCCAATCGCCGAAGTAATATGGTCGTAGCCGGGGGCAATATCCGTCGTCAGCGGTCCCAGGGTATAAAAAGGGGCCTCGTCGCATACTTCCAGCTGGCGGTCCATATTTTCCTTGATCAGATGGATCGGTACATGACCTGGTCCCTCGATCATGACCTGCACGTCATGCTTCCACGCAATATGGGTCAGTTCGCCAAGTGTATCGAGCTCCGCGAACTGGGCTTCATCATTGGCATCGGCGATAGAGCCCGGACGCAGTCCGTCACCGAGGGAAAAGGTGATATCATAACGCTTCATAATCTCGCAAATTTCTTCAAAATGCGTATACAGAAAATTCTCCCGATGATGGGCCAGACACCATGCAGCCATAATCGAACCACCGCGGCTGACGATGCCGGTCACCCGATTGGCTGTCAGCGGAATATAGCGCAGCAGCACACCGGCATGAATAGTAAAGTAGTCTACACCCTGCTCGGCCTGCTCGATCAGCGTATCGCGAAATACTTCCCAGCTCAGATCTTCCGCGCGGCCGTTTACCTTCTCCAGTGCCTGATAAATGGGTACGGTGCCAACAGGTACCGGCGAATTGCGAATGATCCATTCACGGGTCGTATGAATATTTTTGCCGGTGGACAGATCCATGATCGTGTCTGCGCCCCAGCGGATCGCCCAGGTCATCTTCTCCACTTCTTCCTCGATCGATGAAGCGACAGCGGAGTTGCCGATATTGGCATTGATTTTCACATGAAAATGCCGCCCGATAATCATCGGCTCACTCTCGGGATGATTGATATTGGCAGGAATAACAGCTCGCCCGGCTGCCACTTCGGCGCGGACAAATTCAGGTTCCATGCCTTCACGCAGGGCGATAAATTCCATCTCGGGAGTAATGATGCCGCGACGTGCATAATGCAGTTGGGTGACATTGCCCCCAGGGACAGCTGCAGCCGGCTGGTGATGAGCCTGCGGGAATAATTCGGCACCCTGACGTGCTTCGCGCTCGCTGCTCTGGAATCCATTATCCTGCGGCAGTACATGACGCCCTTCATATCGTAGCGTATCCCTGCGCTCCTCGATCCAGTTCTGCCGAAGCGGAGCCAGACCCTGACGGATATTCACTTCACGCCGGGTATCGGTATAAGGACCGCTGGAATCATAAATATGCAGCGGCGCATTGGGAACGATCTCTCCGCGGATCTCGCTATCGGATAAAGCAATCTCGCGTACGGGTACCTGAATGTCTGACCGTGAACCCTCAAGATATACTTTGCGGCTGCCGGGTAGTGGTGTCTGGTAAATAGCCATATAAATAAAAAACCTCCTCGCGAATGTAGATATCCGCTAGGAGACACACTAATACAGGGATGAAAGCATCAAGGTAGAGGAGAAGACTGGGGTGAAGTGATAATCTGCAGTACAGAAAGAAGGCGAATCATAGACGGATAATGACCAAGCCTGTGAATCGGCAGAGCCTGAAGAGAAAGGCTGACTATATGCGCTCGCTCCCTGGCATATACAATAGAACCTATAAGCGGTTCTGTATCCAATCGATCCAGTATGCAGCGAGTAGGCTCATCTGATGCCTCATATGCATGCGCAGCTCATAGTCTGTTCACAGTCTATTGCTATGTGCCTGTTATCTATCTGTTAATTTATGTACGTGTGCAGACCGGCGATTCCTCTGTCAGACTTCCTGCCGGAGGGCAGCACAAAGCCGCCTCCGGGCAGGAAGCGGCAGAAACGGTATCGTCGTATCAACGAAGTCTCAACCACTTTCCTACGCTGGCATGACCCAGATCAGGTTCAAAGGGACCAAAGCAGATGCTTTATCTCAGCCCGTACAGGCGCCCCTAGTGGATACAGTTAACACTATAAGTTGATCTGGATGTAATTGTCAACTTTTGTTATTTTGAGGAAAAGTTCGTATATATGATTGTGTGCAGGAGGATAAACAGATAAATTCCTGATTATTTCGGTCTATAGACGTAGATGATCTAAGCTTAAAGTGGGATGAATATGCATAAATTTAAATATATAATCCGTGTATACATAGTTTGTGCAATTCAATGGATCTGGAGGAGATGTGTTTATGTCCGTACTGCCTGGGCGAAAATATATTATTATGACATTGATTATTAACGGATTGATTCCATGGCTGATCTATATTTTGCTCAAACCGCATATGAGCAGCCTGACAGCATTATCGATTGCGACAGTGGTACCTTTGCTGGACAATCTGATTCATCTGTATCGGCATCGGAATCTGGATGTATTCGGAGGCATTATGCTCTTTACCTTTGTCCTCTCGCTGGTTATGGTGCTGCTCGGAGGCAGCGAGAAGCTACTGTTGATGCGTGAGTCCTTTATTACAGCAGGGGTCGGAGCATTATTCCTGGGATCATTATTAATGCAAAGACCGCTGATCTACCATATGGTGAGCCGGTTTACACCTACTGTAAATGGGGAAGAGAACTGGAAGTATCCTTATTTCCGAAATGTGATGCGCAATATGACGCTGATGTGGGGAATCATTCTGGTACTGGAAGCAGTGACGAAAATAGTCATGATCGCCGAACTTAGTACAGCGACCGTTCTGGCATTTTCCAGTGTAGTATCGTATGGATTTATCGGTCTGGCTATTTTGCTTACGATTGTATACCGCCGTAGATCCTCGGCGAGAATGCAGCAGATCAAACATAATTTTTCCTGAAAAATAGAATAATCAGAATAGTTCTGCATATCAAACAAAGATCCGATGCCTATCGATTCAGGTATCGGATCTTTGTTTGGTGATATTGGCATATCGATCCCTATTCGAATCGTCTGCAGAGGATTAGCTGCCAAATATGCATGCGAGTATGCATACACAAGCCCGATACGCCATGCCGGGGAACGAAAGTATCAGATGAAGTGCAGCCTCAGCCCATTCATTGCGTGACCATGCAGTACTGGATGATTTTACCGGGGTATTCATTCCGTTTCCTCCCTGAAATAGTAGTGTGACATAAAAGGCGAAAAGTCTTTTCAAAATGCATACGTGGAAAATAATGGAACGTTGCTAAAATATAGAATAGAGAACACTAGAACTCTGGAAATGATCATAAAAGTGCTAGCTTAGTTCATCGCATTATATTGTGATTATATTCACAAAAGAAATATTCGTCTCATGATATGATGTATAAGTAAAGAAATACAATCAAAAACAGACGTAAACAAACCATTTTCCATCCTTGAGGAGGAAACGTTATGAGTACGCATATTGTGTATGTACCGAGTATAAATCTGATGGGTCAGGGTTGCTTGCAGGATGCCGGTGCATGTATTGAAGAGCTGGGATTCTCCAAAGCCTTGGTAGTTACCGATAAATTTCTCAGTCACAATGGAACACTGTGCAAAGTGTTGACCATTCTGGAGAATGCCGGCATGAGCTATAAAGTATACGATGACGTCAAACCCAATCCTACAATAGCCAACGTGTATGATGGAGTAAATGTATATAACGAGAATAAATGCGAGTTTATTATTTCGGTCGGCGGCGGCTCTCCCCAGGATGCGGCCAAAGGCATTGGTCTATATGTGACAAATGGTGGGGATTTGCGCAGCTATGAAGGAGTAGGCAAAACCAAAAACGCCTCTGTACCGATTGTGGCGATTAATACAACAGCAGGTACATCGAGTGAATATACAATTAACTATGTCATTACGAATGAAGAGCGCGGGGTCAAAATGGTCATGGTCGACAAAAACAGTCTGGTAACGATCTCGGTCAACGATCCCGAGCTGATGATCGACAAACCTGCAGCACTAACTGCTGCGACCGGCATGGATGCACTGACCCATGCGATCGAAGCGATAGTGACACCCGGAGCATTTACTGTGACAGATGCGACGGCACTGGCAGCAGTAGAGATCATTTTCAATTATCTGCCCCGGGCTGTCCGTAATGGTCATGATATCGAAGCCCGTGAGCAAATGACCTATGTGATGTTTTTGGCGGGACTTGCCTTTAACAATGCCGGTCTGGGTTATGTGCATGCGATGGCTCATCAGCTGGGAGGAATCTACGATCTGCCGCATGGTGTCTGCAATGCGATGCTGTTGCCGATTGTAGAGAGTGAGAACGCCAAGCATGACCCATCCAAATTCCGTGCGATTGCACGGGCTGCAGGCATTACGGTAGATGGCAAATCCGATCAGCAGTGTGCAGAAGAACTGATCGAAGCGATCCGTCTGCTGGCAGCAGAAGTTGGTATTCCGGCACGACTGCAGGAGCTGGGAGTCAATGAAGTGGATCTGGATCGGCTGGCAGACAATGCGATGAAGGATGCCTGTGCGCCTGGTAATCCATATCAACCGGAGCGTGAGGAAGTTATCCGTATGTTCCAGGAGATTCTGTAGATATCCTACACTTCTGAATTGAGGTATCATGCGGTGCTGGCAAGGCAATTTGATTATCCATAGTACGATATTTTCCTGAGAGGCCCGCTGATTGGTGGGTCTTTTTGCTATTCGTAAGGAAAAGAATACTGTAACTTGTCCAACTGTGTAACAGGAGAAGATGCAGAATAGAAGCATATAAGGGAATTCTTCACCTTGTATAATCATGCGCATGGAATATTCATATACAGTTCGATGCAAGAAGGATTATTATGCTGTCTATGCAATTTAGGGACGGCAGAAAAAGGTTGTGTCTGGTGAATGCTCTGCCGGGTATGTCATAATCGAATAAGCGATAAGCTGACTATTCTTGTCATGATCAAAGGAGACATTCCATGAGCCAACTGGACCCAACAATTCCATCGATTCCACCTACCCAGCCGATTACGGTAGAGAGTGTATATATTGCAGATACAAAAGGCAGCTTTGTTACGCGCGAAGTGCCGGAGATTGCGGTCGAACTGGCAGGAATCCCCGGTGATCGACATTATGGACTGCTGCGCCGCGCGGATGCCCGCCAGAAAATATACAAGCGCGGAACGATGATTGCAAATCGCCGTCAGATCAGTATCGTTTCCTACGAGGAATGTCTGGAGATTGCGCAGCACATGAAGCTGACGGAGATACGGCCGGAATGGCTCGGTGCCAATCTGATTATACGTGGACTGGAGCAGCTGACTCTGCTGCCTGCGGGAGCAAGGCTGTTATTTCCGGATGGAACCGGACTGATTTGTGAAGGGGAAAATGAACCCTGCCGCAAGCCTGCCAAAATGATAGAAAGTATCCTTGAACAGCCGGGAATTGCTTCCCGATTCATGCCTGCTGCCAAAAAGCGCCGCGGCATTGTCTGCTCGGTCGAGCGGGAAGGTATTATTCGTCAAGGGGATACGATACAGATCATCACTGCCCATCTATGATACGTATCTATCATCCCTATCGCGGTATGGCAAAACAGGCTGAATCAATCAGCCGGACAGGAGCATGCCCATGAGCACTGAATTCAATCTGCCCGCCATTCAGCGATGGTGCGGCAAAACATCCTACAACAAAGGAATGGCTTATTACCGTTCAGGAAAAGTATCTTTTACGCGTTACGATGATCATCGTAGGCAATATGAAGCGAATATACAGATTCGAACCAATCAGCAGGAACAGGTCCATCTGCATTTTGATGAAGCAGGCAAGGCCCATGCGCATTGTACCTGCCCCTCGCTGGCTTCCTATACATCTTACTGCCAGCATGTGGCAGCTGTAATGATTCATGTCTACGAGTCGGGAGAGCTGGGATTACCGCCGCTTTTGGATACGACAGCTTCTATTTCAGCCGTGCACAACGTTGAGTCTGCCCAGCAGCCAGTTACAGCTACCGATGAAGATACAGATAACCAGCTGGCTGCAGAATTACTCAGTCTGTTCACGAGTCCTATCCGACGACCTGGCGGACGAAGAACCTACTTTGAGACCCGTACTGCACTGCATGTGGAATGGATCTGCCGACCGGTGGCCTACGGTAATGGACAATACCGGCTCGGTCTGGAAATGAAAGCAGGACTGAAACGTCCTTATATTGTGCAGCATATTCAGGAATTTCTGGAATGTGTACGCAGCCGCAGAAGCTATGTGTTCTCGGCCAAATTTATGTATGACCCGGAGCTGCACAGCTTCAGCCGGGAAGATGATGAAGTGATCCGGCAGCTGCTGCTTATTCAGCGGGACGAACAGCCGGAGCTGCCAGCTGATCAATGGGCTGGGAAAGGTACAGGTCATAGTCGACCGATACCAAGTGCGGCAGGTCAGCCCAATCAGCGGATGTTGATAATCCCGGTATCTCATTGGCCCCAGCTGCTGCAGGCTATTATCCAGGCACCCATAGTCCGGCTGGCGTATCAGGAGCAGACTTTTGAAGGTATCGTCCATCGTCCGGGACCGCTGCCGTTGTACTTTGAACTGGATCTGCTGGATGACCAGGAAAAAGGGGACGAACAGAGTCCACTTCACGAGGCTTCCGTCCGAAGCCGTACAGCAGATACGATGTACCAACTGCGTGTAGACGGTATTCAGCAGATGATCGTGCTGGAATCCTATGGGATGGTCATTTATAACGGTGAATTTATCTCGCTCCAAGAAGAAGACTGCCGCCGGTTAAGCGGACTGCAGCAGCTGATGGCAGCTTCGGCTCATCAGCAGCACCGGCTCATCATTCCGCCGGATCAGCTGGAACCGTTGGTACAGCAGGTTATTCCCGGACTCACCCGACTGGGAAATGTCCAGATGACTCGCCGGGTATCGGAGATTGTCGTGCAGACTCCCCTGCAGGCGAGACTGTATCTGGATCACGTCCGGGATCGGTTGCTGGCAGGTCTGGAATTTCAATATGGGGATGTCATTATTAATCCGCTGAATCCTACACCTGCACAAGAGGACGAACGCATCCTGCTACGTGACGGTGAAAAAGAAGAAGAAATCCTGAGGCTGATAGACGAGGCTTCTTTTGCAGCTACCGAAGGTGGCTATTTTCTGAACGATGAGGAAGCGGAGTATGAATTTCTGTATCATATCGTTCCCCGGTTGGAAAAGCTGGTTAAGATCTATGCCACTTCTGTAGTCAAATCGAGAATCCAGGACCCTCTCGCTGCGCCGCGCATTACGGTACATACCGATTCCCGGCATGACTGGCTGGAATTCAAATTCGAACTGGATGGTATTCCGGAATCGGCTATTGTGCAGGTTCTGAAATCGCTGCAGGAACAGCGTCGATATTATCGTCTGCCGAGCGGAACCTTTTTGCCTCTGGAGGATGAGCAGTTCCGGCAGGCGGCTGATTTTATCCGCCGTACGGGTATGGCACTGCCTACGGATGAACAGGCACTGGAAGACGGGGTATTGTTCCGTATACCGGTTATTCATGGGCTGGAAGCACTCGATGCGGCGGATCAGAATGAAGTGGTTCGGTTTGACCGTTCGGTAAGAAGACTGCTGGAAAGTATCCGTAATCCCGATCTGTATGATGCCCCTGTGCCCTCATCACTGGCGCCGATTCTGCGGGATTATCAGCAGTATGGCTATCAATGGCTCAGAACACTGGCCCATTACGGATTTGGTGGTATTCTGGCAGATGATATGGGACTTGGCAAGACGCTGCAAAGTATTACCTTTATCGCTTCGGTATTGTCGGAGATCCGCAGCAGCGGCGAGCCGGCGATTATCGTAGCCCCTGCTTCATTGACCTACAATTGGCAGTATGAGTTCCGCCGCTTCACACCCGATATTCGTACAACCATTATCGATGGCAGCCGAATACAGCGTCAGCGGCAATGGCAGGAGATTCATCGCTCGGACAGTAATGGACTGGGCACGGATGTTATTATCACGTCCTATCCACTGCTGCGCCGGGATGTGGAATATGCCCGTCAGGGTTCATTTCATACCATGATTCTGGATGAGGCGCAGTCCTTCAAAAATGCACTTACGCAGACAGCGCGAGCCGTCAAGCAGATTCAGGCGCGCCATCGATTCGCTCTGACCGGTACACCGATTGAGAATTCAATCTATGAGCTGTGGTCGATCATGCATGTCATTATGCCTGGACTGCTCGGTACACGCAAGGAGTTTGCCGATCTGGAAGCACGTACGATTGCCAAAAGAATACGTCCATTTGTACTAAGACGCATGAAATCGGACGTATTAAAAGAACTGCCGGACAAGCTGGAGACGACTCATGTATCGGAACTTCTGCCCGAGCAGAAAAAAATATATGCCGCTTATTTGGCCCAGCTGCAGCAGGATGCACTGGAGCATCTATACGAGAAGAATTTTGCCGAATACCAGATTCGCATTCTGGCTGGACTCACTCGTCTGCGCCAGATTTGCTGTCATCCGGGATTGTTCGTACAGGATTATGAAGGTGGCTCTGCCAAGCTGGAACAGCTGCTGGAGATTGTGAATGATTACCGGGATGCCGGCAAACGTATCCTTGTATTCTCGCAGTTTACAGGCATGTTATCGAGGATTCGTGAAGAATTGCGTCAGTACAATGTACCTTATTTTTATCTGGATGGCTCTACACCTTCAGCGGAACGGGTTGAACTGTGCCGAAGATTTAACGAAGGAGAACAGGATGTATTTCTGATTTCACTCAAAGCGGGAGGAACCGGACTGAATCTGACCGGAGCGGATACAGTCATATTGTATGATCTGTGGTGGAATCCGGCTGTAGAGGAACAGGCAGCTGATCGGGCACACCGCATGGGACAGCAGAATCGGGTGCAGGTCATTCGCATGGTAGCCAGAGGAACCGTAGAGGAGAAAATGCTGGAGCTGCAGCAGAGCAAAAAAGATTTGATCGACGAAATTATCCAACCCGGTCAAGATGCGACGCCTGTGCTGACCGAGCAGGATATCCGGGAACTGCTGATGATTTAGGTGGTTGGTGCGGGCATATGGGCATTCATGCCTTCTACTGCGGTAATCATAACGGTATGGTGAGCCAGCAGATCCAGATCAAAAGGTGCCATGATTCGTTCACCGGCTTCGTTGTACAGAATTCGTACGATGGGACGCTGTGGAATAGCGGAGTGAATATGGACGACAACTCCCCGTAAGCCACTACTCAAGGTTACGGTCAGTCCAATCGGGTAAATAGCAATACGGCTTTTGAAGATAGCGAGCATGTCTTTGTCATACAGACTGCCGGAGCCGGAATACAGTACTTCCAGCGCCTCATGGGGCAGCATCGCAGCACGATAGACCCGACTGGTCGTAAGCGCGTCATAGGAATCGGCAATACCGATCCATTTGGCATATTCATGAATCTCATGTTCCCGCAGACCGCGCGGATAGCCGCTTCCGTTCAGCCGTTCATGATGCTGATAGGCGCAGTGAGCGGCCAGTAGGGGAATGCCGGGCTCATCTTTTAGCATTTTGTAACCGTACTCGGTGTGAAGTTTGATGATATTATATTCCGCATCCGTCAGTCTGCCCGGCTTGAACAGTACTTCATTTGGAATATAGGATTTGCCTACATCGTGCAGCAGGGAGCCAATGCCCAGCACCTTCATTTCCTCCTGGGAATATCCGTGTACTTTTCCCAGTAAAAGTGTATAGATGCATACATTGAGCGAGTGGTAATATAAATAGTTATCCTTGGTATGCATGCTCATCAGCATTACCATAACTTCCGGATCGGCGCTGATCTCACTGATAATAGTATCAATAATACCGGCAAATGATTTGCCGATAATCGGATAGGATTTCTTCTGTACACTTGGATCAGCAAGAGTTCGGAAATGAGTACGAATCTCACTGAGTGCTTTGCGCTTGATATCTGGGGAGACAATATCTCGGACAATTACATCATCCGTATCTTTATCCAGGATATAGATATAGTCCAGACCATGATTATATAATTTGCGAATAATGCCGGAGGTCAGTTCCACTCCTTCGGAAAGCAGCACAACACCTTCGTCATTGTATATTTTTTTCGCGAGTCGCATCCCGGGCTGGAGCGAGGTGATAGGTAATAGCCTCAATATTTGTCACTTCCATCTGTTCTGGAGTTAGCCACTCATGAGTCGGCACTGGCCACATGATTCACTTCCGTATAAACTGCCGTAGAATGACTATGTATGTGGATGAGTGCAAAAGTAAGGGCATGTATGCGGACAGTATATAAAGTATATCGTCATTTCTTCACAAATTTATAATAATTATAGGGCGTATTTGTAAAATACGACAGAGCTAGTATTGGAAGTTCAGATAGGCGAATGGAAATAAGGCAGATTAAACGCTCGTATGTTCCCATTTTCATAAGGAATGACTGGAAAACAGCAGATTTTGACGCCAATAAGATAAATTTGGATCGTATCTAAATTCCCGTCAGGAAGAGGAGGAAGAACAATGGAACTCGGATTATATGGAAAATCGGTATTTGTCGCAGCAGGCAGCAAAGGTCTCGGGCGGGCAAGCGCACTGGAATTTGCCCGGGAAGGAGCACTGGTGACGATAGCAAGTCGTAATATGGAACATTTGGCAGAGGCAGCGCGAGAGATCGAAGCGGCGACCGGACAACAGGTACATACGGTACGCATGGATGTGGGAGATAAGGAACAGATCCAGCAGGCCATCCAGAGTGCACAGGATACGTATGGACGGCTGGATGTGCTGGTCACCAATGCAGGCGGACCGCCAGCTGGTAAGTTTGCGGATATGGATGATGAGCAGTGGCAGCAGTCGTTTGAACAGAATCTGCTCAGTACGATCCGTCTGATTCGCGCCGCTCTACCTGCTCTTCAGGCAGCAGGTGGTGGACGTATCGTGAATATCGCTTCTTCTTCGGTCAAGCAGCCGATCGATGGACTGATTCTCTCCAATGTGTTCCGTGCCGGTATTCAGGCACTCACCAAAAGCCTGGCTTCGGAATATGCTGCTGATCGTATTCTGATTAATACGGTAGCACCTGGACGGATTGCAACAGAACGCATTATGGAGCTGGATCAAAAACGCGCCGGGACAGAGCAGCGGACGCTGGAGGAGATACAGACCGAATCACTACGTCAGATTCCACTGGGGCGTTTGGGTACACCCGAAGAATTTGGCCGGATGGTCGCTTTCTATGGTTCCTTTGCCAATACGTATGTAACCGGACAGTCTCTGCTGGTAGATGGCGGAACGATCCGGGCATACTAAGCCAATGGAACGCATACGGATTAGCTGTATTCGAGAATGAAAAGCACAATTTGGCAAACGATTAGAGTATTCGATTTCAATATATGTGACAATAATGTGTCATATCTGTGGGATAATGTGATATATAAAAGGCCGGGAATTCTATATTCCGGCCTTTTTGGTCTTTTAAACGATAAAAATCGACTTTTTCCAATATTAATGGTAAAAAGTAACTACTTATTTATTTTGTTTTTTGTGAAAGTATACACTGTTTCTTTGTTTCAAAAAAGTGTTACAATATGTATCACATGAATCGGAATGTATCACATGAATCGGAGCTTTTAAATATAACACTTGTTGTTGAATAAACGTACAAGATACTAACAAATGAGGAGGAGATGTAAGAAATGATTAACACGAGCTTGAGTAATATTGGAATCTGGGAATTGGTGGAGCCGGGGGTACGACGTAAAGTATTTGAACCAGGCACCTCTCTAATGATGATGGAAGTCCACTTTGAAGCCGGTGCGCAGAGTGCCGAGCATTCCCATCCGCATGAGCAGATGAGCTACTGCATGAAAGGGCTATTCCGTTTTGTTATTGATGGTAAAGCCTACGAACTAAGTGCAGGCAAAGCGCTGAATATTCCGGCAGGCGCAGTTCATTCTGCCCGTGCGCTGGCTCCAGGAATTCTGCTGGATACCTTTACTCCAGTACGTGAGGATATTGTTAGAACGATGTAAAGTCATTTGTAGGTAAGTGTATTAAACACATCCTTTCCAAAGTTGTGAAAACCACATTGTAATAAAGTGGGCAGTTGATAGTTAACAGTTGATTCGGAATCTATTCTGTTGCATTTATGCATGCAGAAGAGGTTTCGGATCAGCTGTTTTTTATTTGCAGCAAGCAGAACCAGCCCGGTGGCAGGCTTACTATAAGTGGTTTACTGCTCGTCTTGAATACGATTCATGAGGTCCTCTTCCGATGGATAATAACTATACTTCGTCAGGTCAATCCGCTGCTCTATACTAAATATAATGCCTTCCTCTTCCAGCAGTGCACGCTGTTCAAAGCTGGACTCATCCTCCTGTATAGCAATCTCGCCGTATTTATTAACAACACGATGCCAGGGCAGATTATGTTTGCGGCTCATGGAGTGCAGAATACGAACCACTTGTCTTGCAGCACGCGGACTGCCGGCTGCTGCAGCTACCTGTCCATAGGACATCACTTTGCCCTCGGGAATAGAACGAATAACCTGTACGGCTTTTGCGGTAAATGGCTGCATCATATACCTCCTTTTAATGATTTTTTATCAAATATAAACGGTCTCTTTTGCAAGCAGGCTGCTCTGTACCATATAGGATGTGGATATTCGCTTTATCCATTATATGTACCTCATGTTTGCGCTCATTGCTCGATTGTATCATTTGCAGACTACAGAATAACGGATAACAAATAACACCGATAAAATTGGTGGTTATAAATAAAAACACATAATAATTACCATGGATTCGATATTTTTTCGTTATTTTAATCGAAAAATGTTATATAAAGTCGAATAATGGGTACAAAGACTTATAATATTTTGCCGAATAATTACGAGAATAGAATTATAGTGATTCGAAAAGACTAATTCCAAGGAATCATTTAACATCGGATAGGATTTGTTTTTTGGAAAAGAAAGCCGGCAGCAGGATAAGCCGTATTACAGAATGAGCAGATCGATAGTCTGCACAAAGGAGAGAACGAATGTCTATTTTTACTGCAAAACGCACTCATGTATCCTTGAACGAACTGCTTGAAGCAAGCCGACGTCTGGCAGCTGATGCCCGCAAATCTTCAGCACAATTACAACTGCAAAGCGACGATGCCAGCATGATCGAGATTGTAAACAACATCAATGAGGTACTTCAAGCTGTACAAACCGAAAAAAATGATGTGAAAATGCGCATGGATCTGGTCACCAAAGCGATTCATGTGGGACTGTGGGATATGGAAGTAGAAGCCGGCGATCCGGTCAATCCGAACAATGCTTTTACATGGACTGATGAATTCCGTCATATGCTCGGTTATCACAGTGAACAGGAATTCCCGAATGTGCTGGACAGCTGGGCTTCGCGTCTGCATCCGGAAGACAAGGAAGAAGCATTGAACGCTTTTGCAGCCCATTTGAATGACCATACCGGCCGTACACCATTTGCCATCGATTATCGTCTGCAGCTCAAAAATGGCGAATACCGCTGGTATCATGCAGGAGGCACAACGCTCCGGGATGCCAAAGGAGCACCGCTGCGCGTAGCAGGCACGATCCGCGATATTACGTATGAGAAAAACAAAAATGATGTTGTGGAGGCTATGACTGCACGTATGTCCCAGTTGTCTCAATCGATCAGTGAGATGTCTACCGCGATTGATTCGGTTACCGGACAGGCGCAGGATCTGGCAAGTGCTCAGGAACATTCTACAGAAGCTGCCCACAAAGCACAGAATAGCGCAGAAGAAACCAAAAACATCTCTGCTTTTATCCGTGAAATTGCCAATCAGACCAATATGCTGGGCTTGAATGCATCGATCGAAGCAGCACGTGCCGGTGAATACGGAAGAGGATTCTCTGTTGTTGCCGATGAAGTACGCAAGCTGGCTATCCACAGTGCAAATGCTACAGAGAACATTGAGAGTAGCCTGGGTGAGATGAAAGACCAGATCGGAGAAATTCTGGAGCAGATCGCCAATATGACGACGCTGACCCAGTCACAGGCAGCATTGACCCAGCAGCTGAATGCATCCATGGATGAGATCAATCATATGTCCCAATCGCTGGTAGAGTATGCACGCAAAATTTAATTTTTCCAGATTACGATTTCAACACATTTGCTAAATAAAACAAGCCACGAATCACTGTAGAGGATTCGTGGCTTGTTGCTGTATATGGACGATACAGGAAGTGGTTTATACCTGTTGGATTTTGAGTAGGTTGGTGTTACCGGATTGACCAATCGGTACACCGGCAGACAGAACGACGATATCGCCTGCGCAAATATGACCTGTAGTTACGGCATTGCGAATCGCGGATTCGAACATTTCATCCGTGCTGGATACCGCTTCACCTTTGACCGGAATAACGCCGGACAGCAGGCACACTTTGTTCAGTACCGCATCGTTGTGGGTAACAGCGATGATCGGAGCGCTTGGACGATATTTGGAGATCATGCGGGCAGTGAAGCCGCTCTCGGTCGAGATAATGATTGCCTTGGCGTTCAGTTCGAGAGATGCGCTAACTGCGCCCTGGCTGATCACTTCGGTAATGTTGGTAGATTGCAGTGCTCTTTTGCGGGAAAATTGCTCTTGGTAATCCAGCATGCTCTCGGCACGTTTGGCTACAGCAGCCATCGTCTGTACGGACTGTACCGGATATTTACCGGCAGCGGATTCTCCGGACAGCATGATTACGTCTGCTCCTTGCAGTACAGCATTAGCAACGTCACTGACCTCGGAACGGGTAGGACGAGGATTCACCTGCATGGATTCCAACATATGCGTCGCAACGATAACCGGTTTACCGGCTACATTACACTTATCGATCATTTCTTTTTGCAGAGCGGGTACGTCCTGGATCGGCACTTCAACACCCAGATCGCCACGGGCTACCATGATACCATCGGAAGCTTCGATAATATCATCGAGGTTTTCCATACCTTCGGCATTCTCGATTTTGGAATAAATCTGTACATCTTCGGCATTGTTTTTCGCCAGAATATCACGGATTTCGCGGATATCATCGCCTTTGCGGACAAAGGAAGCTGCGATCATCTCGATATTTTGTTCCAGGCCAAAGTGAATGTGCATCACGTCACGCTCGGTAACGCCCGGCAGGGAAGTATGAATACCCGGCAGATTGACACCTTTACGAGGCTTGATGGTACCGCCGCTGACGATATCACACACAATCTCGCTATCGCGAACTTCACGTACGGTCAGATCAATCAGTCCATCATCCAGCAGAATACGGTCGCCGGCATGAACATCCTGGTTCAGCTGCGGATAGTTAACACCGATACGCTCGGCATCACCCAGAATCTCTTCGGTCGTAAGAATAAGCTGATTGCCGGTACGCAGTTCAAAGGAAGCTTCTTTGAGTTTGCCAATACGTACTTCAGGTCCTTTGATATCCATCATGATTGGTACAAATGTATTCAGCTCGGCTGCAGCCTGGCGTACGTTACGAATACGCATCACGTGATCTTCCAGCTCGCCGTGAGCCATATTCAGACGGGCTACAGTCATGCCAGCCTGGATCATTTCCTTAAGCATTTCGATTGAGTCACAAGCGGGTCCCATTGTACAGATGATTTTAGTTCTTAACATTGAATAATCCTCCTCGAGTATGCAGGCTGGTATAAGGATCAGCCTTGTTGTAGTAGCGGCTGTCCGAATGTCCCATTTCTGTCCTGCCATGCTGGGAGGACCGTTATCCGGCAACCTGTAGTATATAATTCATTGTAGCTGTAACATACACAGACTGCTATGAACTATTGTACAATCAATGTACTATAGTATGATTTAAGAACAGCAATAAAGCGCAGTTTATGACAAAATGCAGCTAAAAAGTCTGATAATCTCCGGAAAAAGATTCAAATCCTGTTTGATGCAAGGAGGTACAGCATATGCTGGAAGTAGTGGAAGTGCAGGAACAGCACCAGATGGACTGGTATGAAGAACAGTATCTGAAAGAGGATGAATACAGTCTTGTTTTGATTACATATGGCAATTGTGTGTACTGGGTGAATGGACAAAAGCGGATTTTGGAGAAAGGAGAATTGCTACTCATTCCGCCTGGAGCTGCTTATTATGGCAAAAGCGTTCCTACCCGTGTTCATACCAAGCAGGTGATTCGCTTCCGGGTACAACAGTATGTACTGCCTTTGCTGCAGAGCCAGAAGGTATTGCAAATGAAGCCTGGCGGCTATGATCTATACCATGATCGTCTCCGGCATATTGCCATGCAGTGGCGGGATAAGCCTGCCTATTATCGGCTGCTGGCGGATTCGCTGTTGGTGCAGCTACTCGTCGAGCTTAACCGTGAATATGATCGCGGTATGATCCGTGAGGACAAGCAGCGTCTGGTTGATGCGATGAAGCAGCATATCCAGCAAAATTACAGCCGCCGGATTACCAAGGAGCATCTCGGTGAACTCATCCAGCGAACTCCCAATTATGCGGCTTCGCTGTTCAAAAATATAACTGGCCAGACGATCAGCGAATATGTCCATGATCAGCGTATGAAGCGGGCAGTCTATATGCTAACCGAATCCCAGCTGACGATCGCCGAGATCGCCGAATTTCTGGGCTATCAGGAAGTGTCGTACTTTTACCGGATATTCAAACGTAAAATGGGTGTGGCTCCGGCAGAGATGATGCATGACCGCTCTTCTGTTCTGTAAGCAGCAAGCTGCTGTGAAGAAATGTCGACCAGAGCGAGCGAAGCAAGAGAAAGCAGGATCAAGGACCGGTCTGCAGCAGCTCTTCACGCAGACGGCGCGGAGAAGCGCCTTTGATTTTTTTGAACATTTTGGAGAATAAAAAAGGATCTTCATAGCCAACCGAGCGAGAGACTTCGCTGACCGACAGATCGGTATGATGCAGCAACTCTACAGCACGGTTCATTCGGTACTCCAGCATAAATGCCTGAAGGGACATGCCAAACCTGGCTTTGAACAGGCTGGACAGATAGGTACGATCCAGACCTGCTGCCTGTGAAATGTCCAATACGCTGATCTTCTGGCTGTAGCTGTTCTCGATATATTCGATCGCCTGACGGATATGGGACTCCTTGGAGCGGGAGTGGTGGGCGGCAGCTGTGTGAACCGGCAGGCGGGCAATCAGCGTATACATCAGCTGATAAAGGATACCCTGGGCCTGGATATCTCCGGCAGGTTGATTGGCTGTCTCCAGCAGCCGCTCATAGAAGCTGCCAAATATCGATTCAGGATGCATCCGGTAGACGGGAGAGGAGACCGTGAGCTGCGACCGCTCCATCAGCGACAGCGCTTGCAAACCGCGGAAGCCGATCCATGAATATACCCATGGTTCAACAGGATCTGCCTCGTACTGTACAATCGTATCCGGCGGAATCAAGAATCCCTGACCGTGGCCCAGATGATATTCTGCATCTCCTATTCGCAGGGTACCTGTGCCTGCGTGAATATAATGCAAAATATAGGCATCCCGTATACCGGGTCCCCATGCATGACCGGGTAGACATTCTTCCTTGCCAAAAAAAAGCAGATGAAGATCCAGCGGCTGGTGGGCATCGGAGTGAGTATAGATTGTATGATTAAGCGGCATAATATAAAGATTCCTTTCTAAACGAATATCATGTGTATTTATATTATGACAGGTTATATAATGATTTAGAAGCATGATTTCAATAAACAAACTTGCATTATGACATGAAAAATTGAATTTCACAGCAATTGGTGACAATATAGTGAATTGCAGGAAATCACTGGTGTTTAGTCCAAAAGGATTTATTGGGACAGAGGAAAGAATAAGTGGTTTATGATAGTATGAGATACATATTATTCCGTGATCAGATCAGCATTGGATTATTATTCAGAAGGGAGCGGAAGCATATCCATATTGAGAAGAATCTGCTAATCACCTGCATAATCGTATTTATGCTGATCTGTATGTATTCCTATTTCAAATTTGTCCGCTCTCCGCGGCGTGATCCCGAATCCAGTCAGCCGGTAGATCCACTGGAAAAAATGTTCCGCCCTTCGAGTCTATTCGATCGTCTGTCGATGGCAATATTGATCTCGCTTGGACTGGTCGTTGTCGTAGCAGGTGCTTCTTTTGCAGCGTATGCCTTTTTCTACCTTGGTTCGCTGATTCATCTGATCCGGTTCGACGGACGGGACAGTGCACTGATCTATTCCGTCTGGACGGTCGCAGGTTTATTTTTACTGGCGATTTATGTACAGCCGGCTACGGTAGAATATGTATATCCGCTGCTGCGTCGCAGTCTGAAGTTCTGGCAGACTCAGGTGATTGCTATTGTGCGTAATACGATTCTGCTCTACACACTATCGGAGATTCAACCGGGTGTAGATACTTCCGGCATCTGGGGCGCTCTTGGTCTGGCCGCTGTTTTTCAGCTGATCCAGTGCATTCGTTTTGACGAGGATCTGGAAGAAGAATTACGGCGCAAATAATCAATTTTCGCAAATGATGATTTTTATAATGGAATAACGACCGTGATGCGATTCGCTATGCTAAAATAATACAAAAAATGGAATCCGGGTGCTTCGTATCCTATGAGATAGGGTGCAGTACCCGAGGGAGATCACTTATATGAAAAATAGATCTACGACGATGATCAGACGCCCGGGACGCTGGGCAGGTGCGGCACTGCTGCTCTCCGCCTGTCTGCTGATACTGGCTGCATGGACAACGGCAGGCCATACTTCGGCAGCAGCCTCCACATCCCATTCTGCAGCAAAAGAGGACTGTAAAGTGAATCAAACTGCACGCAAGCATTATGTAAATGTCGCTGTAGCTACCTTGTGGACAGAACCGGGTCTGTCACGTCAGATGGATACCCCATCGCTGTCGAGTCCAGTCGATATGGAGAAATGGACATCCAATATGGCTACAGCGGATCAACGCCGCTGGCTGACCGGCAAAACAGAAACACAGGCATTATATGGCCAGGAAGTTCGTCTGCTAAAAGTACAGGGAGACTGGGCGTATGTCGCTGTCGTCGGACAATCCACACCGCGCAGTAAGTACGGCTATCCGGGCTGGCTGCCGCGCAAGCAGATTCTGACAACGACTACATGTGCTGCCTACAGCAAATGTCCGGTAGCTATCGTCAGTGCCAAGACGGCCAAGTTATATGATACGGATCGCAAAAGCAGTCTGCTGACGCTGAGCTTCAATACACGTCTGTCGGTGGTCGCGAACGAAGACAACTGGCTGCAGGTGCATACGCCGGATAATGGCACTGCCTGGCTGCGCAAGCAGGATGCGGATGTCTATGAACAATTATCCGATATTCCTGCACCGACCGGCGAAGAGCTTGTTCAGACAGGCAAACAGTTCCTCGGACTGCCGTATCTGTGGGCCGGCATCTCCGCGTATGGATTTGACTGTTCCGGCTTTACTTCTACACTGTACAGTTTCCACGGGATTGCCCTGCCGCGTGATGCTTCCGCCCAGATCAAGGAAGGCACGCCGGTAAGCTGGAGCGATATGCAGCCTGGTGATCTGATGTTTTTTGCTCATAACAATGGCAAAGGCAGTGTACACCATGTGTCCATGTATATCGGAGACGGCAAAATGATGCATTCTCCAAAAGCAGGCAAGACTGTCGAGATTATTTCGGTAGATACACCGGCCTACAAAAAAGAATTTGCCGGAGCGCGTCGATATCTCAAATAAGATACAACACTTGCACAAGCAAAAAGGTCTATAACTTTATACATCACTACTGTCATAATAGGCATGTAATCAGGGTAATATACTTCCACAGTACAAGGAGGTCATGACATGATTACATGCCTTATTTTTGATCTGGATGGAACTATTGGCAATACTGAGCCGCTCTGTCTGGAAGCGTTCCATCAGGCGCTGGAACCATGGGCGGGCAGAAAGATTAGCGATCAGGAAATTATGGATGCGTTTGGCCCGTCGGAGGAAGGAATTATCCGCACGCTATTTCAGGATCACCGGGAAGAAGCGTTGCATGATTATATCCAGTGCTACAAAGAAATGCATGACGCGATCTGTCCGGCTCCTTTTGAAGGAATGCGGGAGCTACTGTCATGGGCGAGGAATCAGGGTATGCATATTGCCATGGTAACAGGCAAAAGTAAGCCGACAAGCGATTATACGCTGCATCAGTTCGGTATCGCTTCGTATTTTGAAGTGGTGGAAAATGGAATTGCCGAGAAAGAGATCAAACCGCAGGGGATTCGTAGTGTATTGGAGCAACTCGGCGTTCCTGCCGAAGAAGCATTATATATCGGAGACAAACCCGGTGATATCCAGGCAGCGCGTGAAGTAGGCATTCCTATTGCCTCTGCCTGCTGGGCACCGGACGGGGATGAACAGGAACTGCGCGAAGCACAACCGGATCAGCTGTTTACTTCCGTGGCACAACTTATGGATTATCTGCAAAAGCAAGTGTACAATCGTACGCTGGCAGCAGAGTAGGTTATACATCGAGGACAATATCTGTCCGATCATCTACAAAGCATTTTTTGGTTCCACAACAGGATATGATCCCAATAAATCAAGCCTGCTATCAAGAAAGATGGTAGGCTTTTTTGATGAAAAAAAGGAAGAACATACGGGTAAGAAGAGCAGTAAATCTAAAAGGGGAAAAGACTCGGATATAAATATAACGAATTATATATCGTTTACTTGTTTAACTTATATATTTATAATACACAAATATGTAAATATATTTCTTGCCTATTTGTAAATAAGTGAATTATTATGTTTGTAAGCGCTATCTGTACAGATATCATCTTTTATGCAAGCGTTTTAATTAAATAATGTAAATATATTTATTAACGAATACGGAATATTATGTATTTGATCATTTTTTCGTTATCGCCTTATATATACACAGATTTATATACAGAGAGGAAGAAAATAATGAAATCCAGACAACCAATATGGCAGAAAACAACCATTCTCGCTTTGGGAACAGCTCTGTTACTGCCAGGCAGCATCTCTGCGGCATCCGAAGCCAACCAGCCGCAAGCTTATGTAAATGTACAATCATCGGGATATGTGCAGCAGCAGATGGCAGCTCTTCAGGCCAGTCGTACAGCTGCGCCTCTGTATAAGGAAGCCTCTGTACATGATCCGTCTGTAATCAAAGTGGGAGATACATTTTATATCTTTGGTTCCCATCTGGCATCTGCCAAATCCAAGGATCTAATGAACTGGGATATGATCTCTTCCGGAGTAGCCGACGGTAATGCACTGATTCCGAATGTAACTACCGAGCTGCAGGAAGCATTGGATTGGGCACAGACCGATACGCTGTGGGCTGCTGATGTGATCCAGCTGGCTGATGGCAAATTCTATATGTACTACAATGCATGCAAAGGCGATTCACCACGTTCGGCAATGGGGATCGCAGTAGCCGACAAAATTGAAGGTCCATACAAGGATAAAGGCATTTTCCTGAAATCCGGTATGTGGGATCAAAAGAGTGAGGACGGCACGATCTATGATGCACGGATTCATCCGAATGCGGTAGACCCTGATGTATTTTATGATAAGAACGGCAAGCTATGGATGGTCTATGGTTCATATTCCGGCGGTATCTTTGTTATGCAGATGGACCCGGCTACCGGTAAACCTCTGCCTGGACAGGGATACGGCAAAAAAGTAATCGGTGGCAATCACAGCCGGATCGAGGGCGCTTATATGATGTATAGCCCGGATACGGATTATTATTACATGTACCTGTCATTCGGCGGACTGGATGCAACTGGCGGATACAATCTGCGCGTTGTCCGCTCCAAAACACCGGATGGACCGTTCTACGATGCGGCAGGCAATGAGATGACTAACGTCAAGGCTGATCCAACCAAGCCGCTATTTGATGATGATTCGATCGAGCCCTACGGCGTCAAGATTATCGGGAACTACCAGTTCGACCGCGAAATTGGCGATCCCGGCGAAGGATCGGGTGCAGGGGCGGTATCACCGGGTCACAACTCTGCTTACTATGATGAACAGACCGGACGTTATTTCCTGATCTTCCATTCCCGCTTCCCTGGACGCGGTGAAGCGCATGAAGTACGCACCCATGAGATGTTCATGAATAAAGACGGCTGGCCGGTCGTAGCGCCATATCGGTACGCTGGTGAGCAGCAGCCTCAGGCGACAGTCAGCAAAAATGAGATTGCCGGAAGCTACCAGTGGATTACGCAGGACAAAAATATCAGCGCGGATATTCATCATTCCGTATCCGCTCAGCTGAACAGTGACGGTACCATTACCGGTGATATTAGTGGAACCTGGGAGCTGCAAGGCAAAAATACAGGGATTTTCAAAGTGAATGGAGTCACCTATACGGGCGTATTCCTGCATGAGACCAATGCCGATTCCGGAAAAACAGTCATCACCCTCACTGCCTTGTCTTCGTCCGGTGTTGGTGTATGGGGAAGCCAGCGTGAAAAGCTCAAAGATAAACAGATCGTCTCCAGTGTGGATGAAGATCTGAGCCTGGGTGATATTAGCGGGGTATTCTACGATCTGAATCTGCCGGTAAAAGGCACACGTGATTCACAGATCAGCTGGCGTTCCAACAAGCCGGATATTATCTCGAATACCGGAGTAGTGACTCGTCCGGCAGCTGGTGAAGGCAATGCCAGAGTAACCCTGATTGCTACCATTACCAAAGATGGTTCCAAAAAGAACAAAAATTTCAAAGTGACTGTACTGGAGCAGGGACGCGGTCCGCTGCTAAGTCATTACAAATTCGATGAAACTTCCGATACCACTGTCACAGACAGTACCTATAATCATTACGATGGTACGCTGATGAATGGCGTAACCCGAAATGTATATGGCAGTGGCGGCATGATTACACTGGATGGCCGGGATGATTATGTACAGCTGCCGGGAACAGTAACCGATGGCGAGGACTTTACTTTTGCTGCCTGGGTCAAATGGGACGGTGGCGCAGCCTGGCAGCGGATCATGGACTTTGGCAATGGAATGAATGGCTTTATGTTCCTGACTCCTTCGCAAGGAACCGGAATGCAGTTTACGATTCATCAGAATAATACGAACCAGAATATTGTTACTGGCTCAGCGATGCCACAAGGCAAATGGGTACATGTCACAGTAACACTGGCAGGCGATACCGGTAAATTGTACCTCAACGGCCAACTGGCGGGCACGAACGACAAGATGACGTTTAATCCGAAAAACCTCATGACCCGTGAAGCCTATCTGGGCAAAAGCCGCTTCGCTGCAGATGCCTATTTCAAAGGCAGTCTGGATGATGTACGTATCTACAACGAGGCACTCAGCCCGGATGAAATTGCCCAGCTCGCCAAAACCATGAATTAAATCCGGCAGCAGCAAAAAAGACATTTGATATACATCATAGAAATACCAAAAGCAGAGCGATCCGTTAACAGACGGAACAGCTCTGCTTTTTGGCATCCGGCTCTGAAATGTAATGCATGACGAAATGTAACTGGTCGGTATGACAGCCATTTTGCCATACTGGGTGATGCCAGATGCGATCCGGCAAAATACATTTCAAGGAGAACCATTCATGAAAAAAATGTTGTATACCAGTTTGATCGTCATACTCATCTCTTCTATATGCACAACCGCATGTATGACAACACCAAGCAGTAATTCCGCTGCTGCTCCAATGATATCCCATACCTCTTCGAAGATAGACAGGGATGGGCCGAACAATACCAAAGAACTGGAGAAATTCGCAGACCGGGTATTTGCGGACAAAATGAAGAAATTCAATACGGTCGGTTCCAATTTTGTCGTAATCACCAATGGTAAAGTGATGCTTAGTAAGGGATACGGGTATGCAGACAGAGAGAAGAAAATTCCGGTAGACTCCAATACGGTGTTCCAGATCGGGTCGGTGACCAAATCGTTCACAGCATTGGCAGCGATGCAGCTGGTGGATAAAGGGAAAATGGATTTGCATCGTGATATTCAGGATTATTTGGGAGGAATCAAAGTTCCGAATACAACAGGCCAAAAGCTGACGATGTTTGACCTGCTTACCTATTCAGGCGGATTTGATGAGCCGGACATTGCCAACGAATCCTATCCGGAATATGTACATCACTATTTCCCAATGAAGTCATATATCGAATCACATATGCCTACAGTCGTCAGACCTCCCGGAGAAGCCTATACCTATGACAATTTCGGGTTTATGCTGGCTGGCTATGCCATCGCACAGGTGGCAGGTACATCCTATTCCCAGTACATGCAAAAGAATATTTTCAAACCGCTGGGGATGTCATCGACGAGCGTACAATTTACGCCTTCTTTATTAAAGCGAATGGCTGCCCATTATGGACCCGATGGTAAACGGATAGCACTCGAAGGATTCAATCCTACAGAAAAACCGGAAGGCGGTATGGTCTCCACTGCCAGGGACATGGCCCAATATCTGATCATGCACCTGAACAAAGGAACGTACCGGGGCAAAGAAGTGGTGAGTCCACAAAGTATCAAGCAGATGCATACGTATCAATTGTTTCCTTCCAAGAAAATTCCGGTTACTACGATTGGATTTGAGGGCTACTTTAAGGACAAGATGAACAACCAGCATGTTATTCTCAAAGGAGGAAACGTAACCGGGCACTCCTCTCTGATCGTTATTTTGCCCGAGAAAAATACAGCCATGTACATGTCCTATAATAATGATTCGATGATGAGCCTGGATGTATACGAAGAATTCATGAATCATTATTATCCCCGAAAATCAAAAGCGCCCAAATCCATACACAAAATCATCACTGCGCAGCAAGCCAAGGAATATGTGGGATTATATCAGAACACACGTATTGCCGCTCTGAGATCCAAAGTGTCTTATTCCAATGGAAGATTGGTGATGGAGACAGGAACGTCGGGTAAACATACTCTTCATATGCTTGATTCGTTGTTATTCGAAGATGAATCGGGCAACAAACTAACATTCAATAAAAATAAAGCAGGCGAGATTGCTTATCTGTATTATATGCAGCTGCCCGATCTGGTTGCCTATGCACAGAAAATAAAAGTAGATTCACCGTTCTCCGATGTACGGGCAGACAGTTCATATCGTACTTATATTAATAACCTTCATGCGTTAAATGTGATGCCCGGTAAATCTGCGCATCTGTTCGACCCGGATGGAACCATGACTCAAGGAGAGTTCTCGGAAGTATTGCTGCGCGCTCAAGGGTGGTACAAGCAACCTTTTATGATCGAGCCGAATAGAAAGCAAATGCTCGCCGGATTAACACAGTATGAGCAGAATGAGCCTATTACCCGGGAAATAGCGGCGGTAATGATCCAGAATCTCAAACAGGCAGAGCCTCGATTCAAAATCACACTAAAAGATCAGACAGCACCTTGGGCAGCGAAAGCTATTACTGCTCTTGTCTCGCAAGGTATTATCGACCCGGATACCCAAATCAACACTGACGGCTCATTGGACTTTCGTTCCAAGCAGCTTCTGAAACGTCAGGAAGCCAGTGCATGGTTGGATCAGGCATTTAATTACTATACATTGCCTATCCAGCATTAATTCATAAAACAACGTGAAAAAGCGCAGGTGGCAGGGAACGTCCTTGTCACTTGCGCTTTTCTTATTTATTTCGGATGTTATAAAATCCCCAGTTCCCGTGACTTCTGTACCGCTTCTTCCCGGTTGCGCACACCAAGCTTCAGATAGACCGATGAAGCATAGTTCCGTACGGTTCCATCAGATAAATACAATCTGGAGGCGATCGTTTTGTAACGAAGTCCTTCCGAGACAAGTTGTAGAATCTCAAGCTCTCGCGGCGTCAGATCATAGGATGTAGCTGGCTGGATCATCGGCGAATCGTTTAACTGTGCGAATAATTTCTGTGACATGCCCCGATCGATCAGTGTTCCTCCGCGATGAACCGTACGGATAGTCTCGGCCAGTTCTCCCGGATGCATGGATTTTAGTAAATAGCCATCTGCGCCACTTTGCATGGCTTGCAGAGCCTGTTCAGTATCCTCAAATGTGGTGAGGATCAGAATATGGATATGCGGCCATGTCTGCTTAATCATTCGGGTGGCAGAGATTCCGTCCATATGGGGCATATCCAGATCCATCAATACCAACTGCGGTTGAAGCAGTCGGCACTGTTCAATAGCCTGCCGACCATCTTCTGCCATTCCGGCGACCTGTAAATCATGCTGCTCTTCCAGAATAATCTGCAGGCTATCACGGATAAAGGGCTGATCATCGACGAGCAACAGACGTATTGCTTCATCTTCGGCTTCTATTTGTCTTGGCAGCGTGCAAGTAACAAGTGTGCCCTCATCCGGCTGACTGTAGATGGCAATCTGTCCCTGAACATTTATTGCCCGTTCTTTCATGGCACGAAGGCCGAATCCATCGCGCAATTGTTCTGTCCCGCGGCCATTATCCTGGATTTCCAGCCTGGTCTGCTGAAGCTCAAATCGCAGAAAGACGGTAATTGCAGTCGACTGTCCATGACGCACTGCATTTGTCAGCGATTCCTGCAGGCAACGATACAGCATGGTTTTGGCTTGTCTGGTTATCATGTACTCTTCTCCGAATGCCTGAAAACGAACCGTCACATTAGCATGTTCCTGAAATTCATCTGCCAGAGCCTGTAAAGACTGGGTGAGCGGCAGTTCTTCCTGCGGCGATTGCATCTGGTGTACATAATTTCTGACTTCATCCATATTTTGACGAGCTCGATAGAGCAGAGAATCGAGACGTTCGGTACCGGTGACTGTTGCCAGCTCCGGGCGCAGGGTTTCGAGTCCCATAATCAAGGAGGTATAAGCATGTCCAACTGTATCATGGAGCTCTTTGGACAATCGGCTCCGCTCCTCAGCTAGAGTAATGCGTTCTACCTGTGACAGGTACTGCTCCAACACCGCATTCTGATCACGTATGATCTCGCTTTGACGGTGATTAACCATTAGTAAATGAAAAGAAAACCCGAACGTATACGCTAATCCAAACTGTAGCAGAATCGCCCAAAAATCACTCTGTTCGGCAACCTGTGTAAATATAATGGGTACAAGCAGTATAACCAGAGGAGCAGACCAGTAATAAGATTGTTGTCTGCTATTGGCAGCTATCAAAAAGGCATATAACAAGAACGAAAGGTAGGCTGCTGGAAAAAAGGATGCCAGATAAAGACATAATCCACCCGAAATCACAATTTCGGTAAGCAAATAGTATTTGTAATTGAGCTGCAAGCATACCCATGGAACAGTAAAAGCAATCAGCTGCCATAACACAAGAATCCAAAACGGCAGCATAAAATAAGCATGTCTATCGACTGTAGTAAGCAGCAAAGAGATGCTGCAGAGCAGGCGGATTCCCAGCATCAGCCAATTGTACCAAAACCACTTTTGAATCCATTTGTTCATCTCCTGAACCAATAATATCCACTCCCAAAATCTTCAGTATGACACGATGTAACAAGTATAAAGTGCAATATCATTTGGAACATACCCGTACATTTCCTCTTGTTCCAGTTATTCTATCCTGATCTATATGACATCTGCGATGCATGTCATATGAATCTGATTCATCTCTATTATGTACAGATTACAGTTGTATCCTACTGTTTCTGATGTCAGTTTGACCAGTAGCATATTGTCATATGACATTTTGATTCTAACAAGCTGCCAAGAAGATACATGCCTTCTTTCCTTCTGAGTGAATATGCATAATTCTATCTATTCAAACCTGTCTGTTGATGTTATACTCTGGATGAATTTCAAGATACGGCAACCATACATAATAGCATACTTCACGTCTACTTTTCTGCCGCTAATCATGAACTGAAAATATAAAGATTAGAGAGGTAATCCACATGTCCAATTTTCAAGATCCATACCCGCACGAAGATCCGAATGATGTGCAAAGTAACAAGGTAATGGCAATTCTGGCTTATATTCTGTTCTTTGTACCGCTTCTGGCTGCGCGTAATTCACCGTTTGCTATGTATCATGCCAATCAAGGATTGGTTCTGTTTATTATCGTAGTAGCCGCACAGGTTGTGCTGGCTGTAATTCCCTTTATTGGATTTATCCTGTCTCCTATCGTTTTCCTGGCGACTTTGGTCTTTATGATCATCGGTATCATTAATGCAGCCAATGGCCAGCGCAAGCCGCTGCCGTTTATCGGCAATATCCAGCTGATCAAGTAAGCTAAGAATAATTGTATACGCGGCTGCTATGAAGTTTGCAGCAGGCTGTGCTCTGTTTCTCTCCAGCTTACTTACATTAGAATAAGAATAACGAATAGAAAAAGCTTCTCTTTCCGCATTAGCGGATCGGGAAGCTTTTATTATTTTTGTAGAGTCATGATTGATGTGGCAAGACAGAGGTGTAGAGGATATTGGTTCAGCGCTATGACGGAGCCGTGCTAAACCCCTTTTTGAAAAGAGTTTTTCTCGCGGAATTCTGTCTGCAATATGGAGTACTGGTACGAATCCCACCACTGCTGCTTGTAATACATATGCTCCCGCAGATGCCCTTCATAGCTCATGCCTATTTTTTGCATAACTTTGGCAGAACCGATATTATCCGGTCGGCATCTGGCATAAATTCGGTGCAGATTCAGCTGGTTGAATCCGTATTCGAGCATGGCTGCGGCGGCTTCCGAAGCATAGCCTTTGCCCCAGCTGCCTGGATCATTACAGTAACCAATCTCTGCCTGCTGTTGATCGGATAGATGCAGGCCGCAACCGCCTATGAGTTGGTTATCTTCCCGACGAATGACGGCCATCTCATAGACCGTACGCGGTTCCTGCTGCTGCTCATTCAGCATGGACTGTACATATTGCCTCGTATCCTGCTCTGTATTGGGTCCCCATATCGTATGAAGAGTCACTTGAGGGTCAGAAGCATATCGGTGTACAGCTGGCCAATCTTCCATGACCAATTCCCTGATCCATAAGCGTGTTGTTGACAGTTCCATATTCAGACCTCCTGAACGTGTGGTGTATGACGGATATATGATTATGTAAAATAATGATCAGGACCCTTATTTCGCTAATTGGCAAGGTTCCCGATCATCTGGTAAAGACCTTTATATAGTTTATGCTGAAATTAGATAGCTTGTGAAATACTGTTAATTATTGCCAAGCTGCTGGAATTGGTTCAACAGACCGGTGATCTGGTCGATCGTCTGGAAAATAGGGGAGTTGTTCAGTGCTTGAGGAGTCAGCTTGCCTGCCTGTGCCTGATCGATCAATCCATTCACTTCCGTGCCGAGTGTATCGGTATAACCGGATAACTGCTGGTGCAGATCCTGGGCAAAGCCGGGAACCTGCAGATTCTGAAACTGATTAATCTGGCTCTGTGCATTTTGCAATTCCTGAATCAGGCTCTGGCGTGCACTGGGATCGGTAATCGCCTGCTGTGCAAGCTCAGGCAGCTGCTGGGACAGCTGGGAAGTATTATTGATATAGGTAGTGACTTCACTTACATAGTTCACGGACTGGCTGACCTGATCGACTGCTGAACAGCCGGACAGCAATCCAGCAAACAGCAGGATAGATAAAATATATTTTTTCATGGGAATGCACTCCTTTTCGGATGGTTACAGTATACTACTGTTAGGGAGAACCTATGGTTTCACAAAATCATGTACCGTCATCCCGCCAAGAAACGAGCATGGAAAGGAAGACAGTATGGAACCTACAGTAACAACAGAGCAGCAAATCGCAGAGTGGATGGTTGACCAGATTCGAGAGCAGGGTGTCTTAAAGCAGGAGGACGCGATCGCTCATGTTCGCGCCGAATATGGAGAACAGTACCTGTTTACCAGTGAGAGCGGCAATATTTCGCTGGATAAAGAAATCAAAAAAGCATTCCGCAAGTCTCATGGTGGACGTGTCGCCTGGGATCGTGACGGATTTTTCTGGGCATGGACGTAAGGGACGAATTCCCTGTATCCTGCAATACAATGCATATCGAAGTTAGAGATTCGGTTACAGTAAAAAGCGTCTGCATCAAGCAGGCGCTTTTTGTAATAGAATGAATTTTGCCGCTGCCGTTTCTACAAGAGGATGAGGGTATGGCTGTCCTTTCCAAGCGAAACTGTACGGTGATATTACGATTGCTGGCAAGCTGCATATAGATTCAATACTCAGAGGGGACGGATTGTAGATGTCCGGGAGTTATCGGATTTGTCGAGCATCAACTGCTGCAGATCATCCAGATTCTGAATGCGCAGCTGCTGTATTCCGCCATCTGTGCTGCTTTGAGGTAGAATTCGGTGATCGAGATATACATACAGCGCCATGCTGCTCGCGATCAGAAAAGAAAGCAATCCATAGATAATAATTTGTCTCGGTTTCATATTAACAGTCTCCACTTTGAAATATATTCCACAAATTGTATAGTATAATGAATGAAAAGAATGTTGGTCGATGGTTGGGATATTGATTGTGGTGCAGTCTCTCTGCTATACACTATAAAAGCCACACGGCAAGCAAACAATGAAATGAATCTGATGAAATTGTCACTGCCTCTGCGGAAACATGCAGAATTACAGCTTTGGCAAAATTCCCGAAAGTGAGAGATTAACATGCCGGACATGATTAAATTGATTGTCGACACGGCCGGCCAGGAAGGCCATGGTTCGTTTGTTTATGTAGAAAGTCAAAAAGAAACAATGATCGGCAGACATACCGGAACGATCCAACTCGATCTGCCGCTATATAATCAGCTGGTCTCCAAACAGCACTGCCGGATTACCCGCCAGCATAATACCGTATACGTCGAGGACCTGGGCAGCAAGAACGGTACCGAGCTGAATGGTCAGCGTCTGCAGCCTTACCAGAAATATCCGGTGAGCGAGAATGACCAGCTGACTCTGGTAAACGGATTGGTCGGCCTGCGTCTGGAACGGGGTGTGGATTTTGAAGAGACCCGTGAATACCGAATCAGCGATCTGTTGGAAAACGAAGTGCGGTTAAATGATTATTTGCAAAATATTCAAGTCGGTGGCGACAGTATTACACTGTCCAAAAAGGAATACCAGCTGTTCAAAATGCTGTATAACTGCCTCGACCACTTTGTAACCCGTGAACAGATTGTACGCGAGGTCTGGCCGGAGCGCTGTGTGGAAGATGCCGAGCTGGTCGGCGTGGATGAGGTCAATTCACTGATTTACCGTACGAATAAAAAGCTGGGAAATCACTTTATGATCAAGTCAGTGTACAAAAAAGGGGTATATATGAAGAAACAGTCCCAGAATGAAGAGATCGACATCGTATCTCCGTCCTGATGCTGTAAGGTAGATTTGTCACAAGGGGGATGCACATGTCGCTTATGTTTGCCTTTCTCAAAAAGTACCGGGTTGCCGCTGTGCTGGCGCTGCTCATGATGTTTATCGAGCTGGCGCTGGAACTGCTGCAGCCCTTTCTCATCTCCAAAATTATAGATGATGGAGTGAGCCGTCAGGATGCTTCGACAGTGCTGCTGTGGGGAGGAATTCTGGTCGGGGGTACAGTTATTGCTTTTGTCGCCGGCATATTCAGTTCGTTCTATGCTTCCTATGCAAGCCAGGGGCTGGGCTATGATCTGCGGGAAGCGCTGTATACCAAAGTACAGTCTTTCTCGTATGCCCTGTTCAGCCGTTTTTCTTCTTCATCGTTAATTACAAGGTTGACCAATGATGTGACCATTTTGCAGGACATGCTGTTTATGGGTCTGCGCTTCATGCTGCGGATGCCGCTGCTGGTGGTGGGCAGCAGTATTATGGCGCTGATCGTTAATGTGAAGCTGGGTCTGCTGCTGGTCGTGGGTATTCCGGTGCTGTTATTGTTTGTTATCGCGGTAATGAAACGGGCTGCTGCGCGATTCCAGCTGGTACAGCGGCGTCTGGATAAGGTCAATAATGTGATGCAGGAAAATCTGACCGGGATGCGGCTGATTCGTGTATTCGTTCGCCGCCATCATGAACGTAAACGTTTTGAACAGCATAGCGGTGAGTTGATGACGGATACGGTCGCTGCGCTGCGTCTGACCGAGACGACGATGCCGTTTATCCTGTTTATTATGAATGCCAGTATTATTGCAGTACTGTGGTTTGGACATCGTGACATTATGAGTGGAAGCGCTTCAGTGGGTGAAGTAGTAGCGATTATCAACTACTCCATGCGTACCATGGGCGCCTTATCGGCGTTCTCGATGATCGTGGCTTCCTTTTCCAGAGCGAGAGCTTCGGCTGAACGGATGGACGAAGTGATGAGTGCTTCCGAAGAAGAAGTGAGCAGTCGTCTATCATCTGATCAGGAGGTAGGGTCGGCAGCGCGTAACGATGATCCTGTTTTTGAAAATAGAGGATTAACCGAATCCAGGGTAGATCCTTCTTCATTACGAAAAGAACAGCGCGGCATTGCATTTGAGCATGTCTATTTTCAATATCCCGGTGTCGATACGCCGATTCTGACGGATATTTCCTTTACAGCACGTGCAGGCCGGATGACTGCGATTATGGGAGCGACCGGTTCGGGCAAATCGTCATTGGTCCAGATGATCTTACGGCTGTACGAAGCGAACAGCGGGCATATTTATTTGCAGGAACAAGATATTCGCAAAATGAGTGAAGAACAGCTGCGAGGTATCATTGGCTATGTGCCGCAAGAAGTCGTACTGTTCAGCGGCACTATTCGTGACAATATCGCCTGGGGCAATGAACATGCCACAATGGAAGAGATTGCAGAAGCTGCACGGATGGCCCAGATTCACGATACGATTACCCAGCTGCCGAATGGATATGATACCTTGCTCGGCCAGCGTGGAGTCAATCTGTCTGGCGGACAGAAGCAGCGTCTCTCTATTGCGCGAGCACTGGTGCGGCGTCCACAGATTCTGCTGCTGGATGACAGCACGAGTGCGCTGGATGTGCGCACAGAATCACTGCTGCTGGAGAGCCTCGGCACGTTGTCCTGTACCACAATTCTGATTACCCAAAAGATCAGCTCGACGATCCGGGCAGACAAAGTACTGCTGCTCAGCGATGGACAACTGATCGCCCAGGGCAATCATGATGAGCTGCTTCAGCAGTCGGAGCTGTACCGGAAAATATATGCATCCCAGTTTGGAGAGGAGGAGCTTGGCCGTGTGGAAATCATTCACTGATCCTTTTCGTGTTGCAAGACCTCCGGCTGTAGCGGCCGAAGAACCGGGAGATATTCCTCAGGGAACACCGGCAGCAGGCAAGAAGCGACGAGCCAAAGACTGGAAAGGTACACTGGGACGGATATGGAAATATCTCTCCCAGCGCCGCTTTAAGCTGTTTCTTGTTCTGTTCATGGTGCTGTTGACCTCTGCACTGACACTGCTGGGACCGTATCTGGTCGGAATCGCAATTGATGATTTTCTGGAACAGGATGCCGGCAGAAGCTGGATCTGGTTTCTCGCTGCACTGGGTGCAGTATATATTCTGAACTCGGTCACTTCCTGGCTGCAAAATGTTTGGATGATCGAGATTGCGCAAGAGACGGTCTACCGTATGCGTGCCGATCTGTTCTCGCATTTGCATCGTCTGCCGATCCCTTTTTTCGGACAGAGACAGCAGGGCGAGTTGATGAGCCGGGTGACCAATGATATCGAGAATGTCAGTTCGACGCTGAACAGCTCGGCGATTCAGATTTTCTCCAGCGTGCTGACGCTTATCGGTACGCTCGGTGTTATGCTGTGGCTCAGTCCGTTGCTGACGCTGTTGACCTTTATTGTCGTACCGCTGATGGCGCTGGGAATGCGCTGGATTACCCGGCGTACCGGTCCACTGTTCCGGGAACGGCAGCGTAATCTGGGTGAACTGAACGGTTATATCGAAGAGACGCTGTCGGGAGAGAAAATTATCAAAGCCTTTGCCCAGGAGCAGCGGGTAATTGGTGAATTCGGCGAACGTAATGACCGGATACGCTTCTCCGGATTCTGGGCTCAGACGATCTCCGGGTTTATTCCCAAACTGATGAACGGGCTTAATAATCTGAGCTTTGCCCTGATTGCCGGAGCAGGAGGACTACTGGCGATCCGTGGTGCGATTACTGTCGGGGTAATTGTCATTTTCGTAGAATATGCCCGCCAGTTTACACGTCCGCTCAATGATCTGGCGAATCAGTGGAATACGCTGCTGTCGGCGATTGCAGGAGCCGAGCGGGTATTCGAGATCATGGATGAAGAGATCGAAGAGGCCGATGAACAGCAGGCTAAGGCTGTCCAGCAAATCAAGGGAGAAGTGGAATTCCGTGATGTGTCCTTTGGTTATGATACAGGAGAAGGACGTGATACCCTCCAGCATATCTCGTTCAAAGCCGAGCCGGGAGAGATGATTGCACTCGTCGGGCCGACCGGCGCAGGCAAGACTACGCTGATTCAGCTGATCTCGCGCTTTTATGATGCGGATGAAGGCATGATTACGATAGATGGACAGGATATCAAGCAGATGCGTCGTGCCAGTCTGCGTGAACATATGGCATTTGTGCTGCAGGACTCATTTTTGTTCGAGGGAACGATTATGGATAATATCCGTTATGGACGGCTGGAGGCTACAGATGCCGAGGTAGAGCAGGCAGCAGTAATGGCCAATGCCGACAGCTTTATCCGTCGTCTGCCGGATGGATATCAGCATCATCTGGGACGGGATGGCGGCGGGATCAGTCAGGGTCAGCGCCAGCTACTCACGATTGCCAGAGCGATGTTGTCCGATCCGGCAATTCTGGTCCTCGATGAAGCGACGAGCAGTATTGATACGGTGACCGAGATCCGTATCCAGGAAGGACTGCAGCGGCTGATGCAGGGACGTACCAGCTTTGTGATTGCCCACCGGCTGAACACGATTCGGTCAGCTGACCAGATTCTCGTCCTGCGTGACGGGCAGATTATGGAAAAGGGTTCCCATGATCAGCTGCTGGAACAAGGCGGATTCTATAGCGATCTATTCCATAGCCAGCTGAAGGTATCTTCCTGATCTGCCGGAGTCCAATATTCATGCTTGTAGGGAATCTTGTATGGAAATATTGTGGCTTATACAGACTGCTGCACCAGTAAGAGAATCGATCTACAAATACCAAAAAGAACGCCCTGTCATCGACAGAGCGTTCTTTTTGGTATGTTCTATGTGTGTACGTTTCAGCTAGTCCTGTTATCGAATATTAAAGCTGAGGCGGCTGATATCCCTGCTGTGGAGCGGGTGCAGGAGCAGCCATAGGTTCACGTGCTGGTGGAGGATTTTGTCTTAGCCACTCGATCTGCTGAAGCACATCTTGCTCTGCTTTCTGATTTAGGTCGCTTACCATACGCGGAATAAGGAATAGATCAACCACAACCCAGACAAACAATGGGAATCCGGTCGCCAGCAGCAAGATAAGAAATGACCAGGTCGCTTCTTCACTAAATTCTGTAGCAAAAGCAAATCCGAAATAGGCAACCATAGCTACCAAAAACAACACAAGCTGAACAATTGCACTGATCGTTCGTCTCAGATAAAAACGGTGTACCCCCAGATGTCCGCCAATTAGCATCAGGTAGGATAGAGCCAAAGATTTCTCTTTGGACCGTAGTTCCGAGTTGAGCAGCATCAGTTCCTGTGGAGATAATTCATATCTGGTTAGCATATTGGAATCAGTAATTGTAGCTTGGTGGCGTGATTGGCTTTTGGATTAGGATCTGATCAATAATATTATTCTCTACATAAGCATTATGCTCTCTTACCGAAGTGTGCAGCAGAAAGGCATCCACAACCCACCATACGCCTGTAACAACCAGTCCTACACCAGTCAGTGACAGAATCAACTGTGTAACTGCTGTTCCGATCTTGCCCATGTAAAAGCGATGACCTCCAAAAATGCCCAGGAAATACCACAGCACATAAGCAACGACCATGTTTTTACCATACGTTTTTACTTCCGACTCAAGCAGCATCAGTTCACGTGCGTCCAACTGACTTTTGCGCTGCATGTTGTAACTCATTCCCATACATAACCCCTCGATTTCTAAATGTAATAGCTTCTTCCAATAACAATGCCATTTTAACAACAATACAGAATATAATCTACCGTCTTCTACGATTTGAAGCGGCTGGGGTTACAAGAAAATTGTAAAAAAATACAAATTTAAATAAATAAATGATAGATGTGAATGGGCAAACAGGATAAATTCACACATAAAAAGACCTCAATCCGGCAAAATGGCTGATCGGATGAGGTCTTTGATAATAGGGCAGTCAAGCACAATCTTTCTGTTTATGCGCAGTAGATTAATTCTCGATTACATAGGTCTTCACAAATGAAGGTCGCGGGAAAATGGAAGGCTGCTGTACATCAATACCTTCCTCGGTGTTCCGTTTGCGGTGAGCATGGCTGTACGCCTGGGACTCCTGCCATGCCGTAAAATTCTCTTCGGCATCCCACAATGTCAAAATCACATACGTATCATCATCCAGCGGACGCAGCACACGTATGCCGACAAATCCGGGTTCGTCTTCTACTTTGCGTGCCCGATTCATAAAACGGGCTTCAAAGGCAGAACGACCATCAGCAGTTACCGGAATATTATTGAGTACCGCATAACCGCCGCCGATTACACCGCTGCTGTCGAGTGTCTCGTAGCGAAATGTATTTTCGGAAGGAATATCGACAGGCAGAATCTCATCGATTTCCATAACGTAGCGGGTCTCACCATTATGGTGCATCTCTACCGCATCCGGCAAATGGGCAGCCTCGGGAAACTGATCATGAATATTGCGTGAGCTTAGATAAATGTACATACAATCACCCTTCCACGATTAATAACTGAATCCTGATAAAAACTTGATAATTCTAATTTAGCATATATACAAAACGTACAGTTAATTTCAGCAGTCTGTTATCTACATACCCGGCAAGTATACAAGTTAACCGTACGTCTAATCAGAGCAGTCACATCCTGCTTTTTACAGAGACACAAAATAAATAGTTTGGAAATTTTAATATAAAGGATGAATAGTAATGAGTAATATTCTGACTACCCGTAATCTGACTCGCAAGTTTGGAAAAGAAACAGCTATTAGAGACGTGTCCCTGACCGTAGAGCACAACAGTGTGTACGGTCTGCTTGGTCCGAATGGTGCCGGAAAATCAACGACTCTGAAAATGTTAACCGGTCTGTTGGCTCCAACCTCCGGAGAGATCTTATTCGATGGACATCCCTGGAGTCGACGTGACCTTGCCCGGATTGGTGCACTTATTGAATCACCGCCGTTGTATGCCAATCTGACGGCTTATGAAAATTTAAAAGTACAGAGTATTCTACTTGGTCTGAATGATGTACGCATTTATGAAGTGCTGGAAATAGTGGGTTTGAAAAATACAGGTCGCAAAAAAGCCGGTCAATTCTCTATGGGAATGAAACAACGGCTTGGCATTGCTATGGCTCTTCTTCATCGTCCACAACTATTGATCCTGGATGAACCTACGAATGGACTTGATCCCATGGGTATCCAGAAAATGCGTGAACTTATTCGCTCTTTTCCCCAGACAGGGATGACCGTCATTTTATCCAGTCATATTCTGTCCGAAGTGGAATTGATTGCAGATCATATAGGCATTATCAGTGAAGGCAAACTGGAATATCAGGGAGCGATCTGTCGCGGTCAGAATCTTGAACAGTTATTTATGGACGTCGTACAAGCCAGCCATATACAAAGGGAGGATGCATTGTGATTCGCTACCTTTCCGCAGAGCACCTCAAGTTCAGACGATCGGTTTCACGCAAATTGGTGGTAATCGTTCCGTTGCTCAATTTACTTGTTTCTTTTTTGATGAATCCTACCTATACCGTGACCAATACATTCAATTGGTGGTCTATTTTCTTTATACCTTTAACAGTTGCACTGTTAAGCGGATTATCCCATCAAAAAGAACAGCGGGCTGTAAATTATAACAGGATTTTTACGCTTCCGGTCTCGCTTTCCCGCATTTGGTATGGGAAGGTATTCGTAATTGCCATTTATATGCTGCTGATGCTGCTGGTATTTGAACTCATGTTGTTCGCACTGCAACTCATTTTCCCATCTCTCGTTCAAGTATCTCCTACACTGCTGGCGATACTGCTGCTATGGGTGAGCACACTTTGGCAAATTCCATTTTGTCTATGGTTATCACGCAGATGGGGAATGACAGGTACACTGCTGATCAACGTTATGACCGGATTGGTACTGGGTATCTATGCTGCTCCACTACGCGGGTGGTGGCTCAGTCCGTGGAGCTGGCCGATCCGTATGATGTGTCCTGCCATTGGAGTACACCCGAATGGAGTGCCTTTGACTGCTGGTGATCCGTTATGGAATTTTGCGGTCATACCTGCAGGTTTGTTATTTTCAATTGTACTTTTTCTGATTGTGCTGCTTGGGACAGGATTTGCTTTTGCCAGGCAGGCACAGACTCTGTCTGTTCAAACGGGGAGGCATTGAGATGATTGGCATATGGAGATTCCTTTATGCGGATTATTATAAAGTGAAACGCACCCCCTATCTTTGGCTTCATATCTGTCTTCCCCTGGGATGGTCTATTATTTATCTGCTATATATGCAGGGACGCCAAGCTACAATCCTTAGCCTGTATTCCGGCTATATGGAAATGTTGGGAATAGTTCTCCCTCTGCTGTCGGGTATTATTTGTGGGATGGTAACCATGCAGGAAGAGCAAGCGGGAGGATTTCAGAACCTATTCATTCGCAGTCGGATCAAAGAAATTGGTTACTTTAGCAAATTGCTGTTTGTGTGGGCGTGTGGAAGCTTGGCTATTATGCTCGCAGCTATGCTGCTGGGTGCTGGAGTCTCTTTTCTATTAAATATGGATCAAGTGCCGTATCTGACCTTTGTATGGGGAGCGATATATCTGTCTATCGGCAGTGGTATACTGTACATGATCCAGTTATGGGTCAGTTTTACATTTGGAATGGGAGTCTCCATTTTGTTGGGAGGCGCAGGTACGCTTATTGCAGCCCTGATGATTACCAGTGTTGGAGACCTGATCTGGTATTATATCCCATGGGGTTGGGGAGTACGGATGATGGATAGTATGGCTCTACTTCAATTGGGAACACTGACCAGCAGGATGAGAGCCTATCTCGAACACGATATGCAGACCGGGTGGTTATGGATGATTTCGGTTACTCTCCTTTTGTTGGCTAGCCATCTGATCTGGTTTCGTCAATGGGAGGGGAGTAAACACACAGAGTAGACATCAAAGGGCATTCGATTCAGTGAAAGGGGAACAGTCATGTTCAAAATATTGGCGATCGATGATGATCTTGATATCCTGGCTCTCATTCGTAACATTTTGCAGCGTGATAAGCATCTCGTAAGTGTAGAAAATCAAGCCTATCGGCTGACAGCAGAGGATGTGCAGGGCTACGATCTGATTCTGCTGGATGTGATGATGCCGCAAGTGGATGGCTTCGAATTCTGCCGCACTATTCGCAGCAGTGTAGATTGCCCTATTCTTTTCCTCACTGCCCGATCAGAGGAAGAAGCGATTGTGGACGGGCTCATGTCTGGAGCAGACGACTATCTGACCAAGCCGTTCGGCGTAAGGGAATTGAGCGCTAGAGTCAGTGCCCATTTGCGACGGGAACGCCGGGAAAAGAATACCTCTCGACAGCAGATCGGCGGTTTTACGTTTGATTTTGACATGAAGCAGATCTGGGTCGGGGATGCTCAGCTTTACCTGACCAAGAATGAATATAAAATATGCGAATATCTGGCTCGCAATCGCAACCGGGTATTTACCAGGGAAGAAATCTACGACGAAGTGTACGGTATGGATGGTCATGCGTTGTATTCCACCATTACGGAATTTATTCGTTCCATCCGTAAAAAATGCAAAGAGCATGATGTTATGCCGATTACGACCGTTTGGGGTGTAGGTTACCGGTGGCAATAACTATACATAAGAGAAAAACCACGCTGCGTCGTGAACTGTTTAAATATCTGATTTCGCTTGGGGTCAGCTGTCTTATCATTTTTGGACTTTATCTGGCAACAACGTCTCTTGCTATCAAAGCGGGTTGGGTACTGCCCGCCAATTATAACGAGCAGCTAATCAAACAAGGAAAGCATGTGATTCAGGTTGCCGCATGGATAAATGAAGATATGCTTCCGTCAGGCTCCAAATACGTCGTGCTGAGCAAGCAAGATCGAGCACCCCTATACGGTAATATGGATGATACGGAGATCAAACTGGCCAGCCAGATCGTTAATGGACAGTCTCCAGCCTATTATGGTCAAAAAGTATACACTCTTATTGAGCGGAAAAACGACTACTGTATATTGCAATCCGATTTGCGTCCGCAGTTTAGTTCGCCTTATTTGCGAGCACATCTGCCGAATTATGAGCTTACCGGAATCATACTGCTGATCGTGACGATCATTGTTGTCTCTTTTGCAATCACAACGATATTCGCCAACCGCTTCAGGAATAGCCTCAAAGCATTAACCCGGATTACACATCATATCCAAAATCAGGATCTGGACTTTACAGAAAAGAAATCAGGCATCCAGGAGTTTGATGATGTCGCTCAATCATTGATCGAGATGAGAGATGCACTAAAGCAATCGCTGGAGAACCAGTGGAAAACGGAAAAAACCAAGCAGGAACAAATTGCCGCGCTTGCTCATGATATCAAGATTCCAGTAACGATTATTAAAGGGAATGCCGAGCTGCTTTCCTTATCCGAGCAGGATGAAAAGCAGCAGATGTACACTAATTATATTCTGGGTGCAGGAGAGAAAATAGAGCAGCATGTACGTATGCTGATTCTGATGTCCAAAACAGAAAGCAGGCTGACCCTGAGTAAAGAAGAAGTACCGCTGAGCGAATGGATTGAAGAAGTACTCAGCAATACTAGGGCCTATGCAGGCTGCAAGGATATCAGCATCCAACAGCAAATAGAGTGCTCCGAAGCGAGCGTTTATCTGGACCCTCAGCTACTGCATCGAGCCTTGATGAACATTATAGCCAATGCACTGGATCATACGCCCGAGGGAGCCAGCATGGAGCTTGAGATTCACTGCAAATGCCAGCAGTTGTCCATTATTATCACGGACAGAGGCCCCGGATTTACTGCAGAAGCGCTGGAGAAAGCCACTGAGCTATTTTATCGGGGAGATAAGAGCCGTACCACGAGCGGTCATTATGGTATGGGATTAACATTTGCCGAATATGTCATCAAGCTGCATCGGGGGACGCTGCAGCTGCAAAACGATCTTATCACTGGTGGGGGCAGAGTTACCGTAAGCCTGCCGGTCGTAGCCAAGGGGGATCACGTCAAAATGGGTTGATAGCAAGGAAATAAATGGCTTCGTTTTCTCCTTTTAGTGAAATGATATGCTGTGCTTTGTATGCTATACTGAATAAACCTGAGCACAAGATATTATTACTATTGAATCCATGTTCTGGATGAAGCGTTGAAGGAGGAAGTCTATGAATTCCAGATATTTGGCGGGGATATCACTGGCGGTGATGGCAGTTGGATTTATCATCACACTGTTTTTGCCGGATACCCTGCTGGTCAAGATTATTCAGGGAGGCTTTGAAGCGGGACTTGTCGGAGGAATTGCGGACTGGTTCGCGGTTACTGCACTGTTCCGTCATCCGCTTGGCCTGCCTATTCCGCATACATCCCTGTTAACACGTAACCGGGACAAGATTATCCGCTCGCTGATCTCGGCGATGGAGAATGAGTTATTGAACAAAGAGAGTATCGAGGCGAAGCTTCGTCATTTCAAATTATTCCCGTTCGCGGTATCTGCGATTACGCGTCAGCTGGGCAAAAAGACCATCCGGCGCGAACTGATCGATCTGGTGATTCCGCCGATCAGCCGTATTCCGCTAGAGCCGGTATCACGTTTTATCGCTTCCGGACTGGCTGATTATGCCCAAAAAGCCGATCTTCAGGCAGCAGGCAACAAGGTGCTTGCCCATGCGCTGAACGAACGTTATGACGAGAAAGCGCTAGATCATATCCTGACCCAGGTGCATGAATGGGCACTGCGCCCGGCAAGCCGGGATAAGCTCGGTGAAATTGCCAGTGAACAACTGGAAAATATCAACCTGGGCGGTCTTAAAGGTTTTGCTTTCCAGGCGTTTGCCGGCATGATGAATGCAGAGAGCCTGGGCGGCATTTTGCAAAATATTCTGCTGTCGACGGTATCTAATCTGCAACAGGAGGATAGCGAGTACCGTGAATCCATTTTGCGTGAGGTGCGGGTACAGCTATTTCAGGTCGTGGATGAAGAGAACAATTGGGACCGGATCAAGGATTGGACACGGGCTACGCTTGAAGGCGAGGCAGCTAACGTGTTCATGATGGAGCGTCTGGAAGAACTGCGCGGTCTGATCGTCGGTATGCTGGAGCGTGAGCGTGACAGCGGTGGACGTCATTTGTTCATTATGTACCGCTCGATTATCCGTGACCTGAGCAAGGACCAGGAGAAAATCAATGCCTGGGAAGAACGCTTGCTGCAAGGAATTATCGGTGTAGTCGGACGCAACCATTATCGTCTTGGTCAGCTGGTCAAAGAAAATCTGGATCAGATGGACAACGATACACTGGTGCATATGCTGGAAGAGAAAGTCGGTAATGATCTGCAGTGGATTCGTGTAAACGGCGCAATCTGCGGATTTATCGTTGGTCTGATCCTGACTGTAATTCAGCTGCTGGTTGCTTAATAATAGACTTTACTTGTTAAAGAACACGGATGGCCTAGAACAATGATTTCTCATCGGGTTGCAATGGGTACTTCCAATAAATCTTCATAACAAAAGGCATTCCATGTCGATGATGGAATGCCTTTTTTGTTTTATGGATTATAAAACTCTTGATAGATGGAGCCGAAAAGCCTGTTATTGCCGAAGCAGACAGGTTCTTGAATTGGAATATTCCAATTGTGATAAGGACCCTTTGGACAGAAGGGATATCAGCAGGAATACCCGAACTGCGCAGACTAACTATCCAGAATGGACAGGCCGCGGAAGACCAGGGATTCATACGGCTGCAATGTTACCGTACGATGCTCTCTTGCATCCTTGGCAATCTGCTCGGAATGAGTACCATGAGTGCCGATAATCAGCTCGGCATTTTTCAGTCGATCCGCCAGATGCTGATCCAGCTGCACTTCCGCTTCCGAGCGCGAGAAGTTCAGGATAATCATCCAGTGTTCATCATCCCATTCCCGGGTATAAGCAAAAATCTGCTTGTGCTCCGAAATGATGCAATCGTATTTGCCATACATAAGAGCAGAGCTTTCCTTGCGAATATGGATCAGTTTACGGTACAGGTGCAGAATAGAGTCGGGATTATCCTGATTGGCCTGTACATTGATCTCGGCAGCATTCGGATTAGCCGGAATCCATGGTGTATGCTGGGAGAATCCGGCATGTTCACTGTTATCCCACTGCATCGGGGTACGGGCATTATCCCTTGCCTTGTTGCGGATACGCTCCATAATGACTTCGGGATCTTCATTGTACTGTTCCACCATTTTTCTGTAATATACCTGCGCTTGCTGCTCGGTAACATCATCGATGGTATGCAGATGTGTAGCATTGGTCATTCCAATCTCGTCTCCCTGATAAATATGCGGTGTACCGCGCAGTGTCAGCAGGAAAATGCCCAGCATTTTCGCGGATTCTTCCCGGTATTCGCCTTCGTCACCCAGGTACGAGACCAAGCGTGGATGATCATGATTGCTCAGGTAGATGCCCATCCAGCCTTCGCCGTACAGATCTTTTTGCCACTTGGCGATAATTTCCTTGAGCTCATGTAGCTCCCACGATTTGCTTTTCCACATGTCCTGCGGATCATCGGATATTTTGGAAGCTTCGATCATCAGAATAATATTCAGTTCTTCCCGTGCAGGGTTGCTGTAAGCTTTGACATCGTCCAGCGTGACATCCGAAGCTTCGCCGGTTGTGAAAATATCATAGTGCGAGAATACTTCCTTGTACATTTCGTGCAGATATTCGTGAATATGAGGGCCATTTTTGTAGAATTCCGAGGAGTTGGCCTGCATGTTATCTGTGTCCTTGGCATCCGGAAAACCGGTATCTTTGGAGATAGAGTTGACGGCATCGATCCGGTAACCATCAATGCCCAGATCCAGCCAGTATCGCATGGCTTTATGCATATCCTGACGGACGCTAGGATTATCCCAATTCAGATCCGGCTGCTTGGTTCCATAAGAGTGCAGGTAATACTGTCCGGTCTGCTCGTCCAGCTGCCACATGGAATCTCCGAGAAACGATGTCCAGTTATTCGGCGGACCTCCATCCGGTGCCGGGTCTCGCCAGAAGTAATAGTCGCGGTACGGATTATCCCTGGAAGAACGGGACTCCTGGAACCACGGATGCTCATCCGAAGTATGATTGATGACCAGATCCATAATGAGTCTCATATCGCGCTGATGTAATTCATGCAGCAGCTGTTTCCATTCTTCCAGCGTGCCATACTCGGGATTAATATCGTAATAGTCAGTAATATCATAACCATAATCGGCGTTACTGGTCGGATAGACAGGCGTAAGCCAGAGAATATCGACTCCCAGATCCTGCAGATAATCCAGGCGGGACAGGATGCCGGGAATATCACCGATTCCATCATTATTGCTATCTTTGAAGCTGCGCGGATAAATCTCATAAATGACACTTTCTTTCCAGAATTCCGGTTTCATAATTTTCTTCATGACGGTTCTCCTATTCCAGCGTAAGAGTGATTTCTATTTTAAGTTTATTTTGGAGTTCTATGATCTCAATTGCACAATATATGATTGTGGACTACCATCTATATACATACCCGCATACAGCTTACGGAAATCCGGCAACTGGGAAAAGATAAGTAGAAAAAGGTTCCAGCCAAAGATCAATCACTTGCTGTCTGTTCAGGGTAATGAGAGTAAGGGAAGTTGCAGGAAGGGAAATGATATCATGATACAAGCTGAAGTTATTCCATCGGAGCATGGCTGGACATGGTTTCGTCAGCAGGATAGCAGTCATTTGATCGAGCATCCTGATTTCGATGAACGTATCCGGAAATGGGCATCAGAGAGTCTGATGTGCCGCCATAATCATATCTCTACAAGCTCTCATCTGGAGGGGATCCATACGATGAGCGGTACACTCACTGTCAAGCTAACAGATGAGCCTCATGACAGCTGGCTACTCCATTATTATATTGCCGGTGACAAGCTGGTAACCGTAGGCGATATGAGCTGGCTGGTGCATCAGGTGGAGCCTGAGGAATGGGATCGGCACATCGCTAGTCTGTCCAGACCGGTAGAGGGCTTTCTGTTTATTATGAATTCTTTTATCAGGGTCTTGTTTGCACGTATGGATGAAATCGAAGTGGATCTGACGGATATTGAAGAACGCATGAGAAAGAGTAACGGCAGCCGACTGCTGCGCGAAATTATCGATCTTCGTAATCAGTTGACCCGCTGGAATCTGCATACTGTAGCGCTTCGCGAGATTGAATATGGAGTGGAAGAGACCTTTCCCGAGATTATCGATCATTCGGAGACCTACCGCATCCTGAACATCTATCTCAAACGAATCCGCATGCTTCAGCAAAATTATGAACACGAGATTGATTCCCTGCTCAAAGTGGACGATAATATTGCCAATTACCGCTCCAATACGATCATGAAGACACTGACCGTATTCACGGTACTGCTGACGCCGATGACAGCCCTGGGTGCTATATGGGGAATGAATTTCAAAAATATGCCTGAACTGGAATGGAAGTGGGGTTATGCAGGAGCCCTGGGTCTGATCTTCGGACTGACGCTAGTCACATATCTGTGGCTGCGGAGCACCGGCCTGACCGGAGATATTCTTAATATGGATATGAGCCGAGACAAAAACAAGGATCTGCGTAAATAAAGAACAAATATCCGCCCGGCATCACAGCTGGATTTTCTTCAGATACTGCCGTCTCAGACGCTTTTTGCCAAAGCGTCTTGTTGGCATACTCAATTCCCCTTCTTGTTATAACCTGTAAACAAATACATTGCTTGTTCCGATAATGAATAAATTGTTGCCATTTGTAACAATTATCGAGTTGTTCAGCCATTTATTAGATGGTAACGTACATAGAGTCTGGAATAAACAAAAAGGAATAATTTCCATAATCCAGGTGATCCAATGTTGGGAATTTCAAGTTATACGACATCATGGATCATACAAAAACGGCTGCTCGTGCCTATAAAAATATAAACGGGCGTGTAACTTTATCCGCATAGGGGCTGTCTAATAGACAGGGATAATGGAACAAGTACAGTTAATCAGGGGACAAGGGGATGACAAAGTGAAAAAGCAAATCAGTTCAGCGTTGTTGGCAGCAACACTAGTAGTTAGTGGAGGGTTACATACACCATCTGCAGAAGCGGCAAAACCGATCCAGATTACCGTGAATGGCGTACCGCTGGTTACCGATCAGGCACCGGTTATGTCGGGATCACGGACAATGGTTCCGCTGCGTGGCGTTTTTGAAGCACTGGACGCCAAAGTACTGTGGAAACAAAGCACCAAAACCGTTACAGCCGTCAAAGGAACGACCACTGTTGTACTGCCTGTGGGTTCTACCCGTGCCACAATCAATGACAAATTAACCGCCATGGATGTGCCGGCCAAAATGATCAAAGGCAGAGTAATGGTTCCGCTACGGTTTGTAACCGAAGCGATGGGCAGCAAAGTTGGCTGGAACAAGGCCACACAGACCGTCAGTATTACAACAAGCAAAGGAACGACTCCAATTACGACTACACCATCGACAGGTTCGGTATCGCCGGTAGCCTATGTCAATGCCAGTGTCATCGGTCAGCAGGGTAATGGCAGTGATCTGCAGGTCGCTTTCCCGGGATCTGCAAGTGCGTCGGCCGTCAGCCAGTATCGTATTCTGGTCGTCAAATCCGGCAATATCAATTCTTTTAACCTGGCATCTGCACAGAATGTGCCTGCAGCCAATTACCAGATCGTACCGAAAGGCAGCAGCAATTACACCATTACCCTGCTGCCGCAATCACGGGATACGGATGGTGCCCTGATCCAGAAAAATGTCAGCTACCGCGTCTATGTACTGGCTGTCGGCAATCCTGGCTATACCAGTGCACTGACTATGGCACAGACAATCACCAATCTGGGTAGTACGGTATCTGCATCCGCTACACCGGGAGAAGTGAAAGCAAGTGATGTAGCGGATAACGCAGACGGACGCGATCTGTCTGTATCATTCAATAAAGTGTCGGACGAGAGCAAAGTATCCGCTTACCGCATCTTTGTTGTTCCTTCCAGCAATGCAAGCAGCTTCAACCTGTCCGAAGCAGGCAAAGTAAACAGCGACAACTATACCAGCGTCACCAAGGATGGTTCCAATCATACGCTACGTCTCAAGTCTTCCACACGTGATACCACTGGCAAAATAATAGCCGAAGGCATCTCCTATACTGTATTTGTTACGGCAGTAAGCAGCGGCGGCGATACCCTTGGCTTGTCTGCAGCTTCCAACTCGCTGACACTGGGCAAAGCGGTCGATGCACCATCCATTACCAAAGTTACCGATGTAGGCAATAATGGTGATGCGCGCGATCTGCAGGTTTCCTTTGACAAAATCTCCAATGAGTCCAGAATCAGCGGCTATCGTGTCTTCGTTGTCCGCAGTACGAACTCCGACGACTTTGATCTGGAAAAAGCGAGTGCGCTGAATTCCAGTCGTTATATGGATGTATCCAAAACAGGCAGCGATCGTGAAGTTACCCTGTCTTCTTCGCTCAAGGACAACAATGGTGACAATATTAAAAATGATGTCTCCTACCGCGTATTCGTAATGTCCAGAGGAACAGGTTCATACAGCAATTCATTATCATCCGCTTCTTCGACCATCACACTTACATCAAGCAGTAAAACGGTAGGCAGCACCAACGGTGTCAGCGTCAGTGATGTGAGCGATTATGGAGATGGACGCGATCTGCAGGTTTCCTTTAATAAATCCGGCGATGAAAATCTGGTCAGCCAGTATCGTATTCTGGTCGTCAAATCCGGCGACTCCAGCAACTTTACCCAGACCAAGGCTCAAAAGGTATCCAGTTCCAATTACACCTCGGTCAGCAAAAACGGCTCCAACCGTGTTATTGTACTTGCTTCCGGAGCGCGTGATGTCGATGGCGATCTGGTCAAAAACGGAGTAGCTTATCGTGTATTCGTCCTGAGCGTAGGTTCCGGTGATGCTTCGGATACGTATTCCCTGTCTTCCGCTTCGAGTACCATTACACTGGGCGGCAGTACAGCAGCCTCTGTAGTGAATAGCCTGACGACCAGCAACAGCAGTGCGAACAGCAATCCGTCCGATATCACAGTGAGCTTTACGCCTGCCAATGATACCGGCATTTCTGAATACCGGATGATCGTGGTGCGTAATGATCAGAGCAGCGGATTTACGCTGAGCGCAGCCAATTCTGTATCTTCTGCCAACTATACGCGTGTCGCCAAAACAGCGTCCAAAGTCACCCAGGCATTGCCTGCAGGTGCCAAGGATTATAATGGCAATGCAATTGATAAAAATGTGAGCTATCGCGTGTTTGTACTCACGGTAGCAGATGGTTCGGTTCGTTCAGTGAATGCACTTTCCAGCGCTTCCAATGATTTTGTAATTACCAACAAGAACGTGGCAGCGCCGACCAATGTAACGGCTACGGCCGATAATAATGCTGGAGCGATCCGTGTTAACTTTAATCGGCCATCTGACAGCTCGGCTATTGGTTCCTACGCGATCATGCTGGTGCCTTCCGCCAATGCGGATAGCTTCACCCTGGCGGATGCCAACCGTCTGAGCGGTTCCCGTTCTCAGACAGTAACCGGCTCTACGTATAGCGAATGGGCATTCAGCACATCCAATGTGGATGTAAATGGTGCCTCGATTCGTCAGGGCGTAGCCTACAAAGCATTTGTCCTGTCGGTAGCCAATGGACGTGATGCGACTGTGAATGCACTGTCCACTGCTTCCCGTGAAGCACAGCTGAATATCCAATAATTCATTGGATAGCCGTTCGGCAGAACATGATTTTGTCTATTCTCAAAGCCCTTTTCGGTGTGATCACCGGAAAGGGCTTTTGCTTTTTGGATATACGACTTCAGATATGCTGATCTGTCTCTTGCCGCTGGGGTCTGCTGTATTCCATCAGCTGGTGTATCATGCTGCTGAAGAGGATGGCGCATCACAGTTCATGTATGCGAACTTTACACGAATCTGATATACGAATTTGACGGACATCCGGGTAAAAGGGGTAAGATGAAAGAGGAACCATCCTATTCTATGCCGAAGATGGCGGAAAGAGGCAGTGCAATGGATTATGTGAAGCTTGGACGAACAGGGCTGGATGTATCCCGGATTTGCCTGGGATGTATGAGCTATGGAATACCGGATCGTGGACCTCATCCGTGGACATTGAATGAAGAAGAAAGTCGACCTTTTATCCGGCAGGCGCTGGATGAAGGGATCAACTTTTTTGATACAGCCAATGTGTACTCGGATGGTACAAGTGAAGAGATTGTAGGTCGTGCTCTGCGGGATTTTGCCACTCGTGATGAAGTGGTAATTGCCACCAAAGTTCATGGTAAAATGCGCTCCGGCCCCAATGGCGGCGGATTATCCCGTAAAGTGATTATGACGGAGATTGATAACAGTCTCAAGCGGCTCGGAACAGACTATGTGGATCTGTATCAGATTCACCGCTGGGACCCGAATACACCGATCGAAGAGACATTGGAAGCGCTCAATGATGTTGTACGTGCCGGCAAAGCCCGTTATATTGGCGCTTCTTCCATGTATGCATGGCAGTTTATGAAGGCGCTGGATATTTCCAAAAGTAAAGGCTGGGCTTCCTTTGTATCGATGCAGAATTATGTGAATCTGCTGTACCGGGAAGAAGAAAGGGAGATGCTGCCGCTCTGCAAAGCAGAAGGAATAGGTGTTATCCCATGGAGTCCGCTGGCGCGAGGCAGATTGACCCGCGATTGGGAAGCAGAGACTGCCCGCTCTGAAAGTGATACATTTGGGCAGGGATTATATGCCAATACAGCAGATGCCGATCGTCAGGTAGTAGAGCGCGTCGCACAGATTGCCGAGCAGCGGGGAGTTCCGCGCGCGCAGATCGCTCTAGCCTGGGTACTGCAAAAAGAACCGATCTCTGCACCCATCGTTGGCGCAACCAAATTGAATCATCTGGAAGATGCAGTTGCTGCACTGAATATCCAATTAACTGAAGAAGAGATTCGCCAGCTGGAAGAACCTTATGTACCTCATCCGGTTGTAGGTTTCCAGTAACCAAGCGGTCAATATCTATCGCTGATCATAACGCTTTAATTCAAACAAGCACGTAGGCAGATGATTCGCCTACGTGCTTGTTATTTATTCAGATCGTCCATACGGGCTCTGTAGTTCTTGGTTGTAGTTCTTGGTTGTAATTCTCAGCCACATGCACGCTTACTCTTCGGACGATCTGGATCTATCAAGCGATATGAAGTGCAGTGACGATTTTGTTTTTGCCGGAACGTTTGGCCTGATACAGATAACTGTCTACTCTTTCAAACAGGTCTTCTTTGGTGAGACCCGGCTCACAGCTATGCAGACCAATACTGACGGTTACTGTCTGATTATTTAGCTCTTTCCAGCGCAGTCCGGACAGGTGACTGCGTATACTCTCGACCAGCTCATAGGCTTCATCGAAGTTTTTGTCCAGAATCAGCAGTGCAAATTCTTCACCGCCATACCGGGCAGCAATATCGCTGGAAGAGATATACTGCTGAATGACCTGGGATATAATGCCGAGTACCATATCCCCGACACGATGTCCGTACGTATCATTAATCTGCTTGAAATTATCAATATCCAGCAGAGCCAGATGCAGGCAGGAACCCTGGCTGGCGTAATTAAAGGCTGTATCATAATAATCGCGAAACGAAATCTGATTGTACAAGTTGGTCAATCCATCTGTCTTGGAGAGCTTGCTCATAATCGCATTGCGAACGATCAGCTCCTGCTTGGCCTGCATCGTCTGCTGCAGATCAACCATCAGCTCGCGGCCGCTAATAAGAATAATATGGGCAATAACCGTACCTGCAAGAATAAATGAAGGAGTAGCGACAACGTCAAAAGAGGATAGGAAATCACGGAAGTGTGCGTCACTCAGATATAGAGTTACAAACGTCACCATTTGCAGAATAGAAGAAAACCACAGCAGTCGTTTTCTAAAGAAAATGACGGAAGAGAATATGGGCATCAGACAAAGCGCAGGAATAATGCGAACATCATAATTGAGATAAATAATTACCCATGTAATAAATGTGCTTGTAATAGACATGGCATAAAAGATGAAATGCGGCTGCTGCCTGTGAATCCAATGCGTCCAGATAATCATACCGCTCATTAATACGGCAGGAACCAGCAAAGTGTTAATATAGAAGTCATATTTGCTTATTGGATAATACAAAAATAAAAAACACCCTAACTGGGCGATAGTATGAACGAAAACGACAAGCCAGTAGGAACGGATAAACTTGCTGATCCACTTAGACTGGTTGCCCAGTTGTTCGGGATAATTATGGGGAAGCTCTAGAAATTTCATAAAATCACCATACTGCCTGATTCGAATGTAGATTGCACGTTAACCTAATTATTATAGATCATTACTCAGGCAGATTAAAAGGCAAGCATTACCAATCATTGCTCAAATAAAAAGTATATTTCATAACAGCCTACCAAGAAAAAGCCTACTAAGAAAATCGCTAAAAAGACGAATCTCTCCGCTAACGCATTATATAGAAGGAAAGATTCGTAAATAATCAAAATTCAGCAGGCCGGGTTTCACTTTGGTCAGACGTGTTAAATATAGAAAGACGAGTTAATAAAGAGACGATTCTTTTTCACTAATGCACATAACATCCAATATTCACTACAGGAGGCGCAGATCATGACTACTTTTACGACACCGCTGGAGATTGAACATCATACAATAGCTACGAACGGGATCAATCTGCATGTAGCGCAGGCAGGTCCAATGGATGGACCGCTTGTTATTCTGCTGCATGGATTCCCCGAGTTCTGGCATGGCTGGATGAATCAGATTGAAGCACTGGTAGCTGAAGGATACCGGGTATGGGCTCCCGACCAGCGCGGATATAATCTCAGTGACAAGCCGCAGGGGATCGAATCCTATACACTGGATGTACTGGTGGATGATATTGCCGGTCTGATCCAATCGTCCGGACATGCCCAGGTAGATATGGTAGGTCATGACTGGGGAGCGATCGTACTTTGGAGATTGTCGGAGCGTTATCCGGAGCTGATCCGTCGACAGGTGATTATGAATGTACCTCACCCGGCAGTAATGATGGACTTTTTGAAAAGTCATGCCAAACAGATGATGAAGAGTGCTTATGTATTCTTTTTCCAGATTCCCGATCTGCCCGAGAAAATTCTGGCGTCCAAAGATTGGAAGCGTCTGACCGGTATGCTGCAGCAGTCTGCCAACGAAGGAGCCTTTTCCGAAGAGGAGCTTGATCTGTATCGTGAAGCCTGGTCACAGCCGGGAGCAGATACAGCGATGCTCAACTGGTATCGCGCCCTCATGCAAAAAAGACCCGAGATTTCGGATACAGCGATGATTACTGTTCCTACACGCATGATCTGGGGTTCCAATGATCAGGCACTGAGCAAAGAAATGTCCGACCTGAGTATCCGTAAATGTGAAAATGGAGAATTGATCCATTTGGACCACTGCACACACTGGCTGCACCATGAAGATCCAACGCGCGTCAATACCTTGATATTGCAGCATTTGAAGTACGATTAAAGACAAAAAAAATAAAATTACAAAAATTACCTTATAGTCATTGTTTTTCTTCAGGTTATGGGTTATAATAAGAATATCGAAATCGTGACCTGAACTCACATATTGTAGAGGGTTATTATTTTGAAGGTTTATAACCTTGTACAATATGTGATTTTTCTATTTTATCGGATGTATTTTCCTCTGAATAAAGAAGGTCATGTAAATTTAATTTTGGAGGTATTCCACATGCAAACAGGTACAGTAAAATGGTTTAACGCAGAAAAAGGTTTTGGTTTTATCGAGGTTGAAGGTGGCAACGATGTATTCGTTCACTTCTCCGCTATCCAAGGTGACGGCTTCAAAACTTTGGACGAAGGCCAACGCGTAGAATTCAACGTAGTTGAAGGAAACCGTGGACCACAAGCTGAAAACGTTGTAAAACTGTAATTCAGCTAAGAGACGCCCTTAACGTTTGTTAAGGGTGTTTTTTTATTAAGCAAGCCCATGTATTTCCATGAGCTGGATGATACGGTATTTTTTACTGTTGTTATATTCTTTATCGGTAGTACTCAGTGAACATTGAATAGATGGCCGCAAATACTAGCGAAATATTGATCACGCTCTGGGAGGGGACTACATGTACTATTCACGGAAAAATCCATTGCAAGAGATTCCTACAGAAATGACTGATATCTGGGTATGCACGGATTCGGAGTGCAACGGTTGGATGCGTAATGATTATGCGCTTGCCGAAGAGCCGGTTTGCTCACAGTGCAAGTCACCTATGACCCGAGGACAAAAAGAATTGCCTGTTCTGGATTATGCATATTCCAGTAAGGGTAAAGCCGCTAAAAAGAAATAATAGCACAAGCACATAGGATTATATGAACGTGCCACTTTATTGAGAGCATCTGAACAGGCTCCGGTAGGGTGGTTTTTTGTTTGTGTCCAGAAAGTATAATCCTTTACATAAAATTTACGCAAATCACTTTACAACGTGTACAGGTATTGTATGATATAGTTTGTTCCAATTGTTTGGCGTATACAGCCGATGAGCAGTTGATCGGAAGGCATGACCTATACCATATGAATAAGGTGACGAATACGAATGAAACCAATTGATTTGCAATATAAGATGCCTGCCGAGTGGACAGCGCATGAACGTACCCTATTATCCTGGCCTGTACAGGATTCCATGGTATATCCGGAGGATTACGAGAATGTATGCAAAGGCTATCAGGAGCTGGTCAGCGCTATTGCCGAGTTTGAACCGGTGACGCTGGTCGTGAATCCCGATGATCTGGAGAAAGTGGAAGCTCTGTTCCAGGGACAAGCCGTAGATTTCCTGCCATTGGAGCACAATGATGCATGGCTGCGTGATAACGGACCGACCATTGTTATGAATGAAGCTGGTGAGCGTGCCGGTATCAACTGGGGATTCAACGCCTGGGGCGGCAAATATGAGCCATGGGATCTGGACGATGCTGTCGCACCGGCAGTACTGAAGCATCTTGGCCTGCGTCAATTTGATGCTCCGCTTGTGCTCGAAGGTGGATCGATCCATGTAGATGGTGAAGGCACGATGTTGACTACCGAGGAATGTCTGCTGAATACGAATCGTAATCCGCAGCTGTCCCGTGAACAGATTGAACAGCATGTTAAGGATTTCACCAATGTAGAGCAAATCATCTGGCTGAATCGTGGTCTGGCTGGCGACGAGACGGATGGTCATGTCGACAATGTCGCTTGTTTTGCTGCACCGGGCAAAGTTATTCTTCAAGTGTGCAATGATCCTGCCGATGATAACTATGAGATTACTCAGGAGAATCTGCGTATTCTGGCAGAAGCGACCGATGCACGCGGGCGCAAGCTGGAAGTGATCCAGATCGAACAGCCACCGCTGGTGATGTATGGTGAGCAGCGTCTGACACTGAGCTATCTGAATTTCTATTTTGTAAATGGCGGTATTATTCTGCCGGTATTCGGCGGCACCGCTGAAGAAGCAGATCGCAAAGCCATCGAAGTACTGCAGCAGACTTTCCCGGATCGCAAGATTCGTACGATTGACGGAATGGCTGTTATCCGTGAAGGCGGTAATGTGCACTGTACTACCCAACAGATTCCTGCGGGCAAGTAAGCGCCAGCAGATACTTTACTAACTATAGACAAATTGTAACGGTATATATAGAAGCAACAGCTGTATAAATAGCAGTCAGTAGGAATGTTATGCCAAAGACAGCAGGTTACGAACTCAATCCATTCCGGAAAGGATGAACCCCATATCATGAGAAATGTAAAAGTAGCAGCTACACAAATGAGCTGTTCCTGGGATATCGACGAGAACATCCGCAAAGCAGATCGCCTCGTACGCGAAGCGGCAGCACAGGGTGCACAGATTATTCTGCTGCAGGAGCTGTTTGAGACTCCATACTTCTGTCAGAAGGAAAAAGCGGAATATTACCAGTACGCTACCGAACTGGAGCACAACAAAGCGATCAATCATTTCCGTGCAGTAGCCAAAGAACTGGATGTTGTACTGCCAATCAGTTTTTATGAAAAGAAAAACTATGCGCGCTATAACTCTCTGGCTGTGATCGATGCAGACGGCGAGATTCTGGGACGCTATCGCAAAAGTCATATTCCGGATGGTCCGGGTTATGAAGAGAAATTTTACTTTAATCCGGGAGATACCGGTTTCCAGGTCTGGGATACCAAATATGCCAAAATCGGCGTAGGTATCTGCTGGGATCAATGGTATCCGGAAGCTGCACGCTGCATGGCACTGATGGGTGCAGAGCTGCTATTTTACCCGACAGCGATCGGTTCAGAGCCGCAGGATACGTCGATTGATTCCAAGGATCACTGGCAGGCATGCATGCTCGGTCATGCAGGTGCCAACCTGATTCCGGTGATTGCCTCCAACCGCATTGGCAAAGAAGAAGACGAAGATTCTTCGATCAACTTCTACGGTTCTTCTTTTATCGCCGGACCGCAGGGCAATAAAGTAGAGGAAGCGGATCGCAGCAGTGAAGGTGTGCTGGTAGCCGAGTTCGATCTGGATCTGCTGGAGACCCAGCGTCTGGAGTGGGGAATCTTCCGCGACCGTCGTCCGGATCTGTATCAGATGATTGCTACGTATGACGGTGAACGCCGAATCAAGTAATCCGGCAGGACGATTTGAGGGACAGGAATGGTTTTCTCCTTCTCAAATTAGTCCGGTATATCAGCGTTGTTTGTCATAACGGATACGATACAAGAATGAGCGAATATACAAACAAAGCAGAAAATATATAAACAGGCTGTAGATCATGATGCATAGTGATCTACAGCCTGTTTTATTTGCTATGACGTATTCGGTTAGGTAGATACGAACTGCTCCCACTGTAATCCGGATGATACGAGGATCGTAACCTATGAACCATCTTACTGGGTACCGGTGCAATCCGGTTTGGCTATCGTAGAGGGTTCGGTGGTACAGTAGCCGGCACAGGTTCGTGCTGCAGGGCAGCTGGTACAGGCGCCTTGCTTGCTTTTTTGCCAGAATCGGTAAAACATCCATCCGGCATATAGCAGGATAATGGGCAGCAGAATCCAGTTGATCATGTACAGAACCTCTTTTCATTTTGAATAGATGAGCAGTTAACAGCAGCCAGAAGTATCATACATATCCAATCAGCCGGCCCAATTGATAAATCAGCAGAGCCAGCACATAAGCGATCATTACGGCATACAGGATAGAGAAGCCGGCCCATTTCCAGGATTGTGTTTCTTTGTGAATAACGCTGACTGTAGCGAGACAGGGCGTATACAGCAGCACAAACACCATAAAACTAAATGCCTGCAGGGCTGTAAATGCGCTGCCCAGCTGTAAGCCCAGACCCTCCATCGTAGGCGCATGATAAATAATATTCATAGTAGAGACAACGACTTCCTTGGCCATAAAGCCGGTCAGCAGTGCAGCAACGGCCTGCCATGTACCGAATCCGACCGGGTCCAGTAGAGGAGCGAATACCCCGCCAATTGCAGCCAAAAAGCTATGATCCATATCTACCCCATATCCCTGCATACCCAGATGGGACAACAGCCAGATCGCAACGGAGCCGGCGAGGATGATCGTACCTGCCTTGTGCAGGAAGCCTTTGACCTTTTCCCAGGTATTACGGAAAAGAGATAGCGGCTGCGGAACACGGTAAGGTGGCAACTCCACCAGAAAAAATGACTTTTCCCTGGCAAATAGTGGGCTGTTCGATAGAAGTCTCGCTAGTCCCAGCGCGACGACCATACCAAGTAGATACAGGATCATAACGACCACCGCCTGATGGCGTGCGAAAAATACTCCGGCAAACAGCGTATAGACTGGCAGCCGTGCAGAACAGGACATTAGCGGTACGAGCAGAATAGTCAATAGACGCTCCCGTCGCTGTTCAATTGCACGCGCAGCCATTACTGCAGGAACATTGCAGCCAAACCCAATAATAAACGGGATAAAGGCTTTACCATTCAAGCCGACATATTCCATCATCCGGTCCATCAGCAGGGTGATCCGAGCCATATAACCCGAGTCTTCGACCAGCGAGATCATCAGGAACAAGATCGCAATCTGCGGCATGAATACGAGAACTCCGCCTACACCGGCAATAATTCCGTCAACGATCAACCCTTGTGTAAATGCCGAAGCACCGAGTAGCTGGAGGAGGGAAGTGGCGCCACTGCTAACCGGACCGGCTATCAGCGCATCGATCTGGTCAGCCAGTAGATTGCCTGCCCAGTCAAAGGTTAATTTGAAAATGGTAAACATCATCAACAGAAAGATGGGAATACCGAACAGCGGGTGGGTGAATACGGCATCGACCTTCTCGGTAAGTGTCCGGTTGCCAGAGCGGCTATGGTCTGCTGCCAGATTGTACAGATGAGTGATCCACTGTGTGCGGATTCGGTGCAGATGTTCTGCAGGCGTAGATTCTTCATGATCTGCAGTCAGACGTGTACTACACAGCTCCAATTGCTGCCGGATCCATCCGGGTGGCAGTAGGGAATAGGCGTACTGTTCCACTACCGGATTACCTTCTATAAGCTGCAGCGCTACCCAGCGTGAATATTGTGGTGCACGTTCTGGCAGCGCAGCCTGGATCGCTTCAGCGAGCGTCAGCGCCGTATCTTCGATGATAGACCCATAATCCAGTCGGAAAGACGCTTTGGCTCCATCATGGAGGGAAGGAAGATCATTCAGCTGCTGCAGTAAGGCACGTGTACCTTGCCCGGAGCGTGCAATAATGGGAAGAACCGGAATACCCAGTTCTGCAGCCAGCAGCTGCTCATTGATGAGTATTCCCCGGCCGCGTGCTACATCGATCATATTCAGGCCAATGACCATTGGACAGCCGTATTCCAACAGCTGCACAGTGAGGTACAGATTACGCTCCAGCTGCGAAGCATCCACGATATTGATCAGGCTTGCAGGTGGCTCATCGATCAGGAAGCGCGAAGTCACACCTTCGTCTAGCGAGAGTGGATGCAGCGAATAGGCACCGGGCAGATCGACCAACAAAGCGGATCTGTCTCGCAGGGTACCTACCTTTTTCTCTACCGTGACTCCAGCCCAATTGCCTACACTCGCATACGAACGAGTCAGTTTGTTGAAGAGAGAAGTTTTGCCGGTATTGGGATTGCCGAACAGGGCAATAGTATTCATGAACCGATAACCTCCAGCAGACGGGCTTCGCGCTGACGGATACCAATAAATTGTCCTTTGTATTCGATAATGATCGGCCCTCCCCAGAGACCACGACGGGTAATCGAAATCGTCGTACCTTCGCGTATGCCCAGATCCATCAACCGCCGTCGAAGCAGCAGATCGAGACTCTCCAGGGAATGAATACGTACCGAGTGACCAGATGGGATAGAAGTTAATTGCATATTAGAACAGAGATACACTATTTCATCTCCTCGTTGAGAATGATTATCATTTTTGATGAATGTAAAATAACACAGATTACATGATCTGCACTATGATGTATTTCTCTTTAGCAGGAATTATTTACGGAAAAATCTTGATGTGCATCTCATATCATGAAAATAGTGCCGATAAAGTACGTATAGTCATTAAGCAAAATATACATACAATGGGTCAAGAGAAGAAAGCGAGGGATAGGTTCATGGAGCTGTCCGTTTGGTTCGAGACGATTATGGTCTGTCTGATTATGTTGAGTTTGCTTATCTGCATGTTTATATGGATCATTAAGGGATGTTATTATCTGTATGGGCGAATTTATCCGCAAAGCTATGAGAAATATGATATTTTAGAGCTTAATCTGATCTATAATCGAGGCAAAGTATATCGCAATGCCATCTTTGCTGGATTGCTGTCTCTGTATAATAAAGAGCTTATTACAATATCACTTCATCCCAAGCATTGGACAGATGTACGGAAGCTTCGCTTTACACTGACAGAGCAATATGAGTACACAGAGTTAAGTGAAGATGAGCAATATTTGGTAGACTGGTTATTTCAGAATAAAGAGGGATACCAGTTCCGCCTGCATAACATTTCCGGTCCTTTGCCAAATGAGACCGAGGATATAGAGCGACTTCAATTCTATCGAGAACGGTTGTGGCAGCTGAATGAAGATCTAGCGGGATGGAGAGAACAGCTGCAGGGTAAATGGAAGCTGAAGAAGCTGCTGGAAAAAACATGGATCCGAAAACTGTTCGTCCTGCTTGGGGGCCTGACGACTATGATGCTGTGTATTTTACTGGTTTTTGTCGGCTCAGAAGATGTATGGATTATGTTGCCCATAATTATTATTGGTTTCGGATGGTTACTTATATTTTTATATGTGGCGGATTGGTCCAGGAATGTTCTGTTGATCCATGCAGGTTGTATGTGTTCCCTCTGTATCATATACGGTATTATGTACAACCCGAATGTGATACTGACGATAATCACTATATTCAGCTGTTTGCTGCCCATCTATGTATTGCCGTTCAGTCGCAAGCAGCTGCGCTGTTCACAGATTCGCTGGTTCAAAACACAATTGATGCGCGGGAAATACCAATATGTTGATGATCCGCAAAGGCTGGAGTACTTAATTCAGGCTAGTATGGTACTTCAATGTGGTGAAGTTTTTATGGATAGGCATAAGGAATGGATCGAATGGCAGACTGACGAACATGAAGAAAACCATACTTTTCTAATGCATGCATGGCAAATGGTAGAAGCAGAAGAGGCTATTTTTGATTTATATCCTGTAGTTGCACGCTGGAGAGGACGATACGAAGTCGTTCATTCCGAGGATGGAGAAGATTACGTCGAATACTATTATGACGACTATTACAGCAGTGACTATTACGATGCCAGTGATCCTTCGAGTGGGGATAGCGATTACTACAGCAGCGACAGTTCAAGTGACTCATCCAGTAGTGATAGCTCCAGCGATTCATCGAGCAGCAGTTCGGACTCATCGGACAGTTCAAGCAGCTCCAGTGATTAACCGATTTGGAATATATTCAGGTAGCTATCCTGGACGACAGCAGATAAGCCTATTCTAATGATATACCCTCCCCAAGACAGATACTTCTATAGATGAAGTCTCTGTCTTTTTGCTATTTCTACGTAAATACGGTGGATTCAATAGCACTTACGGTTCTCCAACAGGCTATATCGGTTAATGGGTAAATAAGGAGTACCATATGTATATTACCAAAATCCATATATCACACTTTAGGCACAGAAAGATAGACTGTAGGATAACCGCCAATTCGAGAGGAGCTTCCACCGATGAACAATACACGTTATATTACATTAAAAGACGGAACGCAGCTGCCTGCAATCGGGCAGGGGACGTGGAATATGGGAGATGATTCTGCTCGCAGAGCAGAGGAGATCGAGGCACTTCAATATGGATTGGAGCTGGGAATGAACGTCATTGATACGGCAGAAATGTATGGCGAAGGACGATCTGAGTCACTGGTCGGCGAAGCGATTCAGGGGCGACGGGATAACGTATTCCTCGTATCCAAGGTATATCCGCATAATGCAGGTGGTGAGCGTCTGGTCAGCAGTTGCGAGAATAGCCTGAAGCGTCTGGGAACCGATCATCTGGATCTGTATTTACTGCATTGGCGCGGTCAGATTCCTTTGCATGATACGGTGGAAGGTATGGAGAAGCTGGTTCAGCAGGGCAAAATCCGCCGCTGGGGTGTATCCAATCTGGATGTTGAGGATATGAATGCATTGCTTAGTCTGCCTGACGGCAAAAATTGTGCAACCAATCAGGTATTATACCATCTTGGTTCGCGCGGGATTGAACTGGATTTACTGCCATGGCAAGAGGAGCATCAGATGCCAATTATGGCCTATTCGCCGCTGGCACAGGCAGGCACATTGCGCCGGGAGCTGCTTTCCCATCAGGCGCTGCAGGATGTGGCCGAGCAGCAGGGAGCGCATCCATTCCAGATTATGCTGGCGTGGTGTATCCGCAGTGGTAATATTATGGCGATTCCCAAAGCATCCAGCCGCGAACATGCCGAGAGCAATGCAGCGGCTGCCGCGATTGAACTGACTTCCGAGCAGTTGGATCTGCTGGATAGAGCTTTTGCTTCACCGTCGCACAAAGTACCACTGGACATGATTTGATATGACACACCATTATCTGTTTGTCAGCAGCTGGACGATCGGCACACCCCGTGAGCAGTTATGGGAACTGGCTGATCATATCGAGAACATCGACTTCTGGGATAACGTGAATTTTGAAAAAGTGAAACAGGGAAGCGGTCCGGAAGGCATTGGCGATACGTTCCGCTGTACGTTTAAGACGAAAATGCTGTTTCGTCTTTCGATTTTGCTCAAAGTCACAGACAAACAAAAACCTGATCAATTTACCCTGGAAGTGGAAGGACCACTATCTGGAATCGGTACCTGCTTTATGAGCAAAACAGATGATGGACAATCAACGATGCTTCGGTGTGAATGGAAAGTTCGCATCCATCATCGTCTGCTGAGAGTCGCAAACCGGGCGATGCGTCCGGTATATATATGGAGCCACGACAAGGTGATGGACGAAGGCGTGTATGGCGTAGCAAGACAATTGAAAGCGGAAGTAACAGACACTCACCATGAAACGACAATATACCGCTAATTCCTGGCAATGAACGCATGGAGGGTTGAGGATGGGCAAGTATCAGTTTACAGACAGTTGGCTGCTGGAGGCAGACATATCGGATGTATGGCATCTGATCAGTCATTTTGAGCAGATTAACTGCTGGCAGGGTGTATCTTTTGACAAGTTGAACGACCAAGATCATCCTGCCGGTATTGGAGACAAGTATCTGATGAATATGAAGACCAAGCTGTGGTACAGTCTGTCTTTTCATTTTCATGTTATTGAGAAGCAGGCTCCTTATCTGATCCGTCTGCAAGCTTCCGGTGATCTAAAAGGGTATGGGGTCTTTCGTTTGGAGCAGGTGGGCAACTGTACACGGCTGCACTATTATTGGGAAGCCCAGACACGCAAGTTCTGGATGAATCTATGCGAGCCATGGATGAGACCTTTTTTTATCTGGAATCATAACCGGGTAGTAGGAGAGGGGATTCGAGGATTATCTGATTATTTGAGAAGCCCTTTGCTATGATGAGCAGGATAGTATCTATTCGTTAATAAAAGAATACAGAAATAGAATAATGTAAACGCGCATGTTTACTTTCTACAGAGAAGGGTAAATTGTAGTTAAGCAACAACGCGAAGAAGAAAGCAAAACAATTGAACATCTAAGGAGGAAGAACATCATGACTGGAAGAAAAGCTCTGTGGACAACAATTGGACTGGGTGCTGTATATCTGATACGTAACAAAGGTGCTCGCGACAAAGTAATGAATCAGGTACGTAATATCTCCGGCGCTATGCGTCAAGGTAAAAGTACAACGACAACAACGAATCTTAATCAATAGGCAATCAAGAAGGTTAAAGTCTAACCTATTCTGCCTGGGCTGCATGTCAGTCTGGCAGTGAGGTCATACGCAAGACACTGGTGATGCACACATGGCAGCGCCGGTGTCTTTTTCATTATGTTCTTTATTTGACCAGTGGGAAAATAAAATTATACGGATCTTCAGCATAGCTACATTTCGTGTAAGAAAGACGCTACAGCGCTATTCGGTTAACCCATAAAAGGGTAATCTGCATTATATAATCTCACACATATAAACTAGATATATAGATTAGAAAATACAACAAATACATTCTTGCAAGCAATCAGACAAAGAAGCATCCGGGCAAATGGTGTTATTGGAGGGGACTAATGTGATTAATCAATCAGGACATGACCGAATGATCTACGAACATATTTTTCATGCTGCCTCTATAGGGATTGCAGTGATTGAGCCTGAAAATGGCACATGGAGGCAGGTTAACCCTGCACTTTGTCAGCTGCTTGGCTATGAAGAGAGCGAACTGTATGCACTGCGTGAAGAAGATCTTGTTCACCCGGCAAGTCCGATCGCCTATCCATACCCAACGATTGCGTCGGAAGCAGCTGTCTCTCCGAACCATTCATATTGTACCCGCAAATATTACAAGCATCGTCTCGGCCATATGCTGCAGGTCGGTGTGGAAGTGTCTATTGTGCAGGATGCAGCTGGACAAAACCTGTATTATATTGCACAATTTCAGACTATTGAACCGGTTAATCGTCATACGTACCTGTCCGGTGTGGATCAGGAAATCTATCGGCTGATTACTGAACATGCGAATGATCTGGTGTCTTACAGTACACCCGATGGCATTCTGCGTTATGTATCGGACTCTTTCTATACTGTCCTGGGCTATACACCGGAAGAAATGATCGGCCAAAACCGGATGCAGTATTACCATGCAGATGATTCGCAGGGGATGATCGCCAGTGGTCAGGGTTATTTGGATCAGGGTATGATGACCCGTCGTCTCAAGCACAAAAGAGGCTATTATTTGTGGTTTGAGATTTCATTCCAGGTCGTTCGTGACAACGAAGGCGCGATCACCAAGGTACTCGGGATTGGACGTAACGTCAATGAGCGTAAAAAGTATGAAGACAGTCTGCGAGAAGCACAGCGGATCGCCCATATTGGCTCATGGGACTGGGATATGTCCACAGATCGTGTGGTAGTAGGCAGTGAGACACAGGAGCTATTCAGCTATCTTTTCGAACATACCGAAGTACCTATCGAAAAGGTCAGAGAGATTGTCCATCCGGAAGACCTGCCTTCTCTGCAGGCCAAACTTCGGCAATCCATGCAGACTGGCAGCAACGGTGAAGATATTTTCCGTGTCATACTTGCAGACGGTTCGGTTCGTTACTTGCAGTCGCACTGGAATGTCACAGTAGATCACCAATCGCAGCCGGTGCAGATTATCGGGATGACGCAGGATATTACGGATCGCATCGAAATGGAAGAACGGCTCAAACAAAGTGAGCGGCAGTACCGACTGATCTCGGAGCAGTCGCTGGACTTTATTTCCCGCCATTCTGTGCAGGATGCTATCTATCTGTATTGCTCACCAGCCTGTTACAGTATTCTCGGCTATCCGCCGGAAGAACTGGAAGGAAAGCATAGCCTGGATTACGTGCACAGGGACGATATAGCTGCAGTACAGCAGTATACGAATCTGCATCTGGCTGGCGAACAGCCCAAGACGGTCATTTACCGTCATCGGCACCAGTCCGGTGGATATGTCTGGCTGGAAGCATCCGGACGCTATATTTATGATGAAGAAGGCCAGGTCAAGGAAATGATCTCGATTGCCCGGGATATTACCGAGCGTCGCCAGGCTTCTTTACTAATACAAGAGAGCGAACAGCGGTACAAATCGCTGTTTGATTATAATCCGGCAAGTGTCTTTTCATTTGATACGCAGGGGCGATATACGACGATTAATGCCCAGATGGAAGTACTCATGGGCCGAACGGAAGATGAATTGATCGGCAGATCGTTTGAATGCTTTATCGCGCCGGAGAGTATCTACGATACAGCGGAGCATTTTGAACAGGCACTGCGCGGTAAGCCGCAATCCTATGAGTCCGAGGTTGTAGTCAAAGGCGGCGAATATCGGCGTATTAGTGTAGTGAATCTACCGATTGTAGTAGATCAGCAAATCGTGGGCGTATACGGAATTGCGACGGATATTACCGAAATGAAGCTTCATATGGAGCAGATCGAGAAGCTCGGTAACGAATATACACTGATCCTCAATTCTGTCTCGGAAGGTATTTTCGGACTGGACAATGAGGGAAGGGCTACCTTTATCAACCCGGCAGCAACCCGGATGTTGGGATTCAGTACACGCGAGCTGGCTGGCCAGTTGCTGCTGGATATGTTCCAGTTGACTCATGCGGACGGTACAACCTATACGCCGGAAGATAATCCGATCGATCAGGCGCTGCGGGAAGGAATATCCTATGAAGAACAGGAAGCCATATTCCTGCGCAAGGACGGCTCTAGCGTGCTCGTCTCTTACCGGATTACACCGATCTGGGATCGCGGACAGCGCAAGGGAGCTGTAGTGGTCTTTAACGATATTACCAACGAGAAACAGATCATTCGTGCCAAGGAACTAGCAGAACGGGCAGATCGTGCCAAGTCGGAATTCCTGGCGATTATGAGCCATGAGATTCGTACACCGATGAATGGCATTATTGGGATGACTGGTCTGCTCGCAGATACTCCGCTCGATGAAGAACAGCGCAGCTATATCGATATTATCCGCGATAGCAGTGATTCCCTGCTGCATATTCTGAATGAAATTCTGGATTTCAGCCGCATCGAAGCAGGGAGAATGGTACTGGATCATGAGCCGATCCAGCTAAATGTACTGCTGGATAGTGTATTTGATCTGTTCTCTGCACGTGCTGCCGAGAAAAAGATAGAGCTGAATTACCAGACCGAAGACCAGATTCCGACAACAATTATCAGTGACGCTTCCCGTATGCGCCAGGTGCTGGTGAATCTGATCAGTAATGCCATCAAATTCACCGACAAAGGCAGTGTAAATCTGTCGGTGCGCCAGCTGGAACGTCGTGCCAATGAATGTGTACTGGAGTTTGAAGTTAGTGACACCGGTATCGGGATCTCCAGTGATAAGCAGGGGCTGCTATTCCAATCTTTCTCCCAGCTGCATCCGGCAATTAACCGTAAATATGGAGGAACCGGTCTGGGACTGGCGATCTGTAAAAAACTGATTGAACTGATGGGCGGTACAATCAGTGTAGATAGTGAAGAAGGCATGGGAGCGACTTTCCGCTTTGTACTGCCGCTGCAGTATGTGGTGGAGGATTATTCTACGGAATCTGTAGAAACCGTTGCTATCGAGCAGCCGGCTTATACAGGTACTTCAGGCAAATATGGACCGCTGCGGCTTCTGGTTGCCGAGGATCATCCGGTCAATCAGAAGCTGATGCAGGAAATGCTGCGCAAACTCGGCTACCAGACGGATATTGCCTACAATGGGCGGGAAGCAGTCGTTGCTGCGCTTACGAATCCGTACGATCTGATATTTATGGATATCCAGATGCCGGAGATGGATGGGATTGAAGCGACCAGCGAGATTCGCAATCGACTGCAGCAGCATGAACAGCCGGTGATTGTGGCTACGACTGCATTTGCCCGTAATGAAGATCGTCAGATGTGCCTGAGTGCAGGTATGCAGGACTTTATCAGCAAGCCGCTGCGTCTGCAGGAAGTCGATCGTATTCTCAAAGAATGTGCGTATCATCTCCAACAACTCGATCAGGGAGGATTACTATGAAGCGCAAACTACTCATTACAGGAGCTGGCGGCCGCATCGGCAGTACGCTCTACCAGGGATTGAAGGAAGAGTACGATGTGATTGCAACCGATATACAAGAGAACGAGACGCAGGGGATTCGCCGATTGGATATTACCGATCCGGATCGTATTGAAGAGATGCTGCAGGACGTAGATACCATTCTCCATATCGGCTGGCAAAAAGATGATGACGACTTTCTGGGTGTGGCGCTGCCGGTAAACGTGAGTGGTGCCTATCATCTGTATGAAGCTGCACGCAAAAAAGGTGTACGCCGTCTGATCTTCGCCAGTTCCAACCATGCGACCGGATTCTATAAGGTCGGTGAAGAGGTAGATGTGAACGATCCTTATCGTCCAGATAGCATTTACGGACTGAGTAAATGTTATATCGAGCTGCTGGGAAGATTGTATGCCGATCAGCATCAGTTGTCTTCCTTTAACGTACGTATTGGTAATTTTCCCGGTGACGACCGTCCCCATTCCCAGCGTGCTACGCATATCTGGATATCGGAACGGGATATGGTGCAGCTAATGCGCTGCTGCATCGAGGCGGATGATCGCCATACCTATATGAATCTGTATGGAACATCAGCCAATACGGATAATTATTATGATATCAGCTATCTGGAGCAGGAGATCGGCTACAAGCCGCAGGATGATGCAGCCGAATTGCTCGCAGAAGAGCAGCGTCGACAGGAAGATCTTCCACAGGACGAGACCATTTACCAGGGTGGCCAGGAAGGATAGCAATAGGATTGGCTGTCCCGCGTAGTTGCTTATCTATGAATAAAAATTAAGCCTGTTCATTCCCGTTATTTCTGTTAATCAGAAATAGCAGAGACGAACAGGCTTTTTGATATTGCCTTAATAAGACGAATGATAAGGGACTCTACAGATTTTATACTTTGAAAATAGATACAGAGTCGTTCAGATCCTCAGCCAGCTTGGCGAGGGATTGAGAAGAGGCTGCAGTTTCCTGAGCCGCCGCTGCAGATTCTTCGCTGGCAGCAGCAATAGATTCGACAGAGAACATGACCTCGTTAGCCTGAGCGGATTCTTGTTCACAGGCCGCTGCGATATCATTGACACGAATAGCAGAATCATTCACCATACGAATGATTTTTTGGAAAGAATCCCCCGTCTGCGTCGATTGTTCTACACTTTGTCGTACGGATAATACACTATCCTGGGTATTTTTCTGCATGATTTTGATAATGCTGGAGATCTGCTTGGTAGCATCCATACTGCGTTCGGCCAGTTTGCGTACTTCATCGGCAACAACAGCAAAGCCTTTGCCTTGTTCACCGGCACGTGCAGCTTCAATGGCGGCGTTCAGTGCAAGCAGATTGGTCTGATTGGAGATATCGTCGATTACGCTGATAATTTCACCGATCCGTTGGGAATCTTCTTCCAGGCGTTGTATGGAAGTATTCATGTTTTGCATACTGATCATGGATTGGTCAACCACCTGTCCACCTTGATGGGCCATATCCAGAGTGTGGTTGGACAGCTCTGCCGTCTCGGTAGCACTGCGGGCGACAGAATCGATAGCCGCAGACAACTCCTTGAACAATTCAGTAATGGAAGCGGAAGCTTCTGCCTGAGTGCTGCTTGTATGAGCGATTTCCTCCGTAGTAGCGGAGATTTCCTGGGAAGCGGCAGCTACGCTCTGGGACGACATGGAGATACGTGCGATCAGATCACGCAGATTGTCTGCCATGGTATTAACAGAAGCAGCCAGCTGGCCTACTTCATCACGAGTATCAATATCCGATGTACCACTCAGATCGCCAGCAGCAAATTGAGAGATCAGCGCGGACAGTTTCTTAAGCGGTGTAGAGATCATATGGGCGATCCAATAGCCTAGCAGGAGACTGAAGATAACAGCAAATACAAGAATAGTAATAGTTAGTGTGCGGGCCTTTTGATAATCGCTAGTTGCATCTGTGCTGGCTTGCTGTGCAAGCTTGGCATTGTAATCAATCAGTCCGTCGAGAATCGTTCCAAGCTCATCGCCAGCCTGTTTGAGGGTATTGTCTTTGAACTGGATAAAAGCGGCTGTTCCTGCAGCACCCGGAACCTGTGCCATACGGGTTGCCTGAGTATACAGCTCGATATATTTGGCATAAGCGGCATTGAATTGTTGGAGTCCTTGTTGTTCGACAGGTGTAGAAGCAAGTGATGTATACGCTTTGATATTGGTATCAATACCGGTTTTGAATTGAGCCATTTTGTCCAGATAGGTCTGCTGTTTGTCAGCGTCGGTTGTAGTATTCAGATCACGCACAGCGACTCTCAGACGCTGGTAATAGACTTGTACGCCGAGTAGATTTTGTACGGATACCAGATTGTTGCCGGATATCTGACTGGTGCGTTCACTGCTTTGCTCCAGGTTGCGGAGACTATATACGCCAAAAGCAATCAAGATCAGCACGATTAAAATGAATGAAGATATAATCTTGGCTGATGTTTTTAAATTATGAAACCATTTCATAAAGGTTACCTCCGTTAGTTAACTTAAGACTCAATATATATTTCGACATTAGTAAAAATCTGGTAATAGGCACTAAGTACTAAATGTATTTATTTTACATATAAAGAATTAATAAATTTATATTCTAGAATATAGAATTTTAATGGATGGAAAAGAACGGAATCGCGTTAACCTACAGATAGCGGATTGTTTCGTCATGAGGAATTGCGGGGATAAAAAAGATATATTGTCTATTTCGGAAGGAGCGAAAATTATGCAAAACATTGTAGAGAATGATAAAGGATTCGTAATGGAAGTAGATGGAGAGCCCAAAGCAGAGATTGGCTTTGGTCCTTATGATGAACAGTCGATCATTATCGACCATACTTTTGTATCGGAAGAACTGCGGGGGCAAAAGGTCGGTCAGCAGCTCATACAGCGTGTAGTGGATGTAGCCCGCGAGCAGGGGAAGACCGTTGTCCCGGCGTGCTCTTATGCGCTCGCACAGTTCAAGCGCAATGAAGAATATCATGATATCTGGCGCAAAGATAGCTAAAAACCAGTGTGATTCCAAAACGTTCAAACTGTTGTCACCAATCCGCTTATCCTTATCCGGTTTATTAAAATATAATATAATGAGGATATTTCGATATTCCCAGTATGAATCGCAAGGATGGGAGAGTACACATGGACAAGGATACACAAACCGGCAATCTCAAGCCAACGACCAACAAGAACTTTACAGGTCTGATTATTACCGTATCTGTAATTGCTAACGTCATCATTTTGCTGTTGTTTTTCTCACCGGCTATCGGTTACAAAGGAACGGTTGGATTTGATATTACACTGCTGCCGCGGATGAATGCGATTTTTAACAGCTTTACTTTCATTTTCCTCGTCGCTGCACTGATCTCGATTTTGAAAAAAAATATTAAGCTGCACCGGGGATTTATTCTGGCTGCCTTTTCGTCAACACTGCTGTTCCTGGTTACGTATCTAACATTTCACTACCTCTCTCCGGAGACAGCCAAATATGGCGGTGAAGGATTTATACGTACCGTTTACTTCTTCATTCTGATCACGCACAGTTTCCTGGCTGCGATTATCGTACCGCTGGCACTGTTCGCACTGGTATGGGGATGGACGATGCAGATTGCCAAGCACAAAAAAATCGTCCGCTGGACGATGCCGATCTGGCTGTATGTAAGTTCTACCGGGGTAATTGTCTATCTGATGATGGCGCCTTATTACAAATAAAGAACATAAAAGAAAAACCGTGGCTTCCCGGGCCACGGTTTTTTGCTGTGCTGCTATAGAGAGTACAGGTGCTATATCTAATCATCATCTCATGGAATGTCGGTGTATACCATAATTGATGCATCAAGCAGGAAAGAGAGTTCTTACTTGATACCGTCTTTGTAGTTTTTGCTCCAGTTCTTGTCACCCAGATGGGAGAAGTCTTCGACTGTTCTTTCCAGTGTCTCGATCAGCTGTGCTTTGATTTCGGAAATGGTATCACGGTATACACGTTCTTCGTTACCGTTGATACGATCACCGTAGATTGCCAGAGAAGCAGTATACTGACGATGTTTTTCAACCAGTTCATCAATCGATTGCAGAGCATGTTCAACGTAGCGTGTAATTCCTTGTTGTTCTTGTGGCAGCAATTCCCGAAGTTGCTGTACTTTGCTATGGTTTGTCATTTTCGGTCACCTCGTAATTTTGATTGTAAATTTACATTAACACAGTTTCACAAAATGTTCATTAAAATGAGCTTAAATATGTTACTTTTTTCATAAAAAAACCGACGTTGAGATGAATTAATTACTGATAACATCTATATATCATCAAGATTAGGTGTTAAAACACCATAATCGTTGGTTACAGAAAAATGATGTGTCCAATTTGTGACTGCTTTTGCTTATAATATCTTTTCGGCAGATTGTTTTACTAAGTTAATAGCTTTTAGTGACTTTGGTCATATTTTGTCGAAGAATAGGAATATGTTCCTATGTCTTATAGTCTAGTAGGAGATAGGCTAAAAGAAACGGGTTAAAATAGGGCATTTGCGTGTAGATAATTCTATAATGAAATCGATCTGCATAATCATACGGTTATGCGGATATGGTATTGTAGAACAATCAGGAATAGCCATCGATGCAGCCTGGCAAGCAGGGAGTCAATCAAATCGAATTCATACTAGGATGGTGAATGAATGGAACTACAATCGTTAAAACAGGTGGAGAAGCTGGCACTGGAAAAGAATATGATCTTCAGACAGAGCATACTCCGCTACCTGTCGCGCTCAATGCTGGCAAGTATGTTTATCGGATTCGGCGTTATTGTTGCTTTTAAGACAGGCAATTTCTTTTATGCTGTGGAATCGCCTGCTGCCTATCCGATGGCAGCACTTACCTTTGGTGCGGCGATTATTCTGATCTCGCTGGGCGGAGGGGATCTATTTACAGGGGATACGTTCTATTACTCCTATGCAGCACTGATTCGCAAGCTGCGCTGGTTGCAGGTAGTGAAGATGTGGGTGACCAGTTATATCGGCAATATTATGGGAGCCTGTGCTTTTGCGCTATTGATCTTCCTAACCGGGCTTTATTCGGATCACTCGGTCAATGCGTTTTTGTTGAATGTGGTAGAGCACAAGATGCAGGCACCCACTTCGCAGCTGTTTTTCAGGGCTATTTTGTGTAACTGGCTCGTCTGTCTGGCCTTTTTTATTCCAATGGGGCTTAAAAATGAAGTGGCGAAGCTATTCTGTATGATGCTGTTTGTATTCTGCTTCTTTATTTCGGGGTATGAGCACAGTATTGCCAATATGTGTACTTTTGCAATTGCGCTTGTGGTCGATCATCCATCGACAATTAATTTCGCTGGCGTCATTCATAATCTGATCCCGGTAACACTCGGCAATCTGATTGGTGGTTCGGTCTTTATGTCGATGATGTACTACTATGTAAATAAGCCTTTTATGGGAACGCATGTAGAAGACCATGGTGACGATCAGAACGAATAGATTTCAGAACAGAATAACGTAACGATTTGAGAAATATAAGCTGCAATATAAACGAATTCCTGTAAATCCATTCCTTATTCGACAAAATAATTGATTTTATAGTTCTTAATACCTCTAATATTTTAAAATATATTAGGACTATAGTTTCAAATGCGTTTTACATTGCTTACAATATAATAGGCTACTAAATTATTGTAATCAAAGGAGAACGTAAAACGAATTATGAGTGTATATCAATTTGCGGCAACCAACATGGCTGGTAAGGAAGTATCTTTGGAGGAATATCGTGATCAGGTTATTCTGGTCGTTAATACAGCGAGTCAATGCGGTTTTACTTTTCAATTTGAAGATTTACAAAAGTTATATGATCGTTATAAAGACAGAGGATTCATTGTACTCGGTTTTCCTTCCAACCAGTTTGCTGATCAGGAACCTGACGGTAATGAACGAATTCAGGCTTTCTGTATGCTGAATTACGGTGTTACATTCCCGATGTTCCAAAAGGTGGATGTACGTGATCAGTATGCGCATCCTTTGTTTACGTATCTGGCCGATTCCAAGCCATTCGAAGGCTTTGATATGAGGCATTCGGTAGCCAGAATCCTGCTGCCTCTGCTGCATGAGCGTCATCCGGAGTATATGCCGGGCGATTCAATCAAATGGAATTTTACCAAGTTCCTGATTGACCGCAGCGGTGAAGTGGTCAAACGCTTTGAACCTACAACCGATCCATACGATCTTGAAGAGGATATTGAAGCGCTGCTCTAATCGCAACGATAAATATTCGGTCCATAGCAAAGTTTTGCTTCGTACAAACCTACATCATTTTACACATTAAAATAAATTGTACAAAAAAAGCCCGGTGCATATCACCGGGCTTTTTGGATACTGCAGAATTATGCAGATCCAAGGATAGAGGAGAAAATGAGAGAACTGCCTGTCTTACATCGCACTCGCGAACATATGAATTACATCTTCCTTGGAAGGTTGAATCGGGTTAGTGACCCCGCAGGCATCTTTCATGGCATTGGCAGCCAGCGTATCAAAGTCTTCAGCTTTGACACCAAGCTCTTGCAGACCAGCAGGAATACCAACTCGCCGGGCCAGCTTTTCAATTGCCTGAATAGCCAACTCTGCTCCTTCTTCGGGACGTGACAAGTCGACCTGCTCACCAAGCGTATGGGCGATGGTCGTGAGGCGCTCTGCAGCAGCCTGCATATTATAGCGTTCTACATGAGGTAGCAAAATAGCATTACATACGCCATGAGGCAGATCGTAGAACCCGCCCAGCTGATGGGCCATAGCATGAACATAGCCAAGACCTGCATTGTTAAAAGCCATACCGGCCAGGAACTCGGCATAAGCCATCTGTTCACGTGCTTCCGCATCCTGTCCGTTATCTACAGCACGAACTAAATAATCGCGAACCAGCTCTATAGCTTTGAGTGCACAGGCATCCGTGATCGGTGTTGCATCGGTAGATACATAAGCTTCAATCGAGTGAGTTAGTGCATCCATACCGGTAGCTGCTGTCAGTGACTTGGGCATAGCCATCATCAGCTGCGGATCATTAACAGCGATTAGTGGAGTTGTATGCTTGTCCACAATAGCCATTTTTACATGACGAACTTCATCAGTGATAATGCAGAATTTGGTCATTTCACTAGCGGTGCCGGCAGTTGTATTAATCGCGATCAGTGGAGCGGCTGGTTGTGCAGAACGATCTACACCTTCGTAATCTTCAATACTACCGCCATTGGTCGCGAGCAGGGCAATACCTTTAGCACAGTCATGCGGTGAGCCTCCGCCAAGAGAAATAATACAGTCACAGCTATTATCGGTATATGCCTGCAGTCCTTCATTTACATTGCGAACAGTCGGATTGGGGCGTGTGCTGCTGTAAATCGCTGAGGCAATACCTATCTGTTGCAGCATATCGGTTACTGTGCCAGCAATACCAATATCAACTAGTGGTTGGTCCGTAACGATCAATGCTTTGTGATATTGAAGTTTGCGGATTTCCTCACCGGCATCCTGCAGGGAACCGGAGCCCATCAGACTCATACCGGGCATCATGAATTTTGCTTTACCTGCCATACTGATCTACCTCGCTTGTTGGATGTTAGAAGCAATTGAGTTATACTTACTTTATTAAGTGTAGCCCGATAACGAATACAAAAATATCAATTATTGCCGTAAAATATTCGTGGTTTCAAAGAGGGAGAGTCTATGGAACAGGCATTGCATGGCTTTGACCGTTATGACGAACTTCAGTATGGGTATCAGACGGATTTGCTGCGTATTTTGTATTATGATCTGCCAGAGAATTATAGCGAAAATTATGCCGCTTATGAGTCTCCGAAGCTGTGTACGGTTCTGGAAGGACAAAAAAATGTACGCGCCGGCATCAAAGAGAACTTTTTTACCCATGACCGGAGTGAAATGCTGCTGCTGCCGGCACATTCCCGCGTTGAAATTCAGATTCCCGTACCGACCCGTGCGCTGGTATTTGAACTGAGTGATCAGCTGATTGCACGGCTGCATCCTGTCGTGGAGGAAGAACTGTGTACATCTATTACGATCGATAACGGTACTATACTGCGCTGTGCGGTGAATCATCAGAGCCGTGACCTTCAGCATACGATTCAGCGGATTCGACGTCATCTCAGTCTGCATGATGAGGATCGTCGCTTTCTGATTGATCTGGCTGCCCAGGAGCTTACCTACCATCTGCTTCACGTACAGGGAGCGGAGCAGCTGCTGAAGCTGGATCGCAGTGATCCGGTTCATCAAGCGATCCGCGATATTAATGATCATATCAGTACGATTCATCATATTCGCGATCTGGCCAGTCATTACCAGATGTCACATACCAATTTTACAAGTCGGTTCAAAAAGCTGACTGGACTGACACCACGAGAATATATTACCAACCGCAAGTTGGAAGAAGCCCGCCAAATGCTTCGACATCACACAGTTACCGAGGTAGCGATGAGCCTTCAGTATGATAATATTTCTCACTTTATCGGACTGTTTCGCAAAAAATACGGAGTCACTCCAAAGCAGTACCAGCTAGGCCTCCATCCGTCAGCATAATTGCAGCATTAGAGTTTGCTAGACGACTTGGAGCACAGGCTATCTTAAGCCAGATAACGGCACATGTAGATAAGAATATATAATTGTAGGTAGAAGTAAGCTTGTAAATACACAAAAAAACCGACTCCTTTTACCGGGTCGGTTTTGTCATATATGGATGCGTCTGTACACCAGCCAGCAGATTACTAGCGGCTGCGGGAAGGGACAGAGCACTTTTTCAAATATTCCAGCTTGCGGATAATTTCTTTTTGCCACCTGTGGTCACCCACATGAACAGCCAGATTGAGAAGATCGAGATAATCGTCGATTTGTAGTGAGGTTTTTTGGGTCATTGCGTTCATCAAGATTCCGTCTCCTTTTAAAGCGCAGGGATAGCAGCGCGTATATAATGAGGCACAAAGTGCACATTGCAGCAGTAACAGGATTTCCTTATTCAGGAATTATCAATGTATTATCAATTCATCAGGAATGATAATCATTATCATATCTACATTCTCATTGTAAGCATTCAACTAGTGAATTGCAAATCATTTATCTAAATTTTTTTGCAAAATATTCAACTGTTCACAGGTTATACACGGTTCAGTCATGGGATAATACAACAGTAGATGCAGCAAAGTGATACTGAAGTGGCGAAATCAGCCTGTCGATTTATGTATATCTTAGAGCCGGATAAAGGAGAATGATATGTCTTATCGCTGGATGAAATGGACCATCTTGTTTTTACCGACCGTTACAATTGGGTTATGGGAGTATGTAAGGCATCAACTGCTGATGCCGTATCTGTCCATGGAAGCGGGGAACTGGCTGTCGCCGGTTATTGTCTATATTGTCAGTGTTACACTGCTGCGCCGGATGTTTACAATGATGGAGCATACGCAGGCAGCTCTGGACCAGGAACGGATTGCCAAGGGCAAGCTGGAAGAGCGGCAGCTGCTCGCCGGGGAGCTGCATGATGGAGTGGCGCAATCACTGTTCCTGCTCGGTGTCAAGCTGGATCAGGCGCGCCGCCGATTCGATGATCCCGAAGTGCATAAGATGCTGAACGATATCAGTCGTACCGTCAGCGAAGCGAATCATGATGTACGCCAGTCAATTGCCAATCTCAAATATTCGCCGCGACAGGAGGACGCCGGAGCCACTTCGCTGGAATACCGGATCTGCGAGATGATTCCGCTGGCCGGGGTCAAAGTGGAGCTGGACTGGCAGCTGGATGAAGGACTGCTGCGTCCGGATGAGCAAGCCGAGCTACTCGCCTGTATTCGGGAAGCACTGCTTAATATTCACAAGCATGCAGGAGCAAGACATGCGACAATTTCCGGTATACAGCAGGACAGCGATTGGCAGGTGACCGTGCAGGATGATGGACACGGATATGACGAACAGGATTTGGCAGACCCGGGCAAATTCGGGCTTCGTATTACCGCGGAGCGAGCCGAACTAAGAGGCTGGACTTTTGCGCTTCGGCGAGAAGAGAATTGGACCCGTTTTATACTGACAGGAGGCAGCAGACATGGATAGAGTACGTGTATTGATCGTGGATGATCATGCTCATGCCCGGGAGGCAACCAGTGTGATTTTGTCGGAAGAGCCGATGTTTGAAGTGATCGGTACGGCAGCGAGTGGGCAGGAAGCACTGGAATTCACGGAGAAATGGATGCCGGATCTGATTCTGATGGATATTTCCATGAAAGGAATGGACGGACTGGAGACGACGCGGCTGATCAAGCTGCGATTTCCGTATGTAAAAATTATTATGATGACTGTATCGGATGATGCGGCTCATCTGTTCGAAGCGATCAAGCAGGGTGCACAGGGGTATCTGCTCAAAAGTCTACCCCCTTCGACCTGGCTGGAATACCTGCGCAGCGTAGCATCTGATCGGGAAGGCATGAGTCAGGAGATTGCACATCGTATTTTGCAGGAGTTTCCCTTTGGCAAAACACAGAGTGATCCGGCTGCCGATACACTTACTCGCCGGGAACGGGAGATTCTGCAATGGGTATCTTCCGGTATGACCAATCGGGAGATTGCTGCCGAGCTCGTCATCTCCGAGCAGACCGTCAAAAATCATCTCAAAAATATTTTGCAAAAGCTGCAATTGGAGAACCGTGTGCAACTGACCAGGTATGCTCTGGAGCAGGGATTAGCTTCGGATCAGCGTCCGCGTCCATAATTCATTCAAATTTGAACCGGTGAATGACGGTTATATAGCCCTATGTAGTCATTTTCCCCCGGAGGATGTTCCGTTATGATGAGAAAGGTGCAATGGACTTGGGGTCCCATGCCCGTTCGGAAAGCAGGTGAAGGATTGAGTAACAGAAGTATACGATTAGATGAATTACAGAACACGCAGTCAGCCGGACATTCACCATCGGCTGCTGTTCACTATCGCCATGTGGAAAGCGATTCCCTGCATACAGCAAGGCTATCGAATAAGCGTGCCGTTCACAAAGGCAGAACGATGATGCACAGTCTGCTCGCTCTCTTGGCACTCCTGATGTGCGTATTGTTCCCGCAACAGGGGCTGGCACATTCGGCCGTTGTGGAATCCTCACCTTCACAAAATGAGGTGCTGGAGCAGTCACCGCAGCAGATCAAGATTCGTTTTAATGAAGATATTCAGCGCGCCTATTACAGCATTCAGCTGATGGATTCGTCCGGCAAGGTCATTCAGCCGATCCAGGCGCAGATTGACGAGAAGGACGGTACGGTGCTCAAAGCGGATGTACCGATGAAGCTGGCCGGAGACATTTACAATATTTCCTGGAAAGCGGTATCTGGTGACGGACATCCGGTGCAGGGAGGAATCGTGTTCCAGGTGGGCGATGGGGCCGGCAAAGATGTTAACGATACAGATATCCGTATCAGCGACAAACCGGTGAATCCGATGCTGGTCGTGATGCGCTGGCTGCAATATGCCGGACAGGCGATGCTGCTCGGGGCACTCTGTCTGACGTTGTTCCTGCTGCCACAGCGTCTGCGCACCGGGGAGAATACAGGCTGGATGATGAGCGGCCGTTATCGCTGGTTTGTTATCGCAGGCAGTGTAATTGCTCTGGCAGCGCTGCTAATCCAGCTGCCGCTACGGATTGCCTGGGATGCGGATGTACCTTTATCCGGTACAGGTGCTGAAGTGATGACGACTCTGCAGGGTACCGTATTCGGTAAAGTATGGCTGCTGCAGATGATTTTCACGCTGCTCGGAATTGCAGGTCTGCTGATCATGCAACTGCGCAATTTATCTGCACAGGTTCGCAAAATCATCGGGATGGCTTCATTCGGGCTGCTGATCGCGGCGCTGCTGGCCAAAGCATTTGACGGTCATGCCTATGCAGAACCTTATGCAGGTATTGCGATTGCGGCTGACTTTATTCATCTGCTGTCGGCTCTGGTCTGGAGTGGCGCGCTGTTGGCGCTTGCCTTGTTCCTGCCGAAGATTGCAGGGCTCTATCATGGAGAGGAACGCCGTAATGTATATTGGAGTATCGTGCGCCGATTCTCCTGGTGGGCGATCGTCTCGGTAGCTGCACTGCTGGTCACCGGCATCTATGGCAGTCTGGTGTATTTGCCGGAGCTGAATTCGCTGTTTACGACAGCGTATGGACTGACGCTGCTGGGCAAAATCCTGCTCTTCCTGATCATGGCAGCCTTTGCCGGTATGAACTATGTCAAAGGCCGCAAGCAGGAAGAGGAGCTGGGCAAGGATCTGATCTGGGAAGTGCTGACCGGATTCGTTATTCTGGTGCTGGCGGCTATTCTGGTGCATCTGTCGCCAATGGGCGGCTCGCTGGTCAAGGTCAAACCTGAACAGATTACCGCTCAGACCCAGCAGATTGAAGGATACGATGTGAGTCTCAAGGTAACGCCGCTGGAGATGGGCAGCAATGACTTTATCGTTACCGTCAAGGATGCCAAAGGACAGCCCGTAGATGTAGAACAGATTGAAGTGACCATGACGCATATGGATATGGCTATGGCACCTGCTCAATTCACGATGAACAGTGCAGATGCACAAAATGGTGTGTACCAGAAGAAGTCCATGATCAGCATGAACGGACGCTGGCAGATCGATATGCATATTCTGACCAAAAAGCTGGATAGCATGGATGTGCAGTTTACCATCAAGGTAGGTTAATAAACAGGAATGCTCGGTACCATACAGGGCGCGAGGCAATCTATATTACTCAGACAAAGGGGCTTATTCACTCATGAAATTGAGATCTGTATTTACCCGTATCATTACACTTACTTCGGCTGCTGCATTGGCCGGATTCGTAACGTTCGCAGGCGTTGCCAGTGCGCATGTTACCGTCAAACCAGCTGAATCCATGACTGGCGCATGGGAGACATACACGATCAAAGTACCTTCGGAAAAAGAAATTCCTACAACCAAAGTAACGCTGAAAGTACCGGAAAACCTGGTCTTCAAGCAATATCAGCCAGTTCCGGGCTGGAAAACGACAACCGAGAAAAATGATGCCGGCGAAGTGACGGCTGTAACCTGGGAAGCAGAGAGCGGCGGTATTGAAGCAGGACAGTTCCAACAGTTTGTCTTTGTAGGAGAAAATCCTGCCAAAGATAGCGAATTGAACTGGGATGCGTATCAGTATTACAGCGATGGTAGTATCGTCGAATGGACTGGAGATGAAGGCAGTGATACGCCTCATTCCATGACGGTAGTGAGTGCCGCGGGTGCCGATACAGCAGCCACAGCTGATCATGGTCATGACACAGCAGGTACAGCGGGCAGCGGTACAGCCGGTACGGATACAGGCGCTGCTGTGGATACTGCGGCAACCTCTACAGATACACCGGCAGCAGGCAGTACGACTGCTCCGGCAGCTTCGGCTCCAGCTAGCACGGGCATGCAGACTGCAACTCTGGTCGTAGCGATCGTCGCTTTGATCGCAGCGATCGGTGCATGGGTAACTGCAGCTCGCAAACGCAGTAAATAACAGCTTTATTACAAAACCAATAGCAAGAGTATAACGATTGTCCGAAAAAGCCTGATTTCCTTTTTAAAAGGGTCAGGCTTTTTTGACTTTGCGCAAATATTACGACAACAGCAAGCGAGATTCGAAGTAGAAAAAAGAAAAGCATGATATTGATAAGGCTTACACAAAGTCATATATATGTTAGATCTACTTAATTCAGAGTACATATATACTTTATTAAGAGTAAATACATGCTTTAATGAGGTCGGAAATGCATATTTATTAATTTTTATTTATCTTTTTGTAAAAATACATTACATAAGTATTGCTTCGATATGAATTCTTTCACTATAATCATTTAAACGAAAATATCGTTAAATAGTCTTTAAATAGGGGGAAGGTCTGTGAGTGGAGCAAACGGAGTACCGGTAAAGACGAATTCGAATTCAAGTGGCATTTTTGGTTGGGTAGAGAGAGTCGGTAACAAAATTCCGAATCCGTTTCTGCTGTTTGTGTACCTGATCATTATTCTGATGCTGGCAACAGCAGTGTTATCCTGGCTCCATATATCAGCTGTCGATCCGTCTACAGGTGAAGCCGTAACGGTCAAGAATTTGCTGAGCAAAGAAGGCATCCAGTGGATTTTGCCCAATGTGATCAAGAACTTCAGCGGCTTTACTCCGCTTGGCTCCATTCTGGCACTCGTGCTGGGCGCCGGTCTGGCCGAGAAAGTCGGCCTGCTGCAGGCGCTGATGCTGAAAATGGCTTCTCGTGTCAGTGCTCGCTACGCCAGTTATATGGTGCTGTTTATCGCCTTTTTCAGCCATGTCTCTTCGGACGCTGCGCTTGTGATCATGCCGCCGCTGGGTGCTTTGATGTTCCTCGCAGTTGGACGCCACCCGGTAGCCGGTCTACTCGCAGCTATTGCTGGTGTAGGTTCGGGTTTCACTGCCAATCTGTTGATTGTGACGACAGATGTACTGCTGTCCGGGATCAGCACCGAAGCTGCCGCAGCTGTCAATCCGGCTGTTCATGTCAGTGTGCTGGATAACTGGTTCTTTATGGCGGCCTCTGTCATCGTGCTGACCATTACCGGCGGACTGATTACGGACAAATTTGTAGAACCTCGGCTGTCTGTGTACCAGAGCAAAGGACAGGAAGATCGTCTGGAAGAATTGACACCACTGCAGAATAAGGGGCTGCTGGCGAGTGGAATTGCGACTTTGATCTCGCTGGTTGTGATTGCTCTGCTGGTACTGCCATCCAACGCTATTCTGCGCGATCCGGAGCTCGGAACGATTGTGCCGTCTCCATTTATGTCGGGTATTGTTCCTACTATTATCTTGCTATTCTTCGTCGCGGCAGTAACCTATGGTATCGCAACTCGTCAGATCCGCAGCCAGAACGATGTTCCGCAGCTGCTGATTGATCCGATGAAAGGCATGGCTGGCTTTATCGTAATGGTATTCCCACTGTCCCAGTTTGTAGCCTTTTTTAACTGGAGCAATATGGGCAAGTTTATTGCACTCGGTCTTACCGATCTGCTGGAAAAGACCAATACAGCGGGCATTCCGGCTTTTCTCGGATTAATGTTCCTGTCTGCGCTGCTCTGCATGTTTATTGCCAGCGGATCGGCGATCTGGTCGATTCTGGCACCGGTGTTTGTGCCCATGTTCATGCTGCTTGGTTTCCATCCGGCTTTTGCCCAGATGATTTTTCGGGTAGCGGATTCGTCGGTTATTCCTTTTGCACCGATGTCTCCATTTCTGCCCTTGTTCCTCAGCTTTCTCCAGCGGTACCAAAAGGATGCCAAGCTGGGAACCTACTATTCGCTGGTACTGCCTTATCCGATTATTTTCCTGCTGGTCTGGTCGCTGCTGCTGGTAGTGTGGTATTGGCTTGGGCTGCCAATCGGGCCGGGAGTATATCCGAAGCTTCAGGGATAATCATCAGGGCGAGATGCATGGTTAGAGGCAGGCTATTTATTATTTGGAATATGGTTTGAATTTTAATAGAGGAGATGAACAACTTATGTTAGACATACTTGAACTCCGCCGGGATCTGCATCAGCATCCCGAGCTAGGTTTTACCGAATTTCGTACAGCTTGCAAAGTCGTACAGATGCTGCAAGCTCTCGGATATGAAGTGATCTATGGACAGGATGCGATCGATGGACCTTCCCGCAGGGGATTGCCTGCACAAGAAGTGCTGGATAGCGCATATGAGCGTGCGCTGCAGCATGGAGCCGATCCAAAGATCCTGCAAAAGATGAAAGGCGGATATACCGCTGTAGTTGGCATTTTACGGGGGCAACAGCCCGGACCTACGCTTGCGTTTCGGTTTGATATGGATGCACTGCCGATTGTAGAAAGTACCGATACCGATCATCCTCCGCAGGCTGGCGGTTTCCGTTCACAATTCCAGGGCAATATGCATGCCTGTGCCCATGATGGTCATACTACAATTGGACTTGGTGTAGCAGAAGCGCTGGCTGGACAAGAGCTGCGCGGAACAATCAAATTCATTTTCCAGCCTGCCGAGGAAGGTGTGCGGGGTGCCTATGCCATGGTGGAAAAGGGAATACTGGATGATGTGGATTACTTCTTTTGCGCGCATCTGGGCTGTGATGTGCCGACCGGACAAGTACATGGCGGTACCGAAGGGTATCTGGCAACGACCAAGCTATCTGTACATTTTGGCGGCGTTGCTTCCCATGCGGGAGCCGATCCGGAAAAAGGCAGAAATGCCCTGCTGGGCGCAGCTACGGCGCTGCTGAATATTCATGCGATTCCGCGCTATAGCACCGGGGATACCCGTATTAATGTAGGTGTACTGGAAGGCGGCACAGCAGCCAATATTATTCCCGAACATGCCCGAATGGTCGTAGAGACCCGATCGGAGTCGGAAGAAACCAATAGTCAGCTGGTAGAGCGTGTGCGGCAGATCGTTGAACACAGCGCAGGTATGCACGGACTAACCTACAGCATCGAGATTGCCGGCGGCGCGATTCCGATCACCTGCGATCCGGATATGGTGCAGCTGGCTCGTGAAGCTGCTCAGGGTATTCCCGGGGTGCATACGGTACCGGAACAGATGGCGTACTCTACCGGCAGTGAGGATGCGAGCTATATGCTGCGCCGTGTTCAGCAAAATGGAGGCCAGGCGACCTATATGATTATCGGAGCGAGTAACCCGGTACCGCATCATCATCCACGCTTCGATATTGAAGAGGAGTCGCTACCAATCGGAATCGAATGGTTCCGCCGAATTGCACTGCGTGTGCTGGGAAATGAAGTCTCATAATGCGATCAATGATTGAATATAAGGGCTGGTAGTCCGTAAACAGGAGAGCGCAGCCGGGATGTTCCTTTTCTGTTTTTTAAAGCGTGGGTGCAAGATTTACATCCGAACAAGCTTCTTTTCTATAAGGAACTTGGTATACTTGCTATAATAATTATAGCTGGATTGATAACAAGTGACGTGGTGAAGGAGAATTCTATGACGTATCGTCTTGGTGTAATCGGGCCTCAACCTTCTGTCGATCATATTCTGGAAATTACGCGGCATATGGCGGAAGATGCACAGTTTATTCCACTGGTCTATAATCACCCGCAGGAAATTCCGGGTATTCTGGAGCAGCATCGTCCGGGGCTCAAAGGATGGTTCTTCTCGGGTCCGGTGCCGATGTCCATAGCGCGTCCTTATCTGGGAGAATCCGAATTGGCAGTTTACTGCAAACCGGCTGGCTCGGGATTGTACAAAGGGATGGTACAGATGCTGCAATCACAGGATATTGGTGATCGGCCGTATTCTATCGATATGGTGCAGTCAGAAGACCTGGATCTGCATGAATCACTGGCAGAGCTGGGGATCTCGGCGGAGAAATTGTATCTGAATATATTCGAAGGTTCTGCCGATCCGTATGAGATTGTGAACTTTCATCTGCAATTATGGAAAAGCGGTCAGAGCGCCGCTGCATTAACCTGTATGCACTTTATTTATAGCGAACTGCAAAAGCACAAAATGCCGGTGTACCGACTGACCATTACCCGCCAGGATATCCGGCAGGCTGCCGAACTGCTGATTCAGCAGGCACGCAGCTCGTATTTCAAGGATACGCAGATCGGAATGCAGATGATCGAAGGTGATCTGATGACACTCCGGGACCGGGCTTCCGGGGATCGTTATGCAGTGCAGCATGCCGAACTGCAAATGCAGCAGCATCTGCTGGAACTGTGCGAGCGCATCGATGGAGTGATGGTTCCTCATGGCGCAGGCAGTTATCAGCTGATCAGCACGCGCGGAGCAATCGAGCGGGAATTGTCTAGTCTGCGCCGCGTCGTCGAGAAGATGGAGCTGGATATGGATATCCCCGTGTCGGTAGGCATTGGCTATGGCGATACTGCATTTGCCGCAGGGAACCATGCGATGCTTGCTCTCCAGCATGCCCGGCCCAAGCGTGATCAGATGCTTGTGATTGTGCAGGATAACGGAGATATCCGCGAAATTGACAAGGATGAAACGACCTGGAGCTATGCTTCGCGTTCGCTGGATCAGGATCTGCTCGCCCGTTTAAATGAAGTAAATGTCAGTGTGAAATCCTATAACAAAATTGAAGCGCTAACCCGTCATATGAATTGGGACGGCTTCACCACTTCCCAGCTTGCTCAGCATCTGTCGATGACGATCCGCAATGCGCAGCGTATAATGAGCAGCCTGTGCCAGATTGGCCTTGCCGAGATCGATGGTGAGGAACAACAATCAGTACGCGGCAGACCGCGCAAAATTTACCGGCTGCGACGGATTCGTTAAGATAGAGACAGACGAGTGAGAGGATGAGGAATGTGAACAAAGGTTCAATGGCAAAAAGTACGGTATTCAAAATATATTATCTCATTATGGTAGTAGCTGTAATTGCCCTGGTAACCGGCAAAGAACGATGGCTTGCCGGAGGCGCAGGTACAGAGACAGCAATGTGGCTGTATTATGGCGTAGTAGCAATTGGCGTGCTCATTATTGTACCGGCGCTGGTCATGGCATGGTTCTGGCTGCGCCGCTGGATGACTACCTATAAGGTCGAACCCAGGCTGCAGCGAATTCTGCTGATCGTTACGATACCCATGATGCTGGTAATCGGCTATATGCTGGAACTGGTATTTATCATGATATTCATAGGATTGGGAGGCAACCAATAAATGCTCGATACGAAAACGATTCACCATGCGATAGACTCCAGACAGGATAAGCTTACAGCAGTCAGCGATCAGATATGGGATTATGCAGAGACTCGTTTTCAGGAAGAGCATTCTGCCGAACGTTTATGTATGGCATTGGAAGAAGAAGGATTCACTGTTGAACGTGGAACAGGCGGTATTGAGACAGCCTTTATGGGCAGCTATGGCAGCGGCCACCCGGTCATTGCACTGCTGGGCGAATATGATGCCCTGTCCGGACTTAGCCAACAGGCAGGTGTAGCGGCAGAACAACCGCTGGTGCCGGGCGGTAATGGTCATGGCTGCGGGCATAATTTGCTGGGAACCGGTTCACTGGCTGCTGCGATCGCCGTCAAGGACTATATGCAGCAGCATGGGCTGACAGGAACCGTGCGTTATTACGGCTGTCCGGCAGAGGAGGGCGGTTCGGGCAAGACGTTTATGGCCCGAGCCGGCGTGTTTGATGATGTGGATAGTGCGGTCACCTGGCATCCTTTTGACTATCACAGTGTAATGTCGGTGAATACGCTGGCTAATTATCAATTTTATTATAAATTCAAAGGTCGCAGTGCTCATGCAGCTGCTGCGCCGCATATGGGTCGCAGCGCGCTGGATGCGGTCGAACTGATGAATATCGGCGTCAATTATCTGCGCGAACATATTATTCAGGAAGCTCGTATCCATTACGCTGTAACCGATACAGGAGGGCGTTCACCGAATGTGGTGCAGGCCAGTGCCGAAGTACTCTATCTGATTCGCGCACCTCATGTACATGAAGCGGCAGAAGTGGTGGAGCGGGTTCACGATATCGCCCGCGGAGCAGCGATGATGAGCGGAACCAAAGTCGAGATTGTTTTTGACAAAGCCTGCTCGGAGATCGTGCCGAATCGGACACTGGAGCAGGTGATGCTTGAACAGTTCGGGCAGTTTCCGGTACCTGTACATACACAGGACGAGCTGGAGCTGGCAGCAGCAGTACGCGAGACACTGACCGAACCGGAGAAACGTCTGGCGCAGAAGCTGCCGCTGTCACAGCGTGATCGATCTCTGGCGAGCGAAGTGCTGCCTTATGAGCATGGACAGATGCTGTATGGCTCTACAGATGTAGCGGATGTAAGCTGGATCACGCCAACGGTGCAGTGCACGACTGCCTGTTTTGCGATAGGGACGTCGGCGCACAGCTGGCAGTGGGTATCGTTGGGACGTACCTCTATCGGACACAAGGGCATGCTGTATGCCGGCAAAATTATGGCAGCAACCGCTGTACAACTGCTGCTTCAGCCGGAGCTGTTGCAGTCCGCCAGAAATGAGCTGAATGAGCGGTTGGACGGGCAGCCTTATCAATGTCCAATTCCGGCAGAAGTCCAGCCTGCGCTGCAGCGCTAGCATGGACGGTCCACACGAAGCAGACAGCACTTCTATAGTAATAACTATAGGGTAGAAATAATTGCCACATAGAATCAATAAAAGACCAGGATTCTTTTCCGTAACTGGAAAAAGATCCTGGTCTTTTGTTTTGGTTGTATTTATTTGATTGGGTTATCCATATTAGCCAGCTGTTATTCGATCCGATCCACTTCGACGATCGGAATACCTGCTGCGCTATTGATCGGTCCGGATGGGGGGCGATCGCCAAGTCCGTATTCCGGTTCAAAGCTCTCGTCCGGCATTCCTGAATTGGTACCATCCGTTTCTGCCGGCTCTGTACTATCCGTGTCGGAACTGTCACTGTTCGGCGACTCTTGCGTACCGCCGCCGGATATCCCGCCCGAACTGGAATCCAGCGATGCAAAGCTGCCAGTAAAACGTCCATAAATGGTAAATGTACCTGTTGTAAATTCCAGATCGCCGGTTAACCGTACATAGTTGTTACCTTGCTTGGCCAGCGCACCGTCGGCATCGACGGATACAATCTCTGTGCTGAATTGCAGCGGTTCATTCAGATGGGACGATACTTCTCCGGCAGACACAGACAGATAATTTGTGCTATCGGTACGTCTATCACTGAGTGTATAGCTGCCATCCTGTGCAGGTGTATAGATATCTGTCTGACCAGGAGCGCCTTCAAGCGGTTGATGCATCAAGATACTGCTGTCTGCGGATACCTCGTAGCTAACGGCTGCGACAGAGAGCAACTTGCGAACTTCACTGCCGGTAAAAGCGTACAGGGAATACTGTGTATAGCCGGTAGTGCCGGAGTCCGATTGTACCAGCACGATTGGCTGTGAACGGGTGCTAAGACGCGTCTCCAGGGACAGGGACTGAATTCCGGCAGCAGATTCACTTATTTCGCCAGACCATACACTAACGGCTCCATCCGCTGACATTTGGCCAAAGAACAGACGGTTATTCGAGTCGGTAGCGATACTGTATACCGGTACATCTTCCCAGTTCACGCCGCCTGTAATGTGCTGATACGCTATCGAAGCGTTGGAGCTTTGCAGCAGATGTGCAGGATCTGCCGTAGCCCAGGCAATCTGGGTGCGAGCGATTGGTTCGCTCATATCTTTGAGCGTGCTCAGGGATTGGTACAGTGTCAGAGCTTGCTGGAACTGCCCCTGGGCCGAGAGCCCGCCAGCCTGACTCTGCAGCACATCAATTTGCCGGTTAATCTGGGTCAGAACCGATGAAGACCCAAGCCCGATCTGCGCGGCATTATCGATAAAGCTGCGAGCATGAGCGATAAAGTGTGCATCCTGTCCGGCCTGAATATCCTTGGTAATGACAGAACGTGCTCCATTTTCTGCGAGCTCGGCGACCCAGGACGCTTCATAATTATGCTGCTGATACGCCTGCAGGGTCGTAGATGCCTGACTTAGAAATGTATTGAAATCACCTGCTGCTGCCAGGCGCTTCAGCTTGGTCTGATCGTAGGTTTGTAGCAGAGTACGAATGTATTCATCCCGCGGCTGCTTGGTGTCCCAATAATTGGTGGGGATTCGCAGTAGATTCCATTTATAAGATTCATTCGTATAGTTCCCCTGTGCCAGATTATGCTGCAGAGCAGCCTCAAAGCTGCTGCGGAAAGCCGTGAACCCCGTCTGAATCCGCTGCTTCATCTGATACTGCTCTTGAATCTGATTGTATTCTTTTTTGAACCGTGCATCGGCTTGTTGCTGTTGCTTTACATGCTTTGCCCAGCGCTGAAAAGCATTCATAAAAGAATCGAACTGCTGGGTATCCGTTGCTGCCTGTAGCTCACTGGCACTGGCAGCGACGGTTTCCTTCCAGGCGGTAATCGGTGCCAGTTCATTCAGTCGAGTAGCAATATGCTGTTCCTGATACGTAAAATAATGATTGTTATTCGCCCGGCTGTACCATTCCTGGGCAGGCACCCATTTCTGCTGTGCATAATATTGATCGGCAAGTTTGACCCAGCTGATGGTATGGTAAATGCCGACACTTTTCATAACGACCAGCACCAGACCGACAGTACAGCAGGCCAGCAGCAGATTGCGTAGCGAAAATAGCCGGAGTACGATCATGAGCGCTCCACTCCGGCAGTATCGTGTTCAAAAGCAGGATCGTCTGCATACAGCTCTGCCCGGATACTTTCCATATCCTGACCTAGCAGTTCTCCATGCAGCGCCGGATCCTGGCGTACTACATGATATAGCCGTACAAAGCGTTCCCGCGGCAGGAAGCGGGCGTATCGGCGGATAAAGCCTGGATACATGGTGACATAACGCTTCATCCGTACAGCAGCCGAGGTTACGCTGATTAGAATATTCCATCCATTTGCCATCTCCAGAATCCTCGGTTCGTTGGCAATAATATAGCGAATCGAACGATCTTTGATCATATCCCGCTTGAGTCGGGCGATCTCACCGATATAATCGGCGACGAGCGGATCAAAATCCCGTGTGATCAGTGATTCCAGATCCAGGTCCATATCGCTGCGCAAACGGAAATTCTGCAGCAGTGACAGTAGAGCAAGGCGCAACCGGTCGTTATGGACCAGTACAGATGTTTGGCGAAGCATATGATAACCTTCTACATCTTCTCCGCTGCGTACCGTCTCTACACCGATGGATTGGTCATGTACCAGTCCTTCATAGATCGTAGCACGATTGTAACGGAAAAGGCGGCTGAGCTGCCGTAGCGTCTCCCGTCCCATCATCCGGCGCTGTACGAGCACCAGCAGAGCTATCAGCACCAGGCCACTCACAGCAGCAATAGCGATCTGCGTCATATCCTGTGACAGCAGAACGGCTATGATAGTAAGAAGCAGGGCAAATAAAATTTCGTTCAGCATTTTGCGACGAGCCTTGGAACGTGCCTGTTCCATCACCGGCACGAGACGGGTTCTGCCGCATTTGGGACATTGTTCACCGGGCAGGATCGTATACTGTCCGCATCGGCGGCAGACCCGCAGCCGGTCATAGTTGCGGCGGCTTCGCTCCAGTACAGGCAGCTGAACCGCTTTTTTGGTCGTTGTCATGGTATGCAATCACTCTCTGTAATTCGTATTTGGTTATTCCCGATCGTTAACGGCGGCCAGCAGCTGCTTTTCCAATTCCTCTTCAGAAGGAGCTTTTTTACGGCGAAATGCGTAAGCTAACAAGCGGCTCACGACAAAAAGAAACGTAATCGCGACACATGCGTATGCAAGTATATCCATAAGATAATCCTTTCTGTATGTTCAGGTAGTAGAAGTTTGGTTATTTTCTATTTTATGCGAAATTCTATTCCAGAATAAAGGGAGCGATGAAGATTATTCAACTTTTAGCCTGTAGTCCAGTGATCTCCCCCGTCTCAGGGTGGGGAAAGAATTCAAGCAGATACGTTATAATAATATCCGGCTTCCTTTGATCATTCGACTGTAAACGAGACTTTTTGGATGCAGATGGATTATTATGGATATTGTGGTGAAAATGGTATCAAATTTTTCACTTTATGTTTTTTAAGGCATGTTAAGGTGAATTTAACTGGTTCTTAATTATAATCCGCTACAATGTGAGAGAATCGCCTGTCCTATATTTGTCCTACATTTTACCTTAAGCGAAGGAGTAGAATGATGTTCCGTAGAAAACTCAATCTTATGTATATAACGCTGGCAGTGATCCTGTGTCTGACACAATTGCCAGGTACGCTGTTTGCCGCATCGGCAGCAGCCAATAATAACAGCCCATCCTCTTCGGTGGATGCAGTGCTGCTGCTGGACGTCAGTAACTCGATGAAATCCAGCGATCCCGAGCAGCTCGGGAATGAAGCGATGAAGTTGTTTGTCGATATGCTGCCCACCCAGGGTGATCGGGTAGGGGTAGTCGCCTATACCGATCAAATTGAACGTGAGAAAGCATTGACCGGTATGAATTCGGCAGATGACAAAACAGAACTCAAAAACTTTATCGATGATCTGAATCGCGGACCGTACACGGATATCTCGGTCGGCATGAAAGAAGCAGTTAATATTCTGCAGGACAGCTCGCAGCAGGGTAATGAACCAATGATCGTGCTGTTCGCAGATGGTAATAACGAACTGAACAGCAACTCCGGTCGCTCCAACAGTGAAGCGGATCAACAGTTGAACGAAGCCGTACAGCAGGCCAAGCAAAAAGGCTATCCGGTCTACACCGTTGGACTGAATGCCGATGGCAAGCTGAATCAGCAGGCGCTGAAGAACATCGCTACTGAGACAGGTGGTAAATCTTTTGTAACCAGCTCAGCGGATGAGCTACCAGGCATCCTGAGTGAAATTTTCGCGGCTCACCAGCAGGTAAATGTGGTACCGGTCGATTCAATTACCGGTAACGGACAATTTCAGGATGTGAAGATCAATATCCCGAATGCCAGCGTCAAGGAAGCCAATATCTCGATCATGTCCGCCCAAAAGGTGGAAGTGAAGCTGAAAGATCCGTCGGGCAAAGAAGTCGCTGTTCCTTCCGATCAGGTCAGCGTCTCCACTTCCAAAAGCTATTCCCTGGTCAAACTGCTTAAGCCGCAGCAGGGAGACTGGACACTGCAGGTCAAAGGGGTCGATCAGGACAAAATCGATATCAACCTGATCTTCAATTACAGTCTGGAAATGGCGCTGGAGCCGATTCCAAGTAAAAATTACGGCAAAGGCGATAAGATCGATATCCTATCCTATTTAACCAGCAACGGACAAAAGCTGACCGATGCGTCTCAGGTAGGTAACCTCAAAGCTGTATTGAACGTCAAAGATATGGATACCGGAGCAGCCAGCCAGGTGCCATTAACAGGTAATGGTACTGAATTCAAAGGAACCTTTGAAGTGCCGGACAATCATAAATACCAGCTGGTTGTAAGAGCGGAAGAGCAGAGTTTCTACCGCGAGACGACGCCGGTTACAGTCGATGCAACCGGAGCCGGCATAGGTACTTCCGGGGCGCAGGAAGCTGCGGGCCTTGGTACCATGGCATGGATTCTGATTGCTATCGGTGTAGTATTGGTATTGACAGGACTCTGGTTCCTGCTGCGTATGCTCAAGCAGAAAAATCGTGGTTTCGTAGGTCAGATGGTTATCGAGATCCGCGACGAGAATACCGGAGAGAAATCCTACCCGCAGTACAAGAAACTGACCACGTTCCGTGGCAAATTCAACCTGCATCAGCTGCTGCAGCTGGCGCCGGAACTCAAAGAAACCGAGAGTATCACATTCACACCGGGTAATAATGATCGTATCCTGATTCGTAACCACGGAGACAGTGTAATCGAGAAGTCCGGTCGTGCAATCGATGCTTCCCGCGGATATGAAGTGAAAAGCGGCGATCGTCTGACGATCGCGCTGCGTCAGGTAGACAAGACTATTCTGCTGGAATATCTGACCTGATGATACGGCTTCCAGGGTAATACTTGCCGGGAAGCCACAAGTAAGCCAGGACAAGAGAAACGGTCAGACATATTTAATTCATGATCAAATCGTACAATTCACAAGAGCATGTGCTATTCAACGAACTTGCTCCATGTGAATACGCAATACAGATCAATTCAGTGAACGTTAAACTAGAAGGTTACAAGGGGGATCATCCATGAAACCAATCGTTAGAGAACATATTCAACAGCTCGACGTATCGCTTGGTGGCGGTATTGTCAGCGAGAAAATAAGAGTAGATACCATCGACAATCCGATTCTGATTATCGGACTCGGAGGAACAGGGATCGATGCCTTGCTGCGTCTGAAATACCAGATTAACCGTCGCTTCCGTCTGCCGGAAGATCCGGTAACTAAGAAAAAACAGGAAAAGCCCGATAACGTGGAATTCCTGGCTTTTGAGACAAATGAACAGGATCGTAACAAGAAATACAAAGGCATCGGCCTGGACCCGCATAATGAGTTTGTACTTCTGTCCAATCCGGAAATCGGTGGCCTGCTGCAAAACCGCAGCCTGCTGGAGCCTTATATTACCGAATGGCTGTCTCCGGAGATGAGCATTACAGACGGTATGAACGGTGCTGCCGGTGTTCGTCAGGCCGGTCGTCTGCTGCTGTTCACCAAGATCAATCAGGTCGTACAGAGTATCGACAAGAAGATCAAAACACTGTCTGTCGGCACCAACAAAAAGCTGATGGTCTTCCTGCTGACCGGTCTATCCGGCGGTACAGGCAGCGGCTCGTTCCTCGATATCTCCTATATCGTGCGCGGTATTGTAGAACGCGACTACGGCTCTGCCGGGATTGACCGTCTGACCATGCTGGGCTATCTGTTTACCCCGGATGTCAATTTGTCCAACAAGAGCCTGAGCGAGCATACCCGTGAATACATTCGCAAAAACGGCTATGCCGCGCTCAAGGAACTGGATTACTGGATGAATGTTGATAGCCGCGGCGAGCGCTTTAAGCAGCAGTACGGCAGTATTCTGAATGTGAATTCGCCACTGCCGCCATTTAACCTGTGTCATCTGATCTCGGCGACCAATACCGAGGGCAAGCTGCTGGAAAATGCATATGACTACTGCATGAATGTCACAGCCGAAAATATCACGAACTTTATGGCCAGTGAGGAAAAAGCCTCCGGCGAAGAGTTCGCGATTCATGACTATATCAGCAATATCCGGACCAATATCGCGCAGATGAACCGTGCGTATCCGGCGAACTATGAATACAACATCATCGGTGCTTCTTCCGCTGTACTGCCGATTGAAGAGATGACGACGTATCTGGCCTACCGACTGTTCCAGAAGATGGACAAAATGTTCGATCAGGCACCGGATCAGGAAGCGGTAGAGAATTTTGCCCGCAAGCTGGGTGTCGATCTGGACACCATGACCAAGACGTTTGAGTCTCGCGTACCGGAGCCGTTGCCAGGTTTTGAGAACAGTGAGCGTCTGAGCTATAACAATGTAGTTAAAATGCAGGCAGTCAGCATGGATACCGAACTGGAGCAGACGTTCCTCGTGCGTGCCCGTGAAGAATATATCAAAGCCAAACAGCAGCTGCCGGGCGAGATTGTCGGTCAATTCTCCGATCAGATCCGCCGTATGTTCCTGCACCCGGAACAGGGACCATTCTATGTCTCCCGGATGCTGTATACAGAAAACGGCTTCTCCCTGCTGAAAATGCTGCTGTCGTATATCGAGACGCTGCGTGAGAGTCTGACACGCATTCCGCGTGATATCGAATCAGCGTCAGAGTATGCGAATGATCGTCTGGGTGATGCGAAGAGTGCTTTTGTCTCCAAAGACAAAAAGAAAAATGTATATATCGAAGCCAAAATCGATGAGTACTGGTTGCGTGCAGATATCGAGCGTACTCAGCAAATGATCGAGTTCTATGAAGATCTGTATCAGCTGCTGAATCGTGAAAATAACCGGATCTACGGCGTATTCACCGAAGTGCTGAATGCACTGAGCTCTATTTTCGAGAAAAACGGCGAGCTGCTGACCAGCGGTACCGAACAAGCTGACCATCGTGGCAACAAAACGTACTACTGGAATCTGGTCAGCGTACCGGATATCTCCAAAGCGGTCAGCGATATTATGGACAGCAAGGACGGAGACGATCTGATTCGTGATTTCTCTACGCAACTGCTGGACCATTCCGATCAATGGGTCAAAGAAAATGAAGTTGATATCGTGCGCTCCATCTCCGATTTCCTGAGTGACAAATTCGGTGATCTGATCACCCGTTCGATGGAAGACTTCCTGGTGATGAAATACGGCGAAGACGAGCCAATCGAGAAATTCGTGGAACGTCAGATTGCCAGCCGTCTGGATGATGATGCGGTGCCGGTATTCCATTTGAGCAACAGCGCAGGCAATCTGCACTTCCCTTCATGGGGCTTTGTCTCTGTGCCGGTACAGGCGCCAAGCATTTTGCGTGGTATCCGTAATTACCAGACCAATGCGATCGGCAAGTCTCATTTCACGATCAAAGAAAGTCAGGTGAAAAACCGGATATTCTGGCTGAACACCCGTAACGGCGTGCCGCTGTTCGTCTATACACCACTCAAAGTATACGAGGAGAATTACGAGCGTACGATCCTGGATCGTGAAGGCGTAGGTCGTCACCTCGTAATGAGCGAGAAGGAAAACTGGACGTATCTGCCGTCGCCAATCCCCGAGCAGTCATGGGGAGAGACGTACGTCAATCCGCGCGTACAATCATACAATGCGCGTATCCGGGCTGACTTTGCCCGTGCACGTGCACTCGGAGTGATTTCCGAAAAAGATGTGGATCAGAATACAAGCAACCGGTTCGCGATAAACTTTAGTCAGCCGTTCGATCTGGACGCTGTACTAACCGGATACGATCTGCGTCTGGATGCATCCCGTCCGAATCTGGGCGAAATCAAGCGTGCGCTAACCGAACTGCGTCGTCTGATGAGCGAAGGCCTACCGGCTGAATCATCCAAGGATATCTTTAACAGTTACAATGAAGAACTGGCTGCAGAGAACCTGATCCGTTCGCCGAAAATGATCGAACGTGTACGCGCAGAGCTGGCCAAATATGATGCGATTCAGCTGAAAATAACCGAGCTAGAAAGCATGCTGGGACGCTTTGAAGGTGAAGAAAAGCTGATCGATCAGTTTGTACAGGCACTGTATACCGGTACGATCACCAAAAAAGGTGCACTGTATGTGTATGATCGCGATCCGGAAGAAGAAGCATGGGAGCCGTTCGCGAATCTGATGAAGACCAAAAATGTGGTAGAGTTCGAAGTATTCGAAGCCTTCCGCAAGCTGGATGAGAAAAACCGTGCGGTACTGATGCGCAAAGCGGACCGCCGTGATAACGAGCTGACAGCATCGGAGGATATTACACCGCTGCTGACCAAGCTGGATGAATTGTATGAGACTTATCTGGAAGCGCGCGATCGTCTGGAATACGAGCGTGTAGAGCTGGTCAATGGCGATGAAGCCTATCAGTTCTACAAGCAGATGGTGACCAAATTAAACGATCTGCGCCGGAAACTGAGATAATATGGATGTTCGGCTGAGACAATTCGCAGAGGCATACGCTGCTGCTGAAGAGAAAACAGCCGGACAGGGAGACGGGCGGAGCAGTATACACTACCCCGCCGTTTTCCTGTTTATCGGGGACCATGTCCGCGATGCGGCTGCTCATATCAGAAGCGTAAATGCCCAAAAATGGGACAATGGCGCTGGTGTTATGTACGTTGAAGTATTACCGGAATCTGCTGCAGACTCTTCTTCCCGATCACCAGAAGCGGATGATCCGCAGCAGATTTTGTCATACCTTTCTCTACCGGAAGTGGCTTCCGGCAAAAAGATGCAGCGTCCCGACTGGAGCGAGCATTTCCGTCAGGATGGTAGGCATCTGCTGGAGCTGAACCGCGCTTTTCGTCAGGCAGCCCGCAGACTGGCCGACTTTGGAAGAATGTATTCTTCCTTTGACCGGCTGCATCTGTCGGTAGTGACGCGTGTAGAGGATCCGATGAATATACTGGTACCGCAGATTGCACTGCTGGCGCGTTCCATTCTGGGGCAGTCCTTCAAGTCGGTGCAGATGGATATCTATGCGCTGATTCATGAAGGAGAGCAGGAAGAAAATTTCGGTTATGCCAACTCGGCAGGTGTTGCCTTTTTGCAGGAACTGGAACAGATGCAGCGGGAAGATTACAGCCTGAGTGCGCCACTACAGCGTACCGAGGATGGACTATCCGTTATGGTGCATCACACGGCAGCGCCGTTGTTTGAACTGGCCTATGTACTGTCAGACCGCAATGAACGCGGAGTAGCGGTAAATGGTGGCGTGAACAGCAATTATGATATGATCTGCCGGATCAGTCTGCTAAAAAACCGGCAGCGTCCGGATCATGGCAGTGATGCAGCATTTAGCGGTTCGGATTATAACAATACGGCCTTCAAAAATAATATTCGTAATGCAGATGGCAGCCAAGGATTGGTATCGGCCGGGTATGCCCGTGTACGTAGACCGGATCTGGCCATCGCACTAACTGTACTGGAGCACTTTTTCCTCGGGATTGTGCAGCGGATGAAGAGTGAGCCTTCACTGAACGCACGTGAACGAGAACAGCTGCTGGGCATGGATGAACTATCTATGGATCGCCGGCTGGAGTATCTGATACCGGATGAAGCGCGGCTGGAGGATATGAACAGTCTAATGACGAGGTCGGTCAGCTTCGCTTCGCTCAAATCGATGAGTTTGCGTGAAGCGGAATATGCTTTGTTCGAAAAGGGAGGCGATGCGTTCTTCCGGGATAATTACGAGCAGGAAACCGAGCGCAGACTGACAGAGTGGGACGCAGCGCACGAATTCAAGCGTATCGTTGCCGAGCAGATGGGTGAGCATGCAGATGTCCATTTTTATCAGCTGGCTGCCTGGAGTGATGAAGCAGGTAACACTAGCCTGTGGGAAGTACTGCGCAGCCGTATTCGTGATCTGAATATCGCAGTGGAGCAGGCACAGCTGGAACTGGAACAGTGGTATAACAGCCGCACGGATGAGCTGTCTTTTCAGAAAATGCCGTTCATGGACAAGCATAATGTACGAAATCTGACGCGGGCGCTGATCCAGACGATCTATCCGCATCGCCTTCATATTCTGCGGCTGCAGACAAGGCTGAGATTATATCGCAGCTGGGAAGAACAGCTCGCCGCCCTGCACCGGGGCAGTATGGAACTGGTACGCCGAATGGATCAAATCGGTCAGGATCTCCATATCGCAGCTGCGGAGAGTATACGTATCGCCGATGATTATATCGGCCAGAATATTACGGACTACTACAGTCGCCTGACCACCGAGGTAATGCAGGAGATCGAGGACAAACGCGGCGAAGGTGCCTTTTTCGAAGAGCGCAGCATGGGCGATATAACGAGTCTGCTGGAGCAGGGCTCACCGGCACTTATCGAACGCCTGATTACAGTGTGCCGTCAGGAATTACTGCCGTCACAGGTGCTGTCCCAGACCTTTGAACAAGAGCTGCTGCAGCGAGCCAATGTGACGATCGATTATGCCAACAAGCAGGCCCTATCGCAGGAGGACCTGTTCAAGGAACTGTACCGTACACTTGAAGACCGGGCGACGATTCATATCCGGCTGCTTGATTACACCCATAAGCACCGGTATGAGGAAAAGTACATGTTCGGCAACGCAAACGGCGAATTTGTCCGTTATGCAGCCGGTGTCGATAACACGACCCGCATTTACAAAACCGGATTTATTCACGAAGACCGTACCAGCGGCGTCGAGAAGCTCAACCTGATGGGCGGCTTCGGTATTACTGATCTAATCTATTACCGTAACGGCAAAACGTACTACGACACCTATGTTCAGAACGGATACACGTTCCATACCGAAGAATCTGGCTTGAACAAAATAAATCATGCATAGCCGTTTGGATAAAATGGGACCATACTATCGCAGCTACTAAACCAACACAAGCAGCAAGGAAGCAATACCAGGCCAACCCATTACCACCACTACTCACTACTAGATATGTCTATTCTTAACGCAAGTATTCTTAATTCCAACGCACCAACCCATTTTTACCAAACGGCAAAATGGCGCGCGCAGCGCCGGATGCGAGGCTTTTGGCAGATCTGCAGCACAGTAGAAGGAAGCACGGAGCGAAGGGGAAAGAATGATCCAATAGAAGCGAGCATTCGCCTTTGACCATGGATATCGACTGCTACAGGCAGTCTTTCGAGATATCCATGGTCAACAGCGATCGGCTGGATCATCTTTTCCCTGAGCGATGTTTCTTCCCATCTTCCCACGCGCAGCATCCCTCAAAACCTCGCAGATACTTAACAATGGAAAAGGGGAGACGCCAGAGATGCAGCGCAAAGTAAACTGGCTTATGGTTTTATTCAGTCTGATCGGAGGAGCTATCGGTTTTGTTCTTAGCGAATGGTTTTTGCATTCGTATTTTGACCGGATGCCCCGCATTCTTTTGATGGGGATTTATTTTGGCATTATTAGTCTAATGATCGGGATTTTCTGCCTGCTGGCCGAAATGATTTCACCTAAATTAAATGGCGCTTCATGGAGACAGCGGTATACCGATGTATCGTGGAAGCTGCTCGTTCCTGCCACGCTGGTGGTCATGTTCGTCGGCGGAGTGGCAGCTGAAGCTTTGTACCAGCTTGATTTTAATGGAGCCAAAACCGTTCGTGACGTAGTAGTTGTGATTGATAACTCTGGCAGTATGCAGGGTACCGATCCGCAGAACCTGCGTTATCAGGCCGTTAAAAACATGGTAGATTCCATGGATGATGATATGCGTGTAGGTATTGTGCAGTTTAGCGATCAGGCCAGCGTGGCACTGCCGCTGACCGTACTGAATGCAGCTTCCAAGCAGCAAGTTCATCAGACGATGGATACGATGGTTACTACCGATGGGGGAACCGATTTTACGCTGGCACTCGATACAGCCATGCAAATGATCAAAGAACACAATGACGATACCCGCGGTACGGTCGTGATTATGCTGTCCGATGGAGACAGTACACTCGGTTCCGATACATTGCAGCCTTTTCAGCAGCAGGGGATTGCGATTCACACTGTTGGCTTGAGTCTGCAAGATAACGTGAATCCGAATCTGCTGCCTCAAATTGCTTCGGAGACGGGCGGACAATACTATGATGTATCCCAGGCTATCGATCTGCCGAAGACGTTCCAGCAAATCTATGACACACTGGACAAACGCACATTGGTAACCGAACGTAGTGAACCGTTCAATAGCAATCTGTACTATCAGATTCTGCATGTTGTGCTTGTGATGATTCTGGGCGGGCTGCTCGGAGTCGGTCTGGGCTTGCTGTTTGATAATCGCTTCCTGGCCCGCAGCTTTGGTATAGGTGGCGGTGTCGGAGGTCTGCTGGCAGGTCTGCTGCTGGAATGGGGAATCGGCAAGACCGACTGGACGGATGGAGTTATCCGTTTCCTCGCGATTATGATTCTGGCATTGATCATTGCGCTGTTCACACTGGTTATTCCAATCGGTGAGAACAACAAACGGATGATTCGACGCAATGATACCCCGCCACCACCGCCAACCAGCTCGGGTAGTCCTCGTCGCAGACGCGGAGAGAGCGCCCGCAGCTTCCAGCGGTAGAAGCCAGCCACATCGTCGTTACGTAACACGTAAGAGCAAATGCTCGGAGCAATAATGAAAGCGAAAAGTATGACAGCAGTACAATCAAGTTCCTCAAGCAGAAAGGAGATGGTGCAATGCGTTATATCGATGCAGAACCAGGTAGCGATCAGGGTATTCGTGGACTGACCGCTCAGGTAGAGGATGGATGGTGCATCCTGCGGTGGTTATGGCCGCGGGACGCACAGGCGGTATATATTCAGAAATTATCCGAGAGTGGTGCAGCGGATGCTGCTGCTGAATCTGGCGGAGCTGCAGGATGGCAGAGCGACCAGCTTCCTTTGGCGGAGGGACTAAAATTGTATACGCGTGAAGAATACAAAGCTGCCAATGGATACCGTGATCGGCTCGATCATTTTGGCAAAATAGGTTATGTAATCCATCTGGTGCTAGAACAGGAAGGCGAACATGCCCTTCTGCATCAGCCAGAAGGAGATAATCGTATCGAAGTCAGTGCCGGCCGGGCGAAAATTCATTATTCAATCCGCCAGCAGGGCAGCTGGCTCAGCAAACGCAAAACGGTGCGTATCGAAGTGCATGCCGAAGTACCGGTAGCCCGCGATGTACTCTGTTATGTCAAAAAGGAAGGCAGTTATCCGGCGAACCGGGAAGACGGAATTGTATACCCGTTTGCAGAACCTTTCCAGGCTGGGCGTAATGAACTGCCGGCGATCGAAATAGGCAAGAATGAATATGTACGGCTCTTTTTCACGGATGGACGTACATATGGACAGATGTACGAATTGATTTTGGAGTAGGGGGAAGATGGTGCGATGAAGATGTTTGATTGGTTCAAGAAAAAGCCGGATGCCGAACCCAGACCATTATTTTACGATATTGTGTGCCCGTATTGTTTTAACAAATTTTCGCCGGATGATGTAGAATTTCGGGCCAGTCACCACCGTGAGGATGATGAAGATTATGCGCTGCGCGAAGATGCACGCCTGAATCGATACCGGGAGCGCTTTGGGCTGGATACGGTGCGGGATATGGAAGCCGTACTGCTGCCTGGAGATGTACCGGAAGAGCACCGGATTTATTCGGATCATGTACTGGTCGGACTGAATGATCGCTATGGCGAAGTAACCCGGCGCCGACTGTGTCCGCACTGTCATAACGAACTGCCTGTCACGTCAGGCAAAGTACCAAGTAATATTATCTCGATTGTCGGCGCTTCCCAGGTCGGCAAATCGGTCTATATGACCTCACTGATCCATACGCTGCAGAACTCGACAGCCGATAATTTTGAAGCTGCCTGTATGCCGCTGACGACAGAAATCAGCCGCAAGTTCCGTATGAATTACGAAGAGCCGCTGTTCGAGCGCGGTGATCTGCTGGCATCCACCCAAAAGGAGCGGATGCAGGAGCCGTTTATTTTCCAGTTCGTCTTCAAAGATGAGGAAAAGCCGCCGCTGACACTGGTATTTTTTGATGTCGCCGGTGAAGGCATGGTCGATCAGGATTATCTGGGACTGCATGGGCAGCATATCAAAAACTCATCAGGCATTCTGTTTATGGTCGATCCGCTGCAAATTCGCTCCATTCGTGATCGCATCCGTATCCAGCTTGGTGACAGCCGCGGCGAATGGGTATCCCGCTATGATGAGCCGCGTGACGTCGTGCTGACGCTGTTCAGCGACTTTATCGCGCATCAGGAAGACAGCAAGACCAATATTCCGACTGCTGTTGTCCTTACAAAAAGTGACATGCTGGAATCGCTGCGCGGCGATGATGGAGAATATATCAAATCCAACAGTAATATTTTCCATAATGTGGTGCACCGCGATCATTTTGATCTGGATGAATTCGAGAATATTGATGGAGAAATCCGCCGCTTTATCGAGCGGGTGGATCGTCCATTCAAAGGAACGATGGATGTCTATTTCAAGGATACCGCCTACTTTGCGGTCTCGGCGCTGGGCAGTAATCCGGTGGAGCAGAAGCTGCAGAGTGTGGTCAGTCCGATCCGTGTGGATGAGCCATTTATCTGGCTGCTGTACAAACTGAATTATATTGAGGGGAGACGAAACGTTTGAGTTCATTGTCGAACACTCCAATTCAGCAGCAGCTGTATACACGCGAGAAAAGCGGGATATTCCGCACAACTGAAGGATACGATACGATTGCCCGCTCGCCGGGTCTGGATGACGGATATATCAAAAAATATCTTCATCCCCTCTGCAGCTATGATGCTCCTACAGAACTCGTATCTCGGGGCGAAAAGGAAGCATCACTGTATCCCGAATCGCTGCAGCTGGTACGCCTGGATAACCGGGATGTGGTACTTGGACGCAGTCAATATGTTGCTGCAGACTTTACGGGTCTGCGCAGTACCTTTTTCACCCATAATTATGTGATCGCCGCGACGCTGGCAGAGCAGTGGGTGCATCATTATGAGCAGTGGCTGAATGCATCATTCCGCAGCAGCTATGATCTGGAGCAGGGTGCGGTACTGGAAGCACTGAATGAATTGCCACAGCAGTCAGATGTATCGGTCGATCCAATCACGGTGCTGGCTGAATTGAATATCGATGAATCGCTATTCCGTCAAATGCTGGGTGCCGTTATGTCGGCAATCCACAAGCACCGCAAAGTATATATTTCGCTAAATGTGCCGGTGACCGAACTTCCGATGCAAGCGAAAAAGCTGATCGGCGTATTGATGCAGGCACTGCCTTACGCATTCCGCCGCAGATTGGGATTCACTACTTATGCCAAAGAACCGGAAAGCCGCAAAGGAATGCAGCTTCTGTTCGTGGAGAGCGGCTCGATTCGTACGGGAGACCGCAATATTGAACGTGATTATATTTTCGATCTGAGCAGTGGACGGATTCAGGCTGCACAGGCTGGCAAGTCCGGTCAGATCTATATTGATTGGGCATGGAGGCATCTGAATCAGCCGGAGCGACTTCGCGAGTTGTTGGAATTTGCCGATCAGGGCCAGGCAGGCATAGATGCTGCCGGTGAATCGCTGCCTGATCCGGGACAGTATGACGAATGGACACTGCTATACCGGGTAGAACAGGGAGACGAGCAGCTGTACAGGGAGCAGCAGGGGATGATCTTGCAGTCCCTGCTCAAACATCTGCGTCCTGCTGGTGCACTGGAATCAGCGATTCGGCTGAATGATCTGTTCTTGTCCCGGTTTGACCGTGAATTCGATGCGGTACGCAGTGGGCAGGTTCCAGAAGTATCGATTGCCGAAGTATTTGCAGAATATTATGGTATTGATCCGCAGCATACCGGACGCAAAATCGTGGAATATTTTATATGGTCGATCCGCAATGCTATCAGCAGCGGGCAGGAAGCCAAGAGTCAGGCTTTTTATGCGATGATGGAAAATCAGCACAGTCTATATGAATCATTCCTCGCGATTGTCGGCAGTCAGCCCAACCTGGCGACCCTGCTGCTAACGCCGCTGATTGAGCGCAAGTTCCAGCAGGCGCAGTCGGTGGAAGAAGTCATTCATCTGGCAGCCGAGTGGGGCAGCAAATACCCGCAGCTGCTGGAAATGGAAGATTACTGCAATCGTGCGAATCAATCATTTATGGAGGCACTGCGTCGCAGTCCGGATCTGATGCTGGCCACCGGCAATGCTTTTCATATGCTGGATGAAGTAGAGAAAAGTACGGGTATGGGCGAAGCTGGCGAGATCAACAGTGAAGTCTGGCTACGTTCCGGTCTGGGTGAGGAAATGCGTGCTTTGGCAGAACGTTATCTACTGAGTGAACTGGAATGGTCCTCGCTTACCCGAGAGCGGCTGCTGAAGGCTGATTTCCTCTCGAGCCCACTGCCGAGCGACGATTATCCCGAACTGGCTGATCGCCGTATGGCTTCCAAAAAATTGGCGCTGCAGGTGCTGTATATCTGGTTTACGGAAAAAGAAGATCTGGAACGTGCGATTATCTGGTTGGATAATCTTCCAGTAGCTGAAAAAGACCAGATCCAGCAGCTGGGACGTTCCTGGCTTAGCGAAGATATTCGCAACAAGCAGTTTGGTCGTCTGCTGGGAGCTTTTAGCTACAGTACGCAGCCGAATGATATGGACTATTCATCCATGGTAGAAGCAGTACGCAAGCAGGCACCGGATACGCAGACGATCTATGACTTTTTCCGTTGGTCAGAGGGCCGGGCGGAATTTATGCAGAATACTGGAGCAGGTGAACGTGGATTTGCCGAGCCGGCGACACGCAAAACTGGAAATCGCGACACACGCAACGAACGCACAGGCAATCGTGGTGCAGCTGCGCCGCGCTTTACGCCTGCGTATGAGGCAGCGATTCTCGCCTATTTCCGCAAATATGATCCAGAGGCATTCCGCAAAGGATCGTTGTCCAAAGGAGACTTTGATAACGAAGGTCCTGCGCTGCGGGCAGTTTACAGTCGTGCCCGCGATGAACTGGCCACGCCTTTTGCCAAATGGATGAAACGTAACCGCAAACGCCTTCCTTTTCTGACTATATTGTCGGTTATTGGATTGGCAGCAGTCATTTTCCTTGGTGTGTATCTGGTTAACGTATTTAGCGGTGATCCGATCCAGATCGCCACACCGGAAGATCCACAGGAATATACGACAACCGAACAGCAGCCGGTAGCTGATTTGCCGGCAGTAATTGTGACGCTGACTGGTCTGCCTGACGAAGAGGGAACAGCAAATGGTTCGAATAGCAGCTCGACCGGAGCATCCCGTACAGGAGGCAGTAAAGCCGACTCATCCCAAATGGTGCGGACGAGCAGCACCGGTACTTCTGCCGCTAATAGTAGCAGCAGTACCGATTCGGGAAGCAGTACAGATGATGTGCGAATGGTATTCCATTTTACGAGTATGACAGCCTGCCAGGCATTCCAGCCCAAACAGGCTACATTCATTATGGGGACTGGACAGACCGTTGATTATAATGGTCTTAAGCCGCAATCTTCCTGTGATTCATCTGCTGCTGCAACAGGTACGACAGGATCGTCGACGACCGGCAGCACTGATCATTCTGACTCAACAGAGTCAACAACGGGCGAGACTGGAACAACTGATGCAACCGGTACAGGAATCAATTCAGGTACTAAAGCAGCTTCAGACAGTAAAGGAGCGGCTGCAGAAGCAGGTACTTCTACCGGAACGGCAGATGGTACAACAGAGACAACAACTGCTCCGAATACTGAATCGTCCACTTCCGGCTCTGCTGGCGAATCGGGTACCGTCAGTTCGACTGACAGCGATACAGCTGCAAGCGGCACCGCGACGAGTAACGCAGATAGCGATTCTTCGGATGCACTCAATACGCTGACCCCGGAGCAGTTGGAGAGTACACATCCTTATACCGTGACTGTGAGTCTGCCTCCAACGATTGAAGTAACCAATATTAATCAGGTCAAAGTAGATAACAAGCAGTATCCAGTCACCTCACTGGCCGAATCGGCAGATGACACTCTATCCAACAAGGAGACTCCTTGAGTTCATAATCGATAAAATACATTTTACAGTTTGACCAAAGTAAGACCATGCTCACCTGACCGCTGTTTATATATTATAAATAGCGGTCTTTTTTTATACAGAGACTGTAAATGCACGGAACAGACCCAACAAATTCATTCAATCGAACAGGATACTTCCATTATTCCAATTTGCCAGAGGAGGGAAGAAGATGACAAGTACTAACAGATTTGAAGAACAGCCACAACACCATCCACAATCCTGTGATGTGTTGATCGTCGGTGCAGGTCCTACCGGGCTCACACTGGCTATCGAGCTTATGCGCCGTGGGGTAAGCTGCCGGATCATCGACAAGGCGCCGAAGCCATCCAAACAGAGCAAAGCGCTGGGGATCATGGCGCGTACACTTGAGCTACTGGATCATTCGGGGATCACGGAGCAGTTGGTGAAACATGGCCACCCGGTAAAAGAAGTGCAAGTACGCAGCGGCAGCCATCTGCTGGCGGATGTGAAGCTGACGCCGATTATCCGCAGTCGGTATCCCTATATACTCACTCTGCCGCAAAGTGATACTGAACGCATACTGTATGAACATCTGGACAAGCTGGGCGGGCAGGTTGAACGTTCCACCGAACTGCTATCCCTGGAACAGCTGGACGCAGAGGCTGCTGTGACCGGATCGGCAGAAGCTTCCGTGAAGGCTACGATTGCGACGTCTGGCGGCTCTGAAGTGATTCAGGCCCGCTGGGTAGTCGGCTGCGATGGCGCTCACAGTAAGGTACGGCATTTGCTGAGTCTTTCCTTTGATGGCAATGCGATCGATCAGCAGTTTGGATTGGCAGATGTAGAGGTTCAGTGGCCGGTGAAACCGCAAGGGGTTCGTATCTATCTGCATGAAGGGCATATTGCTGCCTTTTTCCCGATGCCCGATGAGCGGTACCGCGTTATTATCGCTGCACCGCCGGATGTATCATGGACAGGTGGCCAGCGGCAGGATCAATTATCGGAATCCCGGCAGCCGACTTCGCCAGACCAGGAAGCTTCCTATTCGGACAAAGCGGATGCTGGAGATGCATATTCGCTAGAGAGTACCGGTCCGGATGGCTCCGGGGAGATAACGCTGACGGATATCCAGCGGATTCTGGATATTTGTATGCCCGCGCAGGAACGGGTGACTCTGCATGATCCGAGCTGGATGGCCCATTTCAGAGTCAATGAACGCAAGGTGAAGCAATATCGTCAGGGAGCAGTATTTCTGGCAGGCGATGCAGCCCATATTCATTCTCCATTAGGCGGGCAAGGGATGAACACCGGTATACAGGATGCAGTGAATCTAGGCTGGAAGTTGGCATTGGTCTGCCATAGCCAGGCATCGGCAGCCATACTGGATAGCTATGAGGAAGAGCGTGAGCCTGTTGCACGCGCACTGCTGCGCTGGACCGGTCTGTTCACGCGCCTTGTGATCAGCCGGATCAGACCGTTCACATTTATGCGCAATACAGCAGCACCGCTGCTTTCTTCGCGCCGGTTTGTACAGCTGCGCATGGCTGAACGTTTGTCTGAGACCGGTATTCGCTATCCGCACAGTCAGATCGTCCGGCAGGGAAAAGGCTGGCACAAAGGCATGCCTTTGGCCGGAGAGCGGGCACCGGATGGCAGTATGCCCGATAAAGGGATCGTCTCGGGTAGGCATACTCTGCTCATTTTTCCCGATACGACGTTACCGCCTGCCATAACCACCTCCCGTTCTCTTGCCTACGAAGAGAATCTGGAGGAAGAGGACAAGCGTCCACTCTGGATGCGAGTCTCGGATGCATGGAGGGAAGTGATCGATCTGTCAATTATGCTACCGGATGAGCCGCTCATGCTGCCGCAGCCTCTGCCTGCTCATTATGAGGTGGATTCCGATCTGCAGATGCATCGTCTGTACGGGATGGAGCGCGGTGGATATGTGCTGCTGCGACCCGATGGTTATATCGGATTTGTGGGAAGTCTGGCTGATGAACTGGAGTTAATCGGGTGTATTAATCAATTTTTCCATATCCCAGCCCGGTATTCCTAAAAAAATATTGGATGGTGCAGCAGCAGACAACTGTATAAGCAGCGGCTATTGTGAGTCTTTCATGATAACCCTGGCAATACTGCTGCCTATCCGAATCACGAAAATATGTTCGTTTCCTATACCAATCCGGGGAAGGCATCATGTATAATATGGGATATTATGTTGACTAATTACGGAAGAAAGGCAAGGTTGCACTATGATGTTATCTTCTCCAGTATCCTGTACGGATAAATCGTATATTGCCCTGCTGAGCTTCGAGGAAGATCGGGGCTTTTTCCTGCATATTTCCTATGGAACTCAAGCGATGGAGCTGGAGAAAGCCATGGAAGTGCAGCAGTTAGTAATGGGCCGCTCCCTGAGCGGCAGTGACCGCTGGCAGATCAGTGCTGCGGGACACAGTGAATGTCTTCTGATGCCGGAGGAAGCAGGCAAGCTCTACAGTCGTCTATTGCGACTGCTGCCTGGCACCCTGGAGCTGGAAGAGGGCATTCCGGTACAGACGTATTGGGACAAACATGCCGCCGCCGTACTGGCCGGAGGCGAATCGGATTCGTCAGCTCCCCTCTATGAATTCGACGATGCGCTCGATGTGGGCATCAATGAATATGCAGCAGCAGTTCATGAGGAGTCTAGCATATATGCTGCGGGTCAGATCGATTCTGCACAGTATGCACCGGATTCGGCTGCTATACAGTCAAATGGGCTTGGCAGTGCCGGATCGAATGAGTATATTCCCTATGAAGAGGAGATTTTTGCCGGGGATATTCATCAGGAAGTTCGCTGGGTGCTGGAAGGACGTCGTGAAGAGCGCGGCGGTATCGGACAGGTAACAGCGATCCCGATGATCGAGATCGGAGGCATCCGCTATCCGGCGATCGAATTGTCACGCCGTCTGGGATCGGCAGGTACGTATGTTCAGCTCGACGGACATGGTCAGATCGAGACGGAACGTCTGCGTGAACTGGGGCTTGGACCGATGGGCAGAATGGCGGACGGTACTTCGTTGGATCGCAATAGCAAGCTGACTCCGCAAGAGATTATTCAGCGTGGATCAGAGCGTTTGCGTGGTCCGTGGGAAGAGATTATTATTCCCGATTTGCAGCTGCCGGATACCGAACAGGGAATTTATGGTCATTTTGAGTTTTTGAGCCGCTGGGGAATCTCCGGTGGCATAATGGGCGGAGTCATGAGACATGCCGAAGAATTGGGCGATTGGCTGTATGAGCTGCTTCGCCGCGCTTCGGGCTGCCGCATCGGCCTGGTCGGCAAAAAGACGCTGCTGAATACATTGCACAAAATGTGGTCGGTTACGCTGGGCGGCTTCTGGCAGGAAGCCGATACACGTCCGGTTGGCAAAGGCAGTACCGAACAGGGCGGATTAATTGCTGTGCCGGTCAGTATGCTGACACAGCGTGGTGCAGTCCTGCCGGGTGGTGTTGATATGGTGATCTATCTAGAGCCGGATGAAATGACCAGCGATGTATCCAGCAAAATGTACAAAGCCATGAATAAAATCAATGCTCGTCTTCGTCTGTCCATCTATTCGGAGGAGCAGCGGCTCGACGATCCGCATATGCGAACCGCTCAGACCAGTCTGCTCAAATTATTCCATTCGGTTGTGCGCGAATATGCGATTGCCGATCCGGATCATCCGCTGACCAGTCTTCCGCCTGCTTTTGCCATGACGATGCGCAAATCGTCTGCAGCCGGATCAGGAGAAGCGGAGCTGCGAACTGGTGGATTCGCCGAGTTCGAGCTGGGCAGCGAAGGCCAGGGATGGAGTATCCCGGCGCGAGAAGAACGGCCAATGGCTGCACCGCGTACATGGAACGATTCGTCCAGCCGCTCGGAGCGAACAGCCGGACTGCTGGAAGAATTGTCCCTGCAGGGAATAGAGATTGGCATTCCCGGATATTCTGGAGGAAGTCACTCGGCCAATCCCATACGCTCCGGACAGGAAATACAGCAGCCAGAGCAGAGAGGGACACCGATCCCGCCGCTGATTCATGGCGAGGCTGGCCGAACAACTGATTCATATGACGGTATCGAAATATCATTGGAGCCGGTCAAAGCTCCATCCATGCACAATATTCAATTGGCGGATGTGTCCGGTCCAGTTGTTATTCCGGAATATGATACCCACTCTATGGATATCCTACTGAAGCGGACAGAGCCCGAGTACTTCTCCACTGTAGCAGCAGATGAGGGAGAAGTGCTGACCAACGGCTATGAACTGGACATGGATATCGCGATCGAACCACTTGATATATCTGCGTTCACCTCGTCATCTGTAGATAAGAGTGACAATGGGGCAATGACGGAGATTGAACAGGAACAGACGCGCTCCATGTCCTCCATTCAGAGTGCCGAGCATATTTTTGCCCGCCGGGCGCATGAAATGATGGACCAAGTCGAAGAAGAAGCAGAGTTTGTACCTTTTATGAGTTATTGGCCGACTTATGAGAGCATGACCTGGCGGCAAAAGAAATGGTATTTCTACTGGCGTCAGGAAGTCCGCAAAGGATATTATCCGGCCACGGATCTATCGTATATTTTCCTGCTCTGTTATGAAGTCATCAATGGTGCAGGATGGCAGGAGCCTGTAGAAGGACATCGATTGCTGATGAGCCTGTGGCAGCAGTACAGACACCGTTTCAGCAAGCTGGATCGTTATCTGCCACAGTGGATTGTGGACTTTGCGCAGGTGCATGAACTGCAGGAGCCGCTGATTGAACTGCTGCGGGAAGTACCACGTCATCTCCCGGTAGAACTGGCCGATCTGGAATGGGAGCGCATCTGGAGTACATCTCCGGTTGTAATTCCATTTGACCTGCTGCCCGAGCTGATCAATTATGATATCGAGCGCAGCCGTTTTTATGCGGAGGTAGGCGGCGAACAGATGCGGGAGTATATACCGAAAATCCTCGCCGCAGTTGATGCTTTTCTGGATAAGCAGCAAGGCGTTCGGCTGATCCAGTTGTTCCGGCCGCCGGTCTATCGCGAGACGGATCGATATCTGTTCCGCAGTGCTGTATATGATGCGACCCGGTATGGACGTACCTGTACAATCCGACGTCTGCCGCTGTCCGAGCATGGTCCGCTGCGTGAATTCCTGACCGGCATCGTCAAGCTGACGGAAAATGAATTACGGCGTCATCTGGGATTTAGCGGCCGTCTGCGGATCAGTCCGCCGGTTGAACCCGAGATTGCCCGTCTGATCGAGCGCTATATCAAACGCGCCTTTACCGTACCGGAAGAAGTTCCGGCACCGCGTCAGGTACAGATCGATGCGAGCGTATTGGAGAAGCTGCAGGCGGATTCTGCAGTGGTACGTGATATGCTGACTCTCCAGGAAGAGGAAAAAGCTGCTATTCGCCGGGAACAGGCCGAGGAAGCACTGCTGGACAATTGGAGTCAGACAGCTGCTCTGTCAGCAGACTCTGCTTCTGTCGATACTGTGGATCGGGAGCAGGATAGGACTAGCCAGATTCAGGCAGAAAACCTGGGTATAGAAATGCAGGAAATGATAGCCGTTTCCACTGCCAAAGAATATGAAGAATCCCCTTACCTCATCGGGGCAGAACAATCGCATATCGATGACTTGGACAATACAGCGACAGATCGCCCAGCTCCGGATACAATCGAAATAGATAGGCTGGCAGCATTCGATATTGCAGCAGATGCTGCCAATACAGCTCATACACACACCGATGCCGCTGAACCGGCAGACTTGCGTTCAATGTCTGTACAACTGCAGCTGCCCGATGATCTGGAGGAAGAATGGATAGAATGGGCGGGGGCGCTGCAGCAGCAGCATATCAGCTTCCTGGCTGCTATTTTGAATGGCGCCGGAGAGCATGAACTGCAAAAAATCGCTGGTACGCATGGCACAATGGCTGCGCTGCTGGCAGATGAGATTAACGACCTGGCGATGGATACAATCGGCGATCTTCTGCTGGAAGATGGGACCGTGATGGAAGAATACAGATCATTGCTGGATGCAATCATCATGAGGTGAACTGGAAATGAATGAAGTGAAAATACCCAAACGGGTCACAACGGCACTGGTAAATTCCTTTGCTGCCGGTGTAGTCCCACGGATCGGACTGGAGCATATCGCAGTCGGTCGTAAATATGAAGTGGAATCCATTTTGCGTGAACTGGAAAATGTAGCCGATGGCGGCGCCGCATTCAAGTTGATCACCGGCCGCTACGGCAGTGGTAAAAGCTTCCTGCTGCAGATGATTCGCAATTATGCGATGGATCGCGGATTTGTCGTGGCAGATGGCGATTTGTCTCCCGAGCGGCGCCTGACCGGTGCTAAAGGGCAAGGACTTGCCACCTACCGGGAACTGATGATCAATTTGTCGACCCGCACACGTCCGGATGGCGGAGCACTGGAATCCATGCTGCAAAAGTGGATTTCCAATCTGCAGCAGCAGGTTATGGAAGACCATCAGGTCTCGCCGGATGATCCTTCGATCGGTATCGAGGTGCAGCGGCGTATTCATGCGGTGACTGCAGAGATGGAAGGCTGGGTACACGGTTTTGATTTTGCCAAAGTATTGTCTGCCTACTGGCAGGGCATCCGTCTGAATGAGGATACCCTCAAGCAGTCTGCCCTGCGCTGGCTGCGCGGAGAATACCAGACACGGACCGAAGCACGCCGAGAATTGAATGTAAGTGTCATTATCGATGATGACGGCTGGTATGACTATATGAAGCTGTGGGCGGAATTTGCTGCCCGGATTGGCTACAAGGGATTGCTGCTGTTCGTCGATGAAGGCGTGAATTTATATAAAATATCCAATAGTGTTGCCCGTCAGAGCAATTACGAGAAGCTGCTGACGATCTTCAACGACACCATGCAGGGCAAAGCCGGACATTTGGGCGTCTTTGTCGGCGGTACGCCGCAGTTCGTCGAAGATCCGCGCCGTGGACTATATAGCTATGAAGCGCTGCGCTCACGATTGGCAGAGAGCCGGTTCGGCAGCAGTGGTACCAAGAATTTTGCAGGTCCGGTCATTCGGCTGGAGATGCTGTCGCACGAAGAGATTCTGCTTATGCTGCACAAGCTGCAGGATATTCACTGTCAGCATTACAAGTATGAAAGTGTACTGGAACAGCATCAGCTGGTCGCTTTTATGCAGACAGCGGTATCGCGGCTGGGAGCGGACGAGCTGCTGACCCCGCGCGAAGTGGTACGGGATTTTGTGGATCTGCTTAACACGCTGCATTTTAATGAAGAATTGACCTTTGACGGACTGCTCGGCGAACTGGCAGCAGCGCCTGCTCCGGTATATGCCGGTAACATCGATCGCAATGATCCCGATATGATTATTCATCCCGCATCTTCTGCTGCGGCAGGTGGCAGTCGTGGTGCAGTCGCCCAGCGTGGACCGGCTGCAGCCAGTCCTCCGGATGAAGTGGATGATTTTCTGGCGGAGTTTGATCTGTGAGCGGGCATCCGTTTTACCGGCTCGCGCCTTTTATCCAGGAATATATTTACCGCAGCGGCTGGAAAGAGCTGCGTGAAGCCCAGGTCGAAGCCTGCCGGGTGCTGCTGGATACACCGAATCATCTGCTGATCGCTTCGGGCACAGCCTCTGGCAAAACAGAAGCTGCCTTTTTCCCGGCGCTGACGGCACTGTATGAGCAGCCGTCCCGCTCGGTCGGTATTCTGTATATCGGGCCGCTCAAAGCGCTGATCAATGACCAGTATGAACGGCTCAAAGGTGTACTGCGCGATTCGGAGATTCCCGTCTGGCACTGGCACGGGGATGTGCCGCAATCGCACAAGACCAAGCTGGTACAGAATCCGTCCGGCATTTTACAGATTACACCCGAATCGCTGGAAGGTCTGCTTATGAACAAGCCCAATGCCATCCCGGCATTATTCGGCGATCTGCGCTATATTGTGGTGGATGAAGTCCATGCCTTTATGGGAGCAGACCGGGGAATTCAGGTGTTGTCACAGCTGTCCCGGATTCAGCGGATGGCAGGCTGTCGTCCGCAGCGGATCGGATTGTCTGCGACATTGAGTGATTACGAGAGTGCTTGTAACTGGCTGTCTTCGGATACTGGTCAACCGGTTGAAGTGGTCTCGCCGCAGGGCTCGCGCAAGCTGCGTATCAGCATCGAGCATTTTTCCTTTCCCGATGCACGCAATGAAGAGCAGGCCCAACAGCTGGAGTATGCGCAGCAGGCGTATCACAACTTTATCTACGATCAGACCCATCACAAAAAGGCGCTCATCTTCACCAACAGCCGCTCGGATGCAGAGTATCTGACACTGGAAATGAGACGGGTCGCTGCCAAGCGGCAGGAGCCGGATATTTTCCATGTGCATCATGGCAGTATCTCGGCGATGCTGCGTGAGGAAGCCGAAGCTGCGCTGCGGGAAGGGTATGGTCCGGCAGTCGCAGCAGCCACACTCACGCTGGAGCTGGGAATCGACCTCGGTGAACTGGAGAGGGTCATTCAGCTGGGAGCGCCGTATTCATGCTCCAGCTTTGTTCAGCGTCTGGGCCGCTCTGGCAGACGGGAAGGCTCTGTTTCCGAGATGATCTTCGTCTGTCCGGAGGAAGAAGACGAGCAGGCGCAGCTGCCGGCGCGGATGCCATGGATCATGCTGCGCGCGATTGCAGTTATCGAACTGTATGTCAAAGAGCGTTGGGTCGAGCCGTTCAGCGCACGTAAGCTGCCGATTGGCATTTTGTATCACCAGACGATGAGTACGCTCAAAAGTATAGGTGAAGCAGAACCTTCCGAGCTGGCACGTGCGATTCTGACACTTCCGCCATTTCGTCATTTTACGGTGGAGCAGTATCAGCTGTTCCTGCAGTATTTGCTGCAGCTGGATCATATTCAGCGCACCGAGGAAGGCACGTTGATCGTTGGTCTGGCCGGAGAGAAGATCGTGAATAATTTCCGCTTTTATGCGGTATTCAAGGATGACGAGGAGCATTCCGTCTATAACGGATCGGAAGAGATCGGTTCGATTACGACCGTTCCGCCGCCGGGCTACTGCTTCTCGCTCGCCGGCAAGCTGTGGAAAGTGGAAGAGGTTGATACCCGCCACAAAGCGGTCTACGTCAAATCGTCCAAAGGCAAAGTCGATACGCTCTGGCTTGGTGCAGGCGGTGATGTGGATACCCGGATTATGCAGAAAATCCGTGATATTCTGGCATCGTCCGATATCTACTCCTATCTGGCACCCAATGCCGCTTCGCGGCTGGAACGTGCACGCCGCCTTGCCAGAGAAACCGGACTGTTGGAACAGATCGTTATTCCGGCAGGTGGTGATTCCTGCTTTATCCTGCCATGGGTAGGCAGCAAGGCGTTCCGGACACTGGAACGCCTGCTTAAGAACAATCTGTCCGAATGTCTCGCTCTGCGCGCCGTAACACCGATGGAGCCGTATTATCTGGTCGTCTCCGGCAAAGCGGATGCAGAAGAAGTACTGGCCGAGATTATCGCCGAGTGCAAACGGATCGATTATCCCGAGCAGCTGCTGGCCGATGAGGAAGCTCCGTATCTCGGCAAATACGATGAGTTTATCCAGCCGGGACTCGTTCGGCAGGCTTTTGCCATGGATGGTCTGGATATGGAAGGACTGCGCAGCGGGCTGAATCTGCCGGGGGTGCAGATCAATCTGATGCCTGCGGCAAACGAAGACACCAATGAATCTATAAATGAACACAGTAATAAACCGATACGCGAAGAAGCTGGAGAGTATTGATCTCCAGCTTCTTTTTTTGGTTAGTTGGCGGATAAATGAAATGGTTCAGAACAACGCAGTCAGCAGCGGCGTCATACGCGCTGCCAGCTGTTGGGAGGTCTCCCGCGCATTGTTACGTTCCTGACTCCAGCGCAGCGAGGCACCATATAGCGACCAGCTGATCATGGTAGCGGCGACTTTCAGCTGGGCAAGTTGCTGCTCCGGCTGCTGCTTGGTCAGCTGGTCCAGTATGTATTCCTCCAGCTGGATCTTTACCTGCTTTTCCATCATCTGACGCACTTCGGGATTGTTGCGGTGGCATTCATTGGCCGAATATTCATGGTAATCGCATAGCGCGCAGAGCAGTAGAGTGAGAGATTCCGGCTGTAATCCGTTATGGGTATCAATACCTTTGTAAATAAGCTGGATCAGCTGGCTATTGATCATGTCATCCATCAGTTCATATTTGTCCGTGTAATGAGTGTAAAAAGTTACCCGGTTAATCGTAGCATGACGGGTTATATCGCTAACGGTAACCTGCTGAAAATCCCGGGTACGCAGCAGCTCCAGAAAGGCCTGCTGGATCAGCTGGCGAGTCCGGATAACCCGCGGGTCTTGAGCGTTAGGGCGAGTCGAGAGAGTCAAGTTGATGTCCTCCTTTGTCTATATCCAATAGTCTTCTGCCTAAACGACAGATACAGAGTAGTGTTTACTTAAACGACAGATCATGGATTTTGTTGGTTGTACTGGGCATGTGTCGCTTATACAATAAGCACATAACCGATCAGGTTGCATGCACCTGCTGAGGAAATACTGCTATCCCAATACTTACTTTTTAATACTAATTTCCCAAAAGTAATGATTATAGTATAAACGAAAATGATGCCGGAGGTAGAATAAAAATGACATTTACCGAAAATAATCTGCAGGCTGTTCCCGCTCCTGCTGTCGCAAAGCTGTTTGAACCTTTTCGTTATGGACCGCTTGAATTATCCAGTCGGATCGTAATGGCGCCGATGGCGCGTGGATTCTCCCCGAATGGTGTACCCGGACCCGATGTAGCCGATTATTATCGCCGTCGTGCCGAACATCAGGTAGGGCTGGTTATTACCGAAAATATATCGATCCCGCATCCTTCTGCCAATCAGGACCCGACGATCTATCCGGACTTTAACAGTGAGGAAGCCCGGGCAGGCTGGAAGCATGTAGTGGATGAAGTGCACCGTGTCGGCGGGAAGATTATTCCGCAGTTGATGCATACCGGAATAGCCAGAGCAGCGATCCCACAGCCGGATGGAGCCGCACCATCGATCAGTCCGTCCGGTCTTGATGTAAATGGAGAGCAGCAGGGTGAGCCGATGACCGTAGAGGAAATCCACGAAGTCGTAGCGGCTTATGCAGAAGCGGCTGCCGAGGCGCAGCGACTGGGATTTGACGGGATCGAGCTGCACGGAGCTCATGGTTATCTTATAGATCAGTTTCTGTGGGAAGGTACGAACCACCGCACCGATGAATATGGAGGCAGTATTGCCAAGCGCACCCGATTTGCTGCGGAGGTCATAGCAGCCTGCCGCCAGGCAGTCGGGCCGGATTTCCCGATTATTTTCCGCTTTTCCCAGTGGAAATTCCCGGTGTATACCGCCCGGCTTGCGCAAAATCCAGAAGAGCTGGCAGAGGTGCTGAAGCCGTTGGCAGCAGCAGGCGTAGATATTTTCCATGCATCGACCCGCCGTTTCTGGGAGCCGGAGTTCGAAGGCTCATCCTTGAGCCTGGCTGGTTGGGCCAAGCAGATTACCGACCAACCGGCAATTTCTGTAGGCTCGGTCGGACTGCAGCAGGACTTTGCCGGCTTTATGGCAGGAGAAGGCTCCGAACCGTCGAGTCTGAATGATCTGACAGAACGAATGGCTACAAGCGAATTTGACCTGGTCGCTGTAGGACGTGCACTGCTTGCCGATCCGGCATGGGCAGTCAAGATTCGTGATGGCCGCGAAGATGAGCTGAAGCCGTTTCATGCTGATGCGATAGGGACTCTTTATTAAAATGTTTGTCTAAGCAAAAAGCGACTGGAGTAGGATTTCAGTCGCTTTTTTGCTTTGATGATGGCAGAAATAATGAGGCCTAAGCAGCTGCTATACTCCTGCTGAAGATACAGTGGCTTCAGAAGTGGCTATCAGTCGTCTGCCACGATAGATGGCTTGGGCATAGCATGAATCAACCAGCAAACAGGGTCGAAAATGGATAGCCAGTCTATTCGTTAATATGCACAGCCGCCTGTTTATCCCTCTTCTGTAAAATAGTCCAGCACCATGCATCCGGCTCCCTGCGCCACAATATCGTAGGCTTCGGTGGATGGGTGAATCTGCATACGGCTGTTCGGATAATGACGCAGCCGACTCTGCGCGGTAGCCGAAGCCACTTCGTAAAAAAGCGGCTTGGGCACCAGTGTCCCTCCAAATATAACCACATCCGGTCGCAGCATAAAAATAAGATTGCTCAGACCAATGCCAAAATAATAAGCCGCATCCCGAATGACTTCAAGACAAAGTGGATCTTCCCGCTCCAGTGCATCCAGCACATGATGAAATCCGATCTCTTCGATATTCTGATGCTCATGGTGCAGCATGGATACATGACCACGCTTGATCCGGCGCACCACTTCATCCCGAATTGCCGGCAGGCTGCTGTATGCCTGCAGACAACCATATGATCCGCAGCTGCAGCGATGCCCGTGGATATCTACAATCATATGTCCAAAAGAATCATCCATCTCGGTGCTGCTGCTGACCATCCGGCCCTGCACAATGGTTCCGCAGCGGATACCAATATCACTGGAGACGAATACAAGACTACCCGACTCTTTCCAGTGATGAATCCGATACTCTGCCAATGCTGCCAGCTGGGTGCCATTATCCAGCAGCACTCGGATATTGGTTAACTGCTCCAGCTTCTCGGTGATAGGCAGCCCATCCCATCCGTCAGCCGGGAACAGATTGGCCTTGCAAAGAATACCCTGCTCCCGGTCGATCGGGTCCAGTACTCCTACACCGATGCCCAGCAGCTGCTCGTCATGGATCGTATGGCTGACTCTCCAGTTCCGGACACAATCGGCGATAAAGTTCAGTGTATATTCACCGGTACAGTGAGCATCCATCTGCAGTTTGGCAGTATCCAGAATATTCAGCTTGAGATCCAGCAGCAGTACGGTAGTATACAAACTGGTAATCTCCACACCGATCAGATAGCAGGCGGTTGGCTGGATAACATACATGAGCGGACGGCGTCCACCGCTGGATTCGCCGATCCCGCTGTCGTAAATCAGACCTTCCTGCACCAGTTCCTCCAGCAGCCGCGCACAGGTCACACTTTTGTATCCGGTCATTTCGGCTAGTGTATGTATACTAACAGGTCCCAGTTTGCGTACCAGGCTATAAAGAAGTTTGAGATTTTTGAGCTTTGGAGAGGTAGAACCGATAAACTGCTTTAACATGATAGTCCTCCATATTGTGGATTGGCCGAAGTCAGGATCATTTTTGTTTGATAGGAATCGATAGGATAACAAGAAAATTATGAATTATCATTAGTAGTTACTAATATGTTTTTATTAATTGTATATATAGTCTGCTTTATTTAGACATTATTCAGATGAATATATTTATTTTAGTTGTTTATCGATATATATAATCATACTTTTTATATAATATAGATAAAGTGCGTTTACATCCATAATTTTATCCATTAGACTGAATAACGTCGAGTATAACGTATAGAATAGTCATCCAGACGTAATCATACTATTCAGATAATGGAGGAATATAGCATGCATAATCTACAGGATATTCAAGAGACCAAAGATTTTATTATGAATCAGACAGCACACCGCCCTACAATCGGTCTTATTCTCGGATCAGGACTGGGTGCTCTGGCAGATGATATAGAAAATCCACTGATTATTCCGTATAGCGAGGTTCCCCATTTTGCCAAATCCGATGCTGTGGGACATGCCAATGAGCTGGTGATTGGACAATTGATGGGCAAAACGGTCATTGCCATGAAAGGCCGCTTCCATTATTATGAAGGATTCACACTGGATGAGGTGACATTCCCGGTACGGGTTATGAAAGCTCTTGGGGTACAAAATGTAATCATCACCAACGCCTGTGGCGCAATAAATACAGACTTCCAGCCAGGAGAACTCATGCTGATTACCGATCATATCAATCTGGTAGCAGCCAACCCGCTGATCGGTCCTAATAATAATGAACTGGGTACCCGCTTTCCTGATCTCTCCAGAGTATATCATCCCGAGCTGCGCCGGATAGCGACCGAAGTTGCGCAGGAGATGAATCTCTCGTTGCAGCAGGGCGTATACGCATGGTGGAGCGGCCCGGCTTATGAGACACCGGCAGAGATTCGCATGATTCGTACGATGGGGGCAGATGCGGTGGGCATGTCGACCGTGCCGGAAGCGATTGTGGCCACCCATGCCGGTATGAGCGTACTCGGCATCTCCTGTCTGACGAATATGGCCTGTGGTATTCTGGACCAACCGCTGAACCATGAAGAAGTTATCGAAGTAGCGGGCCGGGTCAGAACTAATTTTGTCCAATTGATCAAAGGAACTCTGGAACAAATGTAATCATAGTGAAGTGCTGAAGAGGAATTTCTTCGTAAGATTCAAGATGGGGTGAAGTGTTGAAAGGTATGATTTATATTTTACTGGGTGCCTGCAGCTACGGCGTGCTGTCTACCTTTGTAAAATTGGCGTATCATGATGGATTTATCGTCAATGATGTTGTAGGCATACAGATGCTGCTGGGAGCGCTACTGTTGTGGGGATTTCTGCTTATCAGCCGAAGCCGCAAAAAGAACAGTCCACCCCGATACGCCGCTGCCAGCCGAAAACAGGTTTTTCTGTTAATTGTGCTCGGTTCCACTACAGGGCTAACAGGCATGTTCTATTATCTGGCACTGCAGTATATCTCCGCATCGCTGGCGATTGTACTGCTGTTCCAGTTTACCTGGCTGGGCGTACTGGCCGAGGCTATCATCAGTCGCAGACTGCCGGGTGCAGGCAAATTGCTGTCACTGATCCCGCTGCTGATCGGTACACTGAGTGCCACCAATTTGTTGGCAACCGGATTCGGCGGCATTCACTGGCTGGGGTTCCTGTACGGTCTGCTAGCTGCTGTCTCATATACTATCTTTATCCTGCTAAGCGGTAAGGTAGCGGTGCAAGTGAATCCGATATTCAAGACTGCGCTGATGGTGACCGGTGGATTTGTTATCTGTACGATCGTGCTGCCACCGGCATTTCTATTGGATGCCCGGTTGTTTATAGAACTGGCGCTGCGATACGGGCTGGCACTGGCGGTGCTCGGACCGTTTCTGTCCACATTGATGTTCTCCAAGGGAGCACCGTTGACCGGGTCCGGCATGGCCTCTATTCTGGGGGCTGCAGAGCTGCCTACTGCTGTCCTGATGTCGGCGGTAGTGCTTCATGAGCATGTCGGTCTGCCGCATTATATCGGTATGCTGCTGATCGTGCTGGGTATTATTTTCCCTGAGATATGGAAAAGGATATCGCTACGCAGATCACTGCCGTCTCTCAAATCGTCTGACAGGTAACAACAATCCTATACGATATACGCAAAAGCATCTTTTATGGTCATCCAGGATAAATATACCGGTATCCGATCCGATAACTATAAAAGAGGCTTTTTTGTTGTATACAAAAGAAGAAGGATTATAAAAGTTGACAATATACTTTCACTTAAATATAATCTACTTATTAAAAGTAAGTTAACGACCATAAACGTATTTGCTATGACAAATAAAGATACTGAAAAACGTCAGAGAAAGGAGAATCTGATGGATCTGAATACACAGGTCTGTATTGTAGGAGCAGGTCCTGGTGGAGCCTTGCTGGGTTATCTGCTGGCTGCCCGGGGTATATCCGTTATTCTGCTGGAACGTCATGGACATATCGACAAAGAGTTCCGCGGCGAACATCTGAATACAACCGGGGAAGCCATTCTCCGCGAGCATGGATTATATGATCAGGTAGAAGAGGCCGGACTGCTGGAAATGGAGCGTGTAGAATATTTTCAGGAGGGGCAGATCATCAAAAGTATCCTGCCTGGACCGGGGGAGCGGCACACCGGTATTCACGTGCCGCAGAAAAATCTGCTTCAGGTTCTGCTCGGACAATCCTTGAACTTCCCCAACTACCGACTTATGATGGATACAACCGTTACAGAGCTGATCCGGGAATCGACAGAAGGACCGGTGACCGGTGTGCGGGTTCGTCATCACGGCGAAGAGTGGACGATTCATAGCCAGATCGTTATCGGAGCAGACGGCAGATATTCGACGGTACGCAAGCTTGCCGGTATTCAGACAACCATTCTCCGGCATGGATTTGATCTGTTATGGGCACGTATTCCTGCGCCGGATGGCTGGCCGCCTACGGTACGAATGGCTTTGGCACAGGATGCTCAGCTGGCGCTATTTACCCAGTATGGCGGATATATCCAGGTCGGCTGGAATATTCCGCAGGATACGTATCCACAGCTGCGCAAGTCGCCGGTAGATCCATTTGCACAAGCATTAATCGATGCTTTTCCGCAGCTGGAGACTAAGGTGCACAATCATATCCGTTCCTGGGACGATTTTGTACTGCTTAAGGTACAGAGCTGTGTATGCGACAACTGGGCACAGTCGGGAGTGGTTATTATGGGCGACGCTGCCCATACATTCAGCCCAACTGGTGCTATCGGTGTGAATAGCGCGATGCAGGATGCCCATGTACTTGCGCCACTGCTTCTGGAGGCGCTGGAAGCAGAGGATATGAGCGTGGAGCGTCTTCAGGTATTTGAACAGCTGCGCCGACAGGAGACTGCAAATGAACTGGACAGCCAATTTACGAGAGAAGCCGGTTTTCGTGCTCATTTCCCAACCTATCATTCCTCAACCTAAATCATGATCCAATAGACATCTATCGACGTATTTACAAATACAGCATTCCCAATTCCGGAGGTAATCCATATGATCAATCCTAAAATTGCAGCGGCACTCCAGAATCATATTCAAATCGTGCCAAGCGGCGAAAAATCGATTTATCTGGTCGGCCCGATCCGTCTGCCGGTGAACCTGGACGGTGAGACGGTAGTTTTCCAGTGGTACTGCTGGCTGCGCTGTGACAGTATGCCGGGTGCCAACTGTGGCGACCGCAATTACGACCATGCCGCTATTATCGAGATGCTGTCTTCTTCCAATCTGGCAGAAGCCCAGCAGTCGAGTGTACTTGTCTATGGTGATTTCCAGGGTTCACCGGATGCACTGATCCGGATGCACAGCATCTGTCATACCGGCGATATTTTTGGCAGCAAGCGCTGTGACTGCGGTTACCAGCTCAAACAGTCCATGAAAATGATCGCGGCTCACGGATCAGGTGCGCTGTTCTATCTGGCGAACCATGAAGGACGCGGCATCGGTCTGTTCAGCAAAGCGATGGCCTACGTACTGCAGGAGCAGGGGCTGGATACCGTAGAAGCCAATCTGGAACTGGGTTTTGAAGATGATATGCGCAATTATGACGATGCGATTGCGGTACTGAATCAGCTGCGTCAGCTGCCGGTTACACTGATCACCAACAATCCGCGCAAGCTGGACGCACTTCAGCGCTCCGGTGCAGAAGTGAGCGGACGTGTACCGCTGTGGGGCGACATTTCCGAATTCAACGAAAAATATCTGCAGACCAAGGTAGACCGCTCAGGGCATTTTGGCAGTGGACCATTGACTCAGGCTATTATGGATTAACCCTATACAACCGGAAGATTGGTCTGCATCGTTCACAGAACATTCATGCAGCAGAGCTTCCGGTTGTGTTATATTTCTATAAAGTATAAAGAGTATCGTTTAGGTTTATGTCACTTTATAATTTAAAGTGTATATAAATGTGATATGGTAGAAATAGGAATCGTTTGGTAAAATTCGTAGACAGAGCATTAGATGACAGACTGCACAAATAGAGACTAAACAGATAGATCGTTGCAGCTGTTTCTTCAAGACATCGCGGCAGGAGGTGAGTTTCTTGGAAGAGCTTAAATTGATTGAAGCATGCATCGAACAAGAGCGCCGGGAACTTAATGAAATGGTACAATTTTATGACCTTCATGACCACCGCGTATTGGACCAGTCGAGAAGAGTAGACACCATACTTAACCATTACAATCATTTGAAGCAGGCATTATTAGGTACTCGAAGTTCAATCGTAGGGTCATAAGTAATCAAGCAGGGAATATAAGTGGTGGAGTAAATTATACTTATAGCTTGGGATCTAATCGGGAATAAACAGCGCATTATGGATAGGCCTCCGTGTAAACGGGGGCTTTTTTATGTCTATCGGCCAGTAAGAATGGCTAAAAAATGAAAAAGAAAGAGCAAAAATATACATAGAATAAGGGCCACATTAATCAGACCGCAAAAAAAGACACACCGGCATATGCACCGATGTGTCTTTGGTATTGTAGTTGAAGCCAGGAATGATTAGAAGTTAAAGTTGTCCGGATCCGGACCGGTACGCTCGTTTTTGTTGAGCGCGTTCAGTTGATCCACTTCTTCCGCTGTGAGCTGGAAGTCGAAAATGTTCGCGTTATCCACGATACGCTCTTCTTTGACCGAACGGGTCAGTACGACCACGCCTTTGTCGAGTACCCAGCGCAGCAGCACCTGTGCAGGGCTTTTGCCGTATTTCTCGGCAATAGTAGTTACTGCTTCATTGTCGAACAGCTTGCCTTGTGCCAGTGGGGACCATGCTTCGACCTGAATCCCTTTTTGTGCACAATAGTCGAGCAGTTCATTTTGCGTAAGCAGCGGATGGAATTCGATTTGATTGACAGCCGGTACTACTTCCGCGTCTGCCAGCAGATCGTCCAGATGATGCGGCTGGAAGTTACTTACGCCGATGGCACGAATACGGCCTTCTTTGTACAGCTTCTCCATGGCGCGCCAGGAATCTTTGTATTTGCCTTTGACCGGCCAGTGGATCAGGTACAGGTCCAGTACATCCAGACCGAGCTTCTCCATGGTGGAGTCAAATGCAGCCAGAGCGGATTCATAGCCCTGGTCACCATTCCACAGCTTGGACGTAATGAACAGATCTTCACGGGCTACACCCGATTCACGGATGGCTTTACCCACGCTCTCTTCATTCTTATATGCGGCAGCAGTGTCGATAGAGATATAGCCTGCTTTAATAGCAGCCGTGACGGACTTTGTCGCGTCTTCTCCTTCTTCTACCTGCCATACGCCTAGACCGAACCATGGCATTTCGACACCATTGTTCAGTTTTTTGGTGGATCGGATATCAGTAGTCATGATTGAATTCCTCCTCAGTATGCTAAGATCGCTTCTTATAAATCATACCCTATTTCATAGTTATTAATCGATAGCACGTATATTTTTGTCATTTGTCTTCTCCGGATAAATGTATCCGCGGCTGCCAGCACCAAATCCGGTGTACAGCAGACTGGCTGCAGCAGCGACGAGCAGCATCAGTGGAACCGTCCATGTACCAGTCGTATCATGCAGAATACCGAACAGGGTCGGACCGCAGGCCGCCAGCAGATAACCGACAGACTGGGCCATACCGGATACCTCGGTGGCTTCCTCCGGCGTACGGGTGCGCAGATTGAAAAACATCATCGACAGACTAAAGGCTGCCGCTCCGGCAACACCGAGCAGAATCAGGCAAAAGGCAATCCAGCCGATATGTCCACTGCCCATCATAATGCCGAGCAGGGCGATCAGATACAGCACTACGGTTCCGAGCACGAGTACCCGCTGCGTTTTCAGCCGGGCAGCCAGAATCGGAATAATAAAGTTAAACGGCAGCATTGAGAACTGCATCAGAGACAGCATATAACCGGACTGTACACGGCTCATGCCCTGTTCCTGCAGAATATCCGGCAGCCAGGCGATAGATACATAATAGATCATCGATTGCAGACCCATGAAAAAGGTAATTTTCCAGGCAATCGGAGAGCGCCATACACTGTGGCCGGATGCATGCGAACGTGCAGCCAGCTTGGCGACCTTGTTGTGACGAAGCTGCGGGATCCAGCAGAGCATAGACGCCATCGCCAGCACGGTCCAGGTGAGCAGGGAGCCCTGCCAGCCCAGACCAAAATTCACTGCGAGAGGCAGACTGAGCGCCGAGGCAATCGCTGCAAAGACGTTTGTACAGATCGAGTAGACACTTGTCATAATACCGATCCGGTGCGGGAACTCCCGCTTGATCAGACCGGGCAGAATCACATTCAGTACGGCAATCGCAAGCCCGGTCAGGAATGTTCCGGTAATCAGCAGACTGATACCGCCGAACGGACGCATCCAACCGCCTATCACCAGAATGATCATGGCAAAGAAAATAATTTTCTCCATACCATGGCTGCCTGCCAGTTTGGCGACAAACGGAGACAGCAGCGCAAAGGCCAGCAGCGGAATCGTTGTCAGAAAACCGGCCATGGTATTGGATACGGTAAAGTCCTGCCGCATCAATTCCAGCAGCGGGCTAAGACCGGTAATCGGTCCCCGCATATTAATAGATACAAACAGGATACAAAAAACGAGAAAGGCCATATTCCGCATCGATACGGACGAGCCGGGTGTTTCAATAGTTGCCTTGTGCATTGCTTATAAATTCCTTTCGAAAAGAATACCTGTGAAATGAGAAATGTAGTCGTCCACAATGGAGGCCGCCTGATCCGGCTGCTGCTCACGGATTGCCTGGATAAGATCGCAGTGTCCGGTATGGTAGCGATCATTGCTCATCTCGGTTGTACTGAGGATGGACATCTGGATCTGCTCAAATAAATTAGCGTACAGATCGATCAGCAGTCCATTATAAGATGCGGCTACAATCGCCTGATGCAGCTTCATATCCGCTTCCACAAACGCCTCTACATCGCCCGCTTCGGTATGCTGATGACATAAATCCGCATACTGATCCATCGCCTGAAGATCTTCGTCGGTACGCCGCAGACAGGCTAGCCGTACGGCTTCCCGATCCAGTGCATGACGTACCTCCATAATCTCGACCATCGTCGAACGCTGCACACGCTTTTGCAGAACCGAACTGAGTTCACTGCTCGCCGTCACAAAGGTTCCGTCTCCCTGCCGGGTAGAGAGCAGGCCCACATGCACCAACGCCCGTACCGCTTCACGTAACGTATTGCGGCTGACCCCAAACTGCTCCATCAGTTCCGCTTCCCGCGGAATCCGAGTGCCAATCTCCCACTGTCCATCCTTGATCCGCTGTTCAATCTGCGCATACACCTGATCGACCAACGACTTTTTCTCCAATTTGTCAAACAAAACACTCACTCCTAAAGGTAGGATGATTGGTACATTGGCTATTCTATAAGAATCTTCTGCATTACGCAACTTAATTTGGCAGTGGGGGAGGGATTACTCTGGTTTGAAGTTCAGCCGCTGCAGAAAGGAATAAGGGCACGTCCTCCGGTTAAGCCTGGAGATTCTTGAATTGCATATTGGGAATGAGAATCTCCAGGCTTAAATGTCGTCCTTTGCCCTTATTTCCTTTCCTCCGCTCCGTATCGCGATGTGACTATGTCAAAGAGGTAATCCCTTACCAAGGGGGAAGGGAGAATTTAACATTTATAAATGCACTTTGTGGCAATCAGTAATAAGCAACTAATAATTCGTAGATAACAATCAATCAACAAAAACTAACATTCAAAAGCCAATAACTAACTAATAAAAAACCAACAATCAATAGACAACAATTAACAAACAAAAAAATAACAACCATCTGTCCATAAACAATAGCCAGTAACCAATAACTAACAACTAACAATCAGCAGTCAATAACCTACAACCTAATGCCAAACTATAACGCGTCTCTGTACATCTTTCGTCTATAGCCTTGCTTCCCGGCCACTCCCCCTAATAAAAAGGAATTTAAATCTTTTCTGGAATGCGGCGAAGGGAGAGGCGGGCACGTAGCGGAGGGAATGGAATCCTTCTAAAGCCATCCTTTAAGAACGGATATCTACTGCTGAAAGCAGTTATTCCAGATATCCGTTCTTAACAGAGGGCGACAGAAGGATCCATTCCCGCAGCGCTGTAACTATTCTCCACTCCACACCCCACTCCAAATTTAAATTCCTTTTTATTTAATTTTTACATAAAAGAGGAATACGCTAGATAAAAACGAATTATGATAATTAAGAATCAACTGTTGTATCGTTTGACCATTTAGCCAGAGGAGGAACGTATATGCAAAATGCAGTATCCCGAAGGTTTCATCTGATTTTTCTTGCCCTGATGCTGACAGCGGTATCCTTGTTCGGAGGTATGCCTGGTTCCAAAGCAGAAGCAGCAACGACGCTGACTGTCGCACAGGCGATCCAGTCGCAGACAGCAGGTACGATTACAGTTACCGGAGTTGTGGTAGGACATGCGAGTGGTGCACAGACCGCTGATTTCAGCAGTCCATTTGCCAATGACTATAATCTGCTGCTGGCAGACAGCAAAGGTGAGACCAGCAACAGCAAGCTGCTGGATGTACAGATTCCGAGCAGCTTCCGCTCCCAATTTGGACTGCAATCCAATCCGGGGCTGATTGGTCAGACGATTACAGTGACAGGTACAGCGGGTACATACAATAATTATCCCGGTGTAAAAAGCCCGACGTCCATGACAGTAGGCGGTACAACGCCAACCGAGCCAACAGAACCGACACCGGGTACACCGGGCACAGGAACAACATTGCCGGATGGCACAGGCAAAAAAGTGCTGTTCGACAATACGCATGGACAGACTGCCGGAGCGGCAGATTGGGTAATCAACGGCGGATTCTCCGACTTTGCCAGTGGGCTGCGTGCTGTCGGGTTTACCGTGGAATCCCTAGAACGTCCGATTCCTTACACATTTGGCGAGCAGGCGATCACGTATGACAAACTCAAAAATTACGATGTATTTGTTCTGGCTGAACCGAATGTTCCTTTCAAATCGAGCGAACAGGCAGCGATGCTGCAGTATGTCAAAGCAGGCGGCAGTATTTTCTTTATCGGTGACCACTACAATGCCGACCGCAACAAAAACCGCTGGGATGGTTCTGAATCAATGAACGGTTACCGCCGCGGAGCTTACAGCAATCCGGCCAAAGGCATGACTGCAGAAGAAGCAGCTTCTCCAGCAATGCAGGGCGTGAGCAGCTCTGACTGGCTGGGCGCGAACTTCGGTATTCGTTTCCGTTATAACGCGCTGGGCGATGTGAACGCGACAGATATTGCCGCATCCAACCAATCGTTTGGTATCACAGCAGGTGTGAAATCGGTAGCCATGCATGCAGGCTCTACGCTGGCTATTCTCGATCCTAGCAAAGCCAAAGGGATTGTCTACGTACCATCCGGCGTCTCCAAATGGGGTAACGCGGTAGATCAGGGCGTATACAATGGTGGCGGACGCAGTGAAGGTCCGTATGCAGCAATCTCCAAAGTGGGTGCTGGTAAAGCAGCCTTTATCGGGGACTCTTCTCCTGTTGAAGATGCATCACCAAAATATCTGCGTGAAGAGACAGGCGCATCCAAGAAAACCTATGATGGATTCAAAGAAGTGGACGATGCCACACTGCTCGTACAGACAGTGAGATGGCTCGCTAACAAAGAAAGCTACACCAGCTTCAGCAGCGTCAGCGGTCTGACTCTGGACAGCCCGACGCCACTACTGCCAATCGAGACACCTGCTTCTTCTACAGAGCCGCAGGCAGAACCATGGGCAGCTCCGCAAGCAGGCTACAAATGGTATGATCCAAAAACCTACAAAGCCGGTTCTTACGGTGCCGCTTCCTAAGCCCAATCGTCAAGTGGCACATACAGACAACTTGGGATCATCCGGCAGCAAGTACATCGCTGCTATGACTCTTCCTAGGTCGCGTAACGTTTCCAAGCGTTTCTGAGGACAACTGGATACAACAAAACAGCCTCTTTCCCTGTAGATCTACAGAGAAAGAGGCTGTTTGTTATGCGCTAATTTCCTTCATTACTCATCGTATATTGCCTGATATCGTCAGAAGTATATTTGTTGTCGGTAGAGCTGCTTTTACATCAGAAAAGTCCCAATCACAAAGGAAATACCGATGATCAGCGAGCGCAGCAGCTGTGCCATGGCCATATTGCCATTTTTGATCTGTTCGCAGACTTTGGTGCTGGGGGTGATCAAATCAAATATGATGTATACCAGACATAAAATAACGATGCCGACGGCGGACCAGATAATAACATCCAGCCAGTTGCTCGAGTTAATGGATACCAGTCCTACGATAATGCAGAGACCGAGCAATTTGCTGCCCATATACATTCCGGCGGCTTCATTGCCTTCGGCGATCTCCTTGTTATCGTTATAGCGGGTAATCAGACTGAATATGTAATAGCCGACCAGCAGTACGGCGAATAGAATAACCAGTCCAATCCCGACATGCAATAAATCTGTTCCAAAATGTCTCAACATTAACCCTCCTGTAAATGAGATGCTTTTGTGCATCCTGTATGATTTTGCAGTTATGCGGTATTTTAATCAGTTCAATAATCCGGTTTAGTCCATGCAAGGATACCGTTCAATACAGACCGAATATTAATCCTGTACCCTTCCTGGAGCAATGGCTGCTGCGCAGTAGCAGGCCAGATTGTCGGTTACTTTACCACCAATCCGTGGCAGCAGTCCGGCAAAGGTACCACCGATTACAAAAGCTCCAGTTAGTAGATATCCCTCATGCGTACCGGTATCCGTCACTGCCCGAATCGGCTCCATTGGATGCAGCTGCTGATAAATTTTGGGCTGCTGCTCGTAATAGGCAGTAATAGCTTCTGCGGCTAGCCGCTCTTGTTCAGTCACATCAGGATCAGTCTCGGTGTGATCGGCATCCTGAGGATTCTCGGGCACAGCATTGCTGCCAAAGCGCATGTTCGAAGCATTCTGCTCACCGGAACCCTGTAAGCTGGAAGCCCCATTTTCTGCATCTGCTCCGTCTATCGCCAGATCTTTTTCCTGCGGCATCTGCTCTGGCTCAGCCTGCTCGATAAGCCGGGTGCCCTGCCCTTCACGTCCAAAGTACCCTTTGGATACATACGGGATACCACTCTGCCGAAACGGCTCATCCGTGAAATAGGTTGGCAGCAAATACTGGCTGATCCAGCTGCATTCCTCGTCACTGTACAGGGTGAATCCGGCATAATCCTGCATCTGGTCATTGCGCTCATACAGCGACCATAGCGTCGCCATAAATCCTTTGCTCTGTGTAAGAATATGCTGCGCCGGATTGATCAGACCAAGTCTTCCGTCGGCAACGAGCTGCAGCAGATCTTCCCCGACTGCCCGGCCGGTATCTTCTTCCCGATCCTCAACCAGATATTCAAGCGGGTAGAGGCGGTACAGGATTGTAATCTGTTCCTCCTGATAATACAATCCCTGCTCTGGCACGATAGTCAGCTGCTCCAGCGGTACATAGGCGGCATGGATTCCGGCAGCCTGGCATTGTTCCAGCAGATACATCGTATTCATCCGGTCTTCCTCATGCCAGTCATAGCTGGTGAAATAAATCTTCGGTCCGAGACCATGCTTCGAATAATAAGAGAATGCTTCCCGAAACATATGCTGAATCTGTGTATTCATTTTATCCGAAGCGGGCAGCAGTCCGGGTGCATATCGAAGCAGTTCTTGTTCGAGAACAGCAACCTCGGGTACACCACTCGGAGTATCGGTATTATTTTCTATACATTTCAGTTCGCCATCCGGGCTGATAATCCAGTCCAGTCGGGTCAATCCATCCCATGGGATCGACTGCCGTGCTGTATGGGCGAGTAGAGGATGGATGCCCAGCTGCTCGACCAGATACTCGTCTGGCAGATATTCCTGAATAAAATGCAGTGTCTTACGGTATAGATGATCGACCCGCTCGGACCCCAGCCGTAGCTGTTCATATTCATCGGTAGTATAGATTGTCATAGCCGGCAGACAGTACGGCTGTCCATACATGGCATGGTAAGGGATACGACGGGCAATCTCGCCGGTAAACAGTTGTTCCCGGGATAACGGGATAGTGAATGTCTTGCGCATAACCGTTACCCTCCAAAAAAGGAGCTGGACGATCCGCTACTGCCAAAGCCGCTATGCGATCCGGATGAGCTGCTTTTGTGGGAAGAGCTATACCCGCCAAAGAAGTAGGACCCTCCATGGCTGCCACCGCTGTAGTTATCATCGCAGTTGTATGGATTGCCATTCTGGTCATATTGGCAGTAATCGTCATCGTCTCCGCAGCCGGTCAGTGCGACAGGCACGACCAGCATAAGGGAGAACGCCGCCATACGTGCTTTGGAGCCAAGCGTTCGAGCCGGCTTGTCCGTAGAAGGATGCGAGGCAGCAGACATCTCTGCCAGTGTGCCGGTAATCTCCGGCAGCGGTTCGGGCTTGCCTACATGAGCCATGGCAGTGGATGATGGATGCATGGAACGTATTGATGGGTCCGGCAGCTGGGTAGAAGGTTGGTTCTGTGAATTGTTCGTCATCCGTATCTCACCTCACTCAGGAAAAACATGACTTTCTGGCGATCTGCATCCAGTACCGTATAGAGCATATCGTAGGTTACCCCATTCTCTACCCAGTAATGATCCAACAGCCGGCGGGCAATATCCAGTGCAGCCATGGAGTAATCATAGCCGCTGATCCGTTCAAAGCTGTCCCCATTCCATACCCAGTATTCGGGCTGCAGAGAAGAAGGATAATCCTTTTGTCCGGTAATGATGCGGGCGAGACTTTTCTGATACGGATAAGGCAGTTCCTCTGCGAAAGGACGGGCATATACAATATGTTGCCCGGTGTCTTCGGATTCATGGGAGATATGTACCCAGATCCGGTGATTCAGTTTGATAGCGTCTACAAGCTTATGCACAAAAAGCTCATCCGAATTCATGGACGGATACTCGTGAATCCGGCCCAGTTCGCGCTGTTTGTCCTCTGACCATTCTATGTATCGTAGAGGATATTGCATGATGTTCACTCCCTTTTGAATCTTTCATTATCAAGTACACCCATGTTTACGCATTCTGTCATAAAAAGATGCACAATTTCCATTTTCCGATAAAAAGCCCTAGTTGCAAACAGGAAATATTAACCAGACTGATTCTATAGGTGGATCAGGTACAGATGCACCAGCTAATTATACATAAAGAAAGACAGATTACAGCCTTATGACTCACTCTGCACGACAACTGGTTTTCGCTATTACCGCAAGGTTGCAACCTGTACCTTGATCCGCTGTATAATGGACGCAGCAACGTTTCTGGCATGGGTGGTGAACAAGCCCTGCTTTCCTTGGAGGAACGTCTGTCTCTTGTGAATAACAGGGAGGGATGGCAGATGAGAATCAAAGCAATCCGAAATAGAACCGTTCCCGCAGAACCATCTATACAGCGCAACCATAGCAAAGAGATGACCCGGCAGGAATGGTGGGGACTGGCTGTGCTGCTGGTTGCAGGGCTGGGAATACGGATAGGGTACGGTGGACGATACGCCGGTTTTGTAAGCGATCAGGAACTGTTTGTGCAGTGGATGAATCAGGTGAGAGAATATGGACTCGGGAGCGTCTATCTTCATAATAGTGGCATCAATTATCCGCCGCTGTTTCTCTGGCTGCTTAGCGGATATGGAGCACTGATGCAGCTGCTGGGCATCACTGTAGACCCTGGGTCACTCTCTTATAAAAGTATTCTGATCGTGCTGGATATGCTGGCGCTGGCAGTAGTAACAGGGTGGTCGGCAGGAAACGCGGATAAACGTCTTCGCTGGCTTGCCTTAACAGCGTTTGCGCTGAATCCGGTATTGATCGTCAATAGTGCAGTTTGGGGACAGGTGGATATTCTGAATGGTATGCTGATGGCCGGTTCGCTTGTCCTGCTGCTTCTGTCTCCGCTGGGAGCAGGTATTCTGTTTGCACTGGCACTATTGACCAAGCTGCAGTCGATTATTATTGCGCCGGTGCTGGGTATGTATGTGCTGCGCGAGCTGCGGAACAGACGATTGCTTCCGCTGCTGTGGATCGTTATCGGCGTATGTATTCCTTTTGTTGTGACGAGCCTGTATTTTGCCAGTTACGGCGGCATGCAAGCGATGATCCGGGCAGCCTATCTGAGTGCAGTCGGTATGTATACCCAGGTCACGATGAATGCACTGAATATCTGGTATTACCTGGTCGGCACTGCACCGGATACGAGCGACACTGTGCAGTTAGTAGGAATTCTCTCGCTGCGCAGCATCGGATTTGTGTTACTGCTGCTGGCTGTTCTCTATGCAGGTGTGTATTTGTGGAAGCTGCGCACGATAACTACCGCAACGCTGCTCAAAGCAGGTGTATGGGTATCTTTTGCCTTTTTTATGCTGCCGACAGAGATTCACGAACGGTATAGCATTCCTGCACTGATCCTGCTGCTCTTCACCGCCATGCTGGATCGGAAGTGGATTGGCCTGGCAGCTCTGCTCAGTCTGACAATCACCTATAATCTGTGGCAGGTCGTAAACAGCCAGCTGGAGGCAACCGGGGGCATGTTCGTCGCCGGTCTGCATGTGATTGCACTGATATGGATGGCGATGCTTATGCTACTGGAACTGCGTCATAATAGAAATAATGCCAAACTACACTTTTAAAAATGGGAGAGTCATTCCCCCCATTGGTATAGGAGAAATAAATATGCCGCACAGTAGAGCAGACAATTGGATTTCTAAAAAGAAGCTTTACTGTGCGACAGTTTAATTTTAATCGGGAAAGGAGGCAAATTATTCATGAGACAAGTGAAAGCTGGTACATTGGAACGAGTCCCGGCAATGGCTCGACTGATCAGCGAACTGAATGCCGATCCGGCTCACCATGTGGGTTACTGTGGAACAGAGGCAGAAGAGATCGAACATTCCATCCAAGAAGAATTTGGGGAATATGAATTGGATCAGTATGTCACGCTTCTGTATGAGCATGAAGAGCTGATCGGACTGCTGCTGCTCGATGCCGATGAAGAAGAAGGACAGGCTGAACTCTGGGGACCTTTTATCATAAAAGGTGATTGGGGTGAATGGCAGACTGCTGCCGATCAATTATGGGCAGCATCTCTCGCTAAATTATCCCCTTCTATTCAGAAGATTGCCGGATTCTATCATATACATAATCATCATGCTCTTGCCTGGATGGAGACCAAACAAGCTGTAAAACAAGGACAACATACTATATTGAAGCTGGAAGAATTGTCCGGACAGCAGCTCGTTATCGACCAAATAGATAACCAGAAGCTAAAGATTGTTGATATCGGAGAAATAATGAGTAGTTCTTCCGAGCTGCCCATACCAGCTGAGCTGGACGCTATTCTCTCTTCATTCCGTAGTCTGCATAACGAATGTTTCCCATCCACTTATTATGATTCTGGGGCCATTTTGAGCCGACTGGCTGAAGACCGCTTGTTTATATGCTTGTACGCAAATGAGCTTGCTGGTTATGTCTATCTGGAGGGAAGTCGTGCATTTCGGGAAGGACAAATTGAATACATTGCGGTAAGACCAGATCGTCGGGGCCACCGAATTGGATTATACCTGCTTCATCATGCTTTGCAGCATCTATTTGGATCTATCAAGGTTAAGGAAGTCTCTCTCTGCGTCAATAACAATAATCCTGTAGCGATAAGTCTATATCACAAAGCTGGATTCCATACAGCAAGCGAATTGCAGTATATCAGCCTGCATCGCTAATTAGTAATAAAGACATCAAAATACTACCAAATAAAGAATAGGCTGACGTCACGCACCGATTACCGTGCAAACGTCAGCCTATTCCTACCTGCATCCTCCTGTCCTGTACTGACAAGCTTCTGTAGGCGGTCTTATTCTATCCTATACTTCCATCCGAAGCATTTAAATGGGTGGATTGTTGTAACACTTGCGGCACACCGGATAGTAACTTTCGTTGCCGCCAATCTGGATCTGTTCTCCCGTATATACCGGGTGCCCGTCTTTCATGCGCAGATTCATAGTGGCTTTGCGTTCGCAGAACCAGCAGATCGTCTTCATTTCCTCAATCTTGTCCGCATACAGCAGCATATACTTGCTGCCTTCGAACAGATGATTCTGAAAATCATTTTTCAGTCCAAACCCCATGACCGGGATATTTAGTTCGTCCACGATACCGACCAGCTGCAGCACCGCTTCCTTTTTGAGGAATTGGCATTCATCGATCAGTACACAGGAAGGCTTGGGAGTATAATTCTGGACAATTGTATAGATGTCCGTATCTTCATGAATAGCAATAGCCTGACGACGTACACCGATCCGGGAGGAGACGTAACCCATCTCATCGCGCGTATCCAGCGCCGAGGTGAAGATCAGGACATGCTTGTTTTGCTCTTCGTAGTTATGGGCAACCTTGAGAATCTCGATCGACTTGCCGCTGTTCATTGCGCCATATTTAAAAAATAACTGTGCCAATGGGAAAAAAGCCCCTTTCTCAGTATCATTTGCTCTGTCAGCCTGATCTATTGTAACAGGAAATACTGCAGAGACCAATGCTGTACTGATCAGATAGAGGCTTGTTTAAGCAGATATTCCAGTGCCGTCACCAGACGATGCAGATGCTCGATCTCGTCTGGCGTACAGTCGCGCGGAGGCTCCTGTAGCACAATCATCAGAATATCTCCGCATACCGTATCCATCTCTTTGTAGGAGAAAAGCAGCGCCAGTCCTTTGATGGCATGCGCGTGACGATGAATAGCATACTGGAGTCCGGATATACCGGCTTGGGAAGAATCTTTATAATAGTCATGAAAAAGGGTGCGCAAATCAGCCATTTTCAGTTCGGCGTCCTCGAGAAAACGAATACGGGTCTGTTCCATCATTCGCTCATAGCGATCTGCTTTGGACATAGGAGTTCCCTTCTTCCATGATAGGTGTACACGATATGCATCGTAATCCTGAAGCATTTCAGCCCTAAGGCAATCAAAATGGAGAAATATCAATCTGAAAATAGGTGCATATACGGTGATATGCAATACTTCTCGCAAATTCCAAATATAGTAAATGGTCAATCCTCATTTTATCATAATTATAGAGGGTTCGTGAATTGAAGAGAATGGTAAATACATCAAATTTTAATTAATTTATAAGAAAAAAATGAATTTTGAATTAGTAGTTGAATACCCCCATAGGGTATGTTAGGATGGATTAACAAGATTATTTATTCTTGCTGTCTGTTAGCTGGATACAAGTGGGAAATAACAGAGGAGGCCATGCGATGGAAGAAACAGGAATGATCCGGGAAGGACATCAACAGGATACAGCGCTGGCAGATCATACGGAGTGCAGCAGCACCCGGCGCAGTCATCATTCCGACGAGATGAAGACCAACATGGTTCGCCGTCTTAACCGGGTCGAAGGACAGATTCGCGGCATCAAGGGCATGATCGAGAAAGATACGTATTGCGATGATGTGCTGAATCAGATTGCAGCTGCCCAGTCCGCCCTGAATTCAGTCGGTCGCCTGCTGCTGGAAGGTCATATGAAGAGCTGTGTAGTCGAACGTATTGAAGCTGGCGAGAATGAAGTGATTGACGAGCTGCTGATTACGATTAATAAATTATTGAAATAACATCCATTCCAAATGGATGAAGAACCTATACATTTTAAGGAGGAATACCCATGACACAAATGACACAGGTTACTCTCGAAGTAGAAGGCATGTCCTGCCAGCACTGCGTAAAATCCGTAGAAGGTGCACTTGCAGAGATTGGTGCCAATGGCAAAGTGAATCTGGAAGCCAAATCTGTAGATATCGAGTACGATGCGCAGCAGCTGGATGTTGTGAAATTGACAGAAGCGATTGAAGAACAAGGATATGATGTAGTCTCCGCTGGAGCCTAAGGCATCTACCGATTGAATAATCTATCGCAGCAGGATTGTTGATTCCATACGTATGGATCAAGGGTTACTTTACAGTCCGGTATCCGTTTTGCAGATAACCATGCAGGATAGCGGACTGGACTCGATAGATAGGTGCTAACCGTAATTATTCAAAAGTAAACCACAGACACCAATTCCAATTGGCAGATTGTATACCGATCATTGGATAGTCCAGCAACAAAGCCCAAATGGGCTTTTATTTAGCACAAAAATTTACCCCCAGGGGGTATTTAGAAAATAAATTATGATCCAATGCTTCATTAAGAATGAATCGAAACGATTACAGACAGGAGGTTACGCCATGAACACTTCTCCCAAATCTACTACTGAAGCACCGGAGCAGGTTCCCTTACCATCGTCGGATCCGGCTTCCGGCAGCGCTACACGTCAATTGCAACTGCAAATAGGCGGCATGACCTGTGCAGCTTGCTCGGCACGGATCGAAAAGGGACTGCGCCGGCTCGAAGGCGTACAGGAAGCCAACGTGAATCTGGCACTGGAACGCGCTTCTATTATTTATGATCCTGCACAGATCGATGGAGCAGCAGTGGAACGCAAGATCGAGCAGCTGGGTTATCAGCCGCTCAAGGAGACTGCCGATCTTGATATTATTGGCATGACCTGTGCCGCCTGCGCGACCCGTATTGAAAAAGGAATCCGGCGCATGGATGGCATTTCGGAGGTTAATGTGAATCTGGCACTGGAAACTGCACGGGTACAATACAATCCCGGCAGTGTAACGCTGGATGAGATTACACACAAAGTCGAAAAGCTTGGCTACAAAGCCCAACTCAAGCGGGAAGAGGGCATCGAGCAGCGGCGTGAACGCGAAGCGGTTATGCGCAAGTGGAAACTGATCATAGCTGCAGTATTGTCCTTGCCGCTGCTATGGGCGATGCTGGGTCATTTTAGTATTACGTCATGGATTAGTACACCTTCCATTCTGATGAATCCATGGTTCCAGCTGATTCTGGCTACACCAGTACAATTCATTATCGGCTGGCAGTTCTATGTGGGAGCTTACAAAGCGCTTCGCAGCGGCAGTGCCAATATGGACGTGCTGGTTGCGCTGGGTACGTCAGCGGCTTATTTTTATAGCCTGTTTATGATTATCCGTTCCGTATTTGTACCGGGAACCCAGGTGGAGCTTTATTTCGAAGTCAGCTCGATTCTGGTCACCCTGATTCTGCTGGGCAAATGGTTTGAACATCGTGCCAAAGGCCGCTCATCCGAAGCGATTCGCAGTCTGATGAATCTGCGTGCCCAGATGGCAAGAGTCGAGCGGGAAGGCCAGGAGCTGGAGATTCCAATAGACGATGTACGGATAGATGATATTGTAATCGTCAAACCGGGCGAGAAAATCCCTGTAGATGGCGAAGTAGTGGAAGGACAATCTTCGGTCGATGAGTCGATGCTCACCGGTGAGAGTCTACCGGTGGAGAAGACAATCGGTGATGCCGTGATTGGAGCCACGATTAATCAGAATGGCCGGTTGCGCTTTCGGGTGAGTCGGATTGGACAGAATACAGCGCTCGCCCGGATTATACGTGTAGTGGAAGAAGCACAGGTATCCAAAGCCCCTATTCAGCGGATGGCGGATGTGATCTCGGGTATATTTGTACCGATTGTAGTAGGGATTGCGCTGCTGACTTTTGGAATATGGTATTTGTGGCTGGAACCGGGCAACTTTAGCAGTGCTCTGGAAAAAGCAATCGCGGTACTCGTTATTGCGTGCCCATGTGCGCTGGGTCTGGCTACACCGACATCTATTATGGCTGGATCGGGCCGGGCTGCGGAATACGGCATCCTATTCAAAGGCGGCGAACATCTGGAAGCGGCTCACAAAGTGAATACCGTGGTACTGGACAAAACCGGCACAATTACACGCGGTGAGCCTGTATTGACCGATATTCATTTTGTACCGGGAACTTCGGGAATCACCGAACAGATCTGGCTGCAGCATGTAGCCAGTGCAGAAGCGGCTTCTGAACATCCGCTGGCCCGTGCGATTGTACAAGGGCTGCAGGAGCGGCATATTACGTCTGCATCTGTAGATTCGTTTGAAAATATACCGGGCAAGGGTATCCGAGCAGTTATGGATGGACAGCAGTTGCTGGTTGGTACACGTCTGCTGTTGCAGGAAGCCGGCATCTCTGGCGAAGATGTGGAGCAAGAAGTGCAGCAGGTCGAGAGTGAAGGCAAGACCGTAATGCTGACAGCGGTAAATGGGCAATATACCGGCTGGTTGGCAGTAGCCGATACGGTCAAAGAAACATCCAAAGAAGCAATACAGCGCCTGCAACAGATGGGTATGGAAGTCATTATGATTACCGGTGACAATGAACGCACTGCGCAGGCCATCGGTCAGCAGACTGGAATGGATCGTATTCTGGCAGGTGTACTTCCGGAAGGCAAGGCAGCCGAGATCAAGCGTCTGCAGCAGGAAGGACGCATCGTCGCCATGGTCGGAGACGGTATTAATGATGCCCCTGCCCTGGCAACTGCCGATACTGGTATCGCAATCGGCACAGGTACTGATGTAGCTATGGAAGCGGCGGATGTAACGCTGATGCGCGGGGATCTGAATGGTATCGCCGACGCAATCATGATCAGCCGACGTACGATTCGTAATATCCGTCAGAATCTGTTCTGGGCTCTTGCCTATAATGTCATTGGTATTCCGATTGCGGCATCCGGTCTGCTGGCACCATGGCTGGCAGGAGCAGCGATGGCATTCAGCTCGGTGTCGGTCGTACTGAATGCTTTGCGTTTACAGCGTATCAAGCTGCAAAAGGTACAGCCGAATACTGGGAAATAAGGTATACTATACTCCTAAAGGCAGCCCGATTGGAGCTGTAACTAAGACATTTGATATAGTCTTTTGGGAGGGTATTATGAACGGAAATGATTTTGGTCCTGTGGGCGAGCCACACCAGGCGCCGCCGGGGTATCGACCATCTCCAGGTGGATATGATCCATTGCATCGTCCGGATCAGCAGCCCGGACGGGATCGGTTTGTACTGGCATTAACTTCGTTTATTCTGAGTATTGTCGGTCTGATCAGCATGACGTCAGTTACTTTTGCACTGATTTTGTTGATTGTTGGTAATGCAGAATTTGGTGTGATGCCTGTACTGAGTATGATTGGATTGATCGTGTCTTTTGTCATTATTATATTGTCGCTCGTATTCTCGATTCTGTCCCTTCGTTCATCACGAGGACGTGGATTCGCTATTGCCAGTCTGACGATTGGACTGTTGCAGATCGTTAGCTGGGCCGGATTTTTCGGATTGATGTTCTGGATAGATTCGATATCATAATCCCGGCAGGAGATGGTGGAAAGGTAGGGCGGCGTACGATGCCTATTCCGAACAGGATGAGGGTAATCATCGATGCATCGTCTGCTTCATTGAATCTTGTGCGTGGTTAAAATACGATCAGATGATATAGACAGGAGTGTAATTGAACTGTGAATGATACGATTAATCTTTTAATGAGTCACCGCTCTATTCGGAGTTATAAGCCGGACCCGGTTACCGATGAGCAGTTGGAGACAATTGTTGCTGCCGGCCAGGTGGCTTCCAGCTCCAGTAATGTACAGGCATACAGTGTAATTGCTATTCGTGATCCAAAGCGCAAGGCACGTCTGGCTGAGCTCGCTGGCAACCAGCGTTATATCGTGGAATGCCCGGTGTTCCTCGTCTGGTGTGCGGATCTGTATCGTCTGGAAAAGGCAGTGCAGCAGCATGCTCCGCAGGAAGAATCATATACGGATGCAGTCGAGAACTTTATCGTAGCTACGGCGGATGTGACGCTGGCTGCCCAAAATGCAGCCATAGCTGCCGAATCCATGGGAATGGGTATCGTCTATATCGGTGGAGTCCGTAACGAGATCGAAGAAGTCTCACAGCTGCTTGGTCTTCCGGACCGGGTCTATCCGGTATATGGTATGTGTGTAGGTTATCCGAATCAGGAGCCTGGACTGCGTCCACGCCTGCCGCTCAAAGCCGTATTGCATCATGAATCTTATGATGCAGTGACGACAGAGCAGACGGTCGCCGAGTACGATGAACAGATGGCAAGTTATTTGTCAGCCCGTACAGCCGGCGCCAAGAGTACGCCATGGTCTGCACTAATGGCCCAGAAGTTCACTACTGCTTCCCGAATGCAGCTCAAGGATTTTCTGGAAAGAAAAGGATTTAATAAACGCTAAGCGGATTAGTTGCCAGACCGGACAGATAATGAATCGGCCAATGTATATCAGATCAGATATTATATCAGTATTACAGGTTACCGTTATATCAGCAGCTGCCAGAACAGTCATGTATTCCTTTGCGGAATATCGCTACTGTTCCGGCAGCTTTTTGGTTTATTTTCGATGCAATGGCAAGAATATGCGACTTTAAGCAGGCAGAGCATGTATATACTAATAAGGTATACTTCTATACAAGTGAATGGTTATACGAAGATCCTGCGAATACATAACACTTGATTCATGGAGGAGGGATATGATGTCATTTACCGGAGCAGAAATGAGACCTCTTCATCCGGACTGGAAATCGGCAGAGCGGAAGGGTGCAGTCATCGGCTACGGAATTTTCCTGCTGATTCTGGCTGCGATTGCGCTGCTGCCTGGTTGGTTGGGTTGGTTCGAGATGCCATGGTGGCTCAAGACAGGGCTGATTGCGCTCGGTGTGCTGCTGTTTGTGTTCTATGTAATTGTAGCCCCGGCTGTACGGTATAATCGCTTTCGGTTTGCCGTATCGGATGAAGAGTTGGAGATACATAACGGACTGTTTTTTATTAGTGAGACGCTGGTTCCCATGAGCAAGGTGCAGCATGTGGAGCTGGAGATTGGACCGATTCTGCGCCGATATCATCTCGCCGAAGTCCATATTGTTACAGCAGCAACCACGCATACGATCGGTGGCGTGAAGCTGGAGGAAGCCGAGCAGCTCAAACAGCGTATCGGCCGTCTGGCCAGGAGGATAGACGAATGAGCCGGCAGCTGCGCCGAATGCACCCGTTGTATGTGGCTTTTGCAATACTGCGTACTATCAAAAATCTGGCGTTTCTGCTGATCCTGGCAGTTGTACGTATTCTGAGCGGAGATGGTCTGTCTGCTTCCGTTTACTGGACGCTCGGTGGATTCATACTGCTGCTTGTGCTGAGCAGTTTGTATCATCTGGGTACATGGCGCCGATTTACCTACCACGCGGAAGAGGACCGTTTTGTGATCCAGAGCGGACTGCTCCAGCGCAGGGAGAAAGCGATCTATTATTCACGCATTCACTCGGTCAGTATTGAGCAGCCGCTGATCCAGCGCTTGCTTGGCGTAGTACAGCTCAAAATCGAGACACCGGGAGGTAGCTCGGATGGAGATGCAGTACTCGAGGTGTTATCCGCTGCCGAAGCAGAACGTCTACAGCAGGTGCTGGAGCAGGCGGTTGTAGCTGTTGATCGGGAAGCTGGATCTTTACCCAATGATGCAGCGGTGGAGCAAGGCGGATTTCCGGTACAGGATCTGGAAAAGGATCAAGCTTCGGATCGGGAACAGTCGTACTCTTCGGGAGAGAATTATCCCTATTCGGACGAAAAGAGACAGACAGATGAATCAGCAGACCCTTCTGCCGATTCATCTGCTGGTCGTAGATCTGTATCATCAGCAGGTCGACTCACTGCACCAGCCGGCTCTTCGCCAGTCACAGCACAGCTGCTCTACCGGCTGACCACACCCCAGCTGCTGCGGGCAGCACTGACCGAGCTTAATCTGGGATTGGGACTGGCCTTTATAGCGGGGATATATTCCTTTGCAGGAGATATATTGCCTGGTGGCCTGCTAAACCAGCTAATGGATAATGCCAGAGGGTATATTACCGGCATTCAGGCGCTGCTCGGTGCCGTACTGATCGGTCTGATATTCGCCTGGTTGCTATCACTGGTGCTGTTTATCGTCAAGTATGCCGGATTCTCTGTCTATCGTAGCGGAGAAAGATTGTCTGTCCGTTATGGATTGCTGGAACGAAGACAATTCGTTTTTCATCCCAAGCATGTACAGGCAGTAACGGTCAAGGAAAGTCTGATTCGCCGCTGGCTCGGCTTTGCCCAGATCCAGCTGCATGTGGTCTCTTCAGGGAAAGATGCCAAAGTGCCCGTACTGCATCCCTTTATCCGCAGCAGCGAAGTGCAGGGTCTGCTGGACTCGATGGTCCCCGGATTTCTGTACCGGGCTCCTGTCTATCGGTCGCCATCGCGGGCGCTGTGGGCATATGTATGGCCAAGTCTGCTGATCAGCGGCATACTCGCTGCGGTCGGAACGTATTTTCTGTCGGGGTACGGTCTACTGATCGGTATTCTATTGGCTGCCATTTTGCTGATACTGGATTATGGCAGGTATCGCCGTTCCGGTGCCTTACTGGATGGAGAACGTCTGATACTGGTGAACCGGTATGTCTCCCATTCGACGCACTGTATATTATGGAAGCATATCGAAGCATTCCGTTTCACGGGCAGCCGGCTGCAGCGCAGACAGGATCTGCTCAGCCTCCACCTGTATATAGCAGCGGGACATGCTACGTTTCAGACGAATCGGCTGGATCACCGGGATGCCGATCAGGTAAGCCGCTGGTACAGCCGCACTCGCCGGGCAGCGGAACATGAATAATAGAATAGACAAGCAGCTTGATATACGCATGATTGCATTTCGCTTTTATGGAAGTGTGTAAGGTATAATATTTTTCGTGTTCACAAAAAGGCTGCGATTCCTCATTCTCGGGAATCGCAGCCTTTTTTATCGTTCCGCATACTGTCTCTTATTGAAAATAAATCTACTGCCTTGTGCATTCATCTGTTCGATAGCTACATATAACCGTGCTTCCTTACTGCTGATGATTCAGCAGTCTGCTGCTTGGTGGCAGGAGCAGGGCGACCAGCAGATTCACTACAGCGACCGCCAGCATGAGGATAAATACATAATGAATACCAAGCGCCAGCTCACTGGCAGTATTGTGGGTCACAATCGCATTGAACACCAGTCCGAATACGGCGACGCTTACTGTCTGTCCGAGCGAGTTCATCAGCGTATTGGTCGATGTCGCCACACTGCGCATCTGGAAGCCTACCGCTCCCTGGATAATGACCATCGACGGAGTGACAATACAACCCATTCCGAAGCCGATCAGTACCAGCGAAGCGACAATAATCAGATAAGGCGAGTCTGAACTCATGATAGCCACCAGCAGACTGCCAGCCACTGCCAGCACCGAACCGAAAATGATCAGTGCTTTGGCACCGAGCTTGTACATCAGTCGTCCTGATAGAGTGGAAGCGACTGGCCAGGCAATCGACATCGGCATTAATGCCAGTCCGGCAAAAGTAGCGCTATATCCCGATACATCCTGCAGCCACAGTGCACAGTATACCGTTACCCCCATCACTGTCCAGCGGGTCGTAAAGGCCAGAATATAAGGCACGGTCAATACACTGGTACGGAACAGGGACAGTGGCAGCATCGGCTCCTCTGCCCGCTTTTCAATACGGAGGAACAATGCCATGAAGATGACAGTGACAATAAATAATCCGATAATAATCGGGGATGTCCATGCGTACTCCTCGCCACCGGTGAGCAGTGCCAGCAGAAGTGCGGTCATACCGATCGTAAAGGTAAGAGCACCCGCATAATCAATAGACTTTTGTTTTTTCTCAAAGGATTCATAATAGTACATAAAAATAAACAATACCGCGATAATACCGACCGGCAGATTAATAAAGAAAATCCAGCGCCATGAGATGTAGTCGACAAAGTAACCGCCCACAAGCGGTCCGAACAAGCCGGCAATCGACCAGACCGAGGAGAAAATCCCCTGTACTTTGGCACGTTCCTTGCCTGGATACAGATCGCCGACAATGGTAAAGGTAACCGGTGTCAGCGCACCTGCACCAATCCCCTGCAGTGCCCGGTACCAGATCAGCTCGGTCATGGAACCAGCGAATCCGCATAGTACCGAACCCACAATAAACAGGCCGAGTCCGATTGCGAATACCGACTTGCGTCCGTACAGATCCCCGAGCTTGCCAAAGATGGGAGTAGCAATACAAGTGGTTAATGTATAAATGGAGAAGATCCAGCTGATCAGGCTAAGACCGCCCAGTGAATCGATAATGCGTGGTGAAGCCGTGCTGACAACCGTGGAATCCAGTGCACCGATAAAAAGTGCAGCCAGTAATCCGACCGTTACCATTGCCCGGTTGGTTTGCTTGGACATAGAGTTTGATTCCTTCCTCCTGCTTGATTTTTCAATGTAATGTCTATACTTGCTGTCTATTCGTATGTACGGGATTATCCGTAATGGATACCATTACACCCTTTACATGGTCATGAAGCATTCCAAATCGTATACCGGAACAAAGATAGGCGTCAAGCAAAAACCATTACAATTCATCTAACAATGTCCAATCGGAAGGGGATATTCCACACCTGATATTGCTGGATAATCTTTTATTTTACTTTCGTAAGCTAAATACGATCTGCTATTAAATGAAAATAAGTCCAAGTTTCTACAGACAAAGTACCAATGTTCACGTATCATTGAGAGTATACTCAGCCAGCTTTTCTGCTATAATCTTGCCTACATCATGAGAGAGGAAGAATGCAATATTTATGAATTATAAATACCAACAGATTATCGGATTTAGCTTTATGCTGATGCTGGCAATTCTATTCATTATTATAGAAGGTTTCTTTTTACAATATACGCTTATGTCCGAACGATGGGTACTGACCGGTATACTCGCTTTTCTGCTGCTGTTGTCAGGCATCGGAATTACGATCTGGACTTTACGCCGTACAACCGGACGACTCAAGCAGGTCACCCAGGTTATTAATGATGTGGATTTCGATAAAGTACAGGATATCCCGCGCCTCAAGGTAGAAGGCGGAGATGAAGTAGCGAATATCGCCGAGGCATTTAACAAAATGTCGATAGCTCTGGAAGAGCACACTCGCCAGGTACAGGAAGCTTCGGATCAGATGCAGGACAATAACTGGGTACAGACCCAGCTGGCACAGATCGGCAACGTATATCAGGGGATTAACAATACACCGGAGCTGGCGGAGAAATTGCTTGCCAGAATCGTTCCTTTGATGGAAGCTTCCTATGGATTGTTCTATTATGTGCATCCGGATACCAAGGGAGATCAGTTCCAGCTGGAATATTCGTACGGCGCTCATGGCAATATGACGGGAACCATCCATGAATTCGGACCGGGTCAGGGATTGATTGGACGTGCAGCCGTGGAACAGAAAACACAGCTGCTGACAGCAAATGAAGATTATCCGATCCGTATCCAGACCGGGTTGGGTCATATTGTGCCCCGGCAGATTGTGGTTACTCCGATTGTTTTTGAAGGACGTACGATAGCAGTACTGGAGCTTGGAGCGGCGATTGAATTCGCTCCACGTTACTGTCAGCTGATCGAGCAGATCTGTGTAGGCTTCGGAGCGATTATCAGCAATATCGAGAAGCGGATGCAGGTGGATGAACTGCTGCGCAATACCCGGATCCTGAATCAGGAGCTGCAGGCGCAGCAAGAAGAACTGCAGACCCAGCAGGAGGAACTGCAGGTCCAACAGGAAGAATTGCAGGCGACCAATGAACAGCTGCGGGAACGTACGAATTTTGCGGAGACTAAAGCGCATGAACTGGAAACTACTCGTCAGGAACTGGAATTGTACGCCGAACAGCTTAAGCTCAGCTCCAGCTACAAAACGGAATTTCTCGCGAATATGTCTCATGAACTGCGTACACCGATGAATAGTATTCTGATTCTGTCCCAGCTGGTGGCCGAGAGCACTCCACGGGATCACGAAGACGAAATGCCGGGATATGGTCATATTATTCACCGATCGGCTCAGGATCTGCTGGCATTGATCGATGATATTCTGGACCTGTCCAAGGTGGAGGCAGGCATGGTAGAGGTGCAGCGGGAGCTGATCTCCATCCATGATATTCCGGAAGTAATGGGCTACAACTTTAACAAGCTGGCCGAGCAGAAGAATCTGCAATTCTGGACGGAAGTGGATAACGATGCACCGCCAACCTTTTACACCGATGGCAAAAGACTGCAGCAGATTCTCAAAAATCTGCTTTCCAATGCGTTCAAGTTTACGAGTGAGGGCAAGATCAAATTGCGGATTGCTCCGGCAGAGAAAGTTCCGCTGCCTGCAGGTTACAGCCTGCCGGAAAAGGCAGATCATATGCTCGCCATCTCGGTAAAAGATACCGGGATCGGTATTGCGCCGGACAAGCAGCAGGTGGTTTTTGAAGCGTTCCGTCAAGCAGAAGGCGCGCGAACCGATCGGGACTATGGCGGGACCGGACTGGGATTATCGATCTGCCGCGAATTCTCAAGGCTGCTGGGCGGTTTTATTACGGTCGAGAGTGAGGTAGGCCGCGGAAGTACATTTACCCTGTACATTCCTTCACTGCCGGAAGACTTTGCACCGGACAGCCCGGAGACTGCTTTATCGGTTCCTGCCGGTCTGCCGGAAGAACTGGACATGCTCAAAGGCAAAAAAATCCTGGTGGTGGATGATGATTTCCGTAATATCTTTGCACTAGAAGGTGCTCTCAAATCCAAAGGCATGAACGTAATAAGTGCCTATAACGGCAAAGAAGCCCTGGAAATGCTGGAGCAGGGTCAGCCGGATCTGGTCCTGATGGATATTATGATGCCTGTAATGGATGGATATGTGACGATGGAGAATATCCGCCGACAGTCACAGTGGGCAGAATTGCCGATTATTGCACTAACTGCCAAAGCGATGAAGGATGATCGTCAGCGCTGTCTTCAAGCCGGAGCATCCGATTATCTCAGCAAACCGCTGCAGATGGAGCAGTTGTTCTCTATGCTGCTCGTATGGCTGAGTCCTGCAGCATCTGTCAAAAGTGATGATTACAAAGCCTGATATCGTTTTATTCAGCTATTTGTAGTGATCAATAGGTATACTCATTCTTATCAGCACATGATACAGGTCAAATAATAAATAAAGGATTTGCGAGTACAGGTTGTCGTCAACTGTACCGCAAGATTCGGTACACTCTAATGATTTGATCTCATGACTGCTGATACAATAATAAAAGCCTGATCTGGCTGAAGAAGGATAACCTTCTCACCGATCAGGCTTTTTGTTATTGTAAGTTTTCTCCTATATGGATGCGCAATCCACCTCACCCGTTAAGTTGATAAAAATTGCGGGTGTTGGCATACAGAATCTGACGGGCTTCGTACTCGCTCAGCCCTTGAATCACAGCCCATTCTCGGCAGACATCTGCGGTCATACGAGGATGAGTGGACTGTCCGGTAAATGGACCTTCAAAAGGCCATGGCCCATCTGTCTCCGCCATAACCAACTCACGGGGATACACAGCAGCAAGCTCACGGATTTCCGACTCATAGACAATATCCGGCGTGAACGAAATGTGGTATCCTTGGCGCGCCATCCGCTCGACAGTTACTGCGGAACCCTTGAACCAGTGGAAATGTGCCCGCCGGATTCGATAATCCTCCAGCAATTGGCATACCGTATCTGCATCTTCGTAGACAGCATGGAGTATAACCGGCTTGTCATGCTTGGCGGCAAGCTGCAAATACTGTTCCAGCAGCTGAATATATCCGGCTTCATCCAGTTTCTCTCCACGTTCAGCCAGCTCCTGTCGCAGATAGTAAGGCAGTCCGATCTCGCCTACAGCTACCAACTGGTTCATCCGTACTTCTATCCACTCGAGCAGCTCGCTGGTCTGCTGCCGGGAAGGAAGAGGCTGCTCGGGATGATAGCCATAAGCAGGGTGTACCAGACCGGGATATTGCCGGGACAGCTGCTCGATCCGCTGGCAGGAATCTTTATTCATCGAGACCGCGATCACCGATTCGACCTGATGATCCGGCAGACTTTGCATCATCTGACGAATAGCATCATCTTCATATTGATCCAGATGAATATGGCTGTCGATAGACGGGATAGAGGGTGATTCTTCCTGTAGTTTGGATACCGAAGCAGCAGAGACAGACGACGCTGAAGAATGCAGGGAATAGGGTTCGCTCATCATCCGTTCAGCTCCGCTCGCAGCGCTTCGGTCAGCTGTCTGCGCAGCGCGATGAATTCCGGCGTATCCACCAGCTCTTCACGCCGCGGTCTTGGAAAAGGAACAGGGACCTTTTGGATAACATGAGCCGGTCGGCTGGATAATACATAGATCGTATCGGACAGCAGCAGTGCTTCTTCGATATGATGCGTAATAAAAACGACCGATCGCCGGTTCTCTTCCCAGATGCGCAGCAGCCAGGCCTGCATCTCGCTACGGGTAAAAGCATCCAGTGCACTGAACGGCTCGTCCAGACAAAGCAGTGATTGCGGTCCGAGCAGTGCTCGCAAAAAGGCGACCCGCTGCTGCATACCGCCGGACAGAGTGCGTGGATAGGCACGAGCGAATCCGCCCAATCCTACCTTGTCCAGCCAGTTTCGGGCAAGAGCCAACGATTCCTGACGCGGCATACCGGCAGTCTCGCGGGCGAGGATTACATTCTTTTCGATCGTGCGCCAGGGTAGCAGAGCAGGCTGCTGTGGCATATAACCGGCTTTGCCCTGCAGTCCGTTAATCCGCTGATTCTGCAGTATAATATCCCCCTGATCCGGCAGCATCACTCCGCCGATCATCTGCAGCAAGGTACTTTTCCCTGAACCGGAAGGACCGATCACGGATACAAATTCACCTTCATGTACGGTTAACGATATATTTTCCATGACCTGCAGCAGCTGCTTGCCCTGGGCAAAAGATTTACTGATACCGCGTAGTTCCAGGAATGGACGGGGATTCCCGTTTGGCTGGAGAGGAGTAGAAGAGGCATCTACCTCTGGTTCAACCAGGATAGATGCGGCAGGATGAATAGGATCAGACACGGTCGATTCCTCCTTTGGGATGGGCAGTACTGTCATTCTGCCAGCGTATACACCATTTCTCCAGCAGCACAATCAACGAGAACATGATCAGGCTAAAAGCAATCACAATCATAATCGCGACAAACATACGGTCGGTACGAAAAGCGGACTGCTGAAGCAGCATATAATAACCAAGCCCTTCACTGCTGCTGATCCACTCGGCGATAATGGCACCCATAATGCTGTAGGTGGCGGCAATTTTGAGTCCCGAGAAGACAGCAGGCAGACTGTAAGGCAGCTCCAGCTTCCAGAAAATCTGTCCACGCGTGGCTCCGATCATCTGCATATAATTCATCATCACCCGGTCAGTGCCGGCGAGTCCGCCTAGTGCTGCCACCGTGATCGGGAAAAAGCAGACCAGTACGATTACAATCAGTTTGGACAGCAGCCCAAAACCGAACCAGATAATCAGCAGCGGTCCGAGTGCGATCAGCGGTATATTTTGACTCAGAATCAGCAGTGGATACAGGGCCCGGCGCAGAAAAGGAATATAGTGCAGCACACCGGCCACGATCAGCCCGGTCGCCGCTCCAATGCCAAATCCGGATAGCGTCAATTTCAGGGTCGCCCACGTATGTCCGAGCAGACTGGTGTAACTTTTCTCTGCTTCCTGGGCGATACGCGCAGGACTTGGCAAAATCCAGTCTTCAATCTGGAAAAGGGAAGTGGCGAGCTGCCACAGGACCAGCAACAAAACGACCGCCCCAAAGGGCGGCCATATGCCTTTCCACCATGCTCTGATGGACATTAGCGGTATTTCTCCGTTAGTCCGTCCATGCTGATGCCGGATGGATTATGCGCGATTTTGATCTGGGAAATGATACTCGGGCTGCCCTTTTCCACCAGCGCCTCGTGCATCTTCTGTACAACTTCCAATAGCTGCGGAAGCTCGCCTTCCAGCGTCGTTTCCAGTGGATGTACTTCATATTTCAGTCCGGAAGCCTGGATCACCTCGATAGCGGCATCCACGTAATCATAGGAATTTTCATTGTTGGGTGTTTTGGGAATAACCTGAATGCTCAGTAGAGTGGTAGCCATAGTGATAACCTCCTGATAGATGTATTAGGTGGAAAATAGGATCTGTTGTGCGCAATAAATACAGGTACGAATCATAAAGACGAGCAGTGAACTGTCGATCATTCATCGGTTACGCCGGGAATAACTCGGAAGCTTACTTGGTCCCGGCAGCCGGCAGATAATCGTTGGTAAATGCTTTGGAATCGTCCAGTTTGGCATCCAGCAGACCCTGCTCATACATCCAGTCGGCATAGCCTGACCAGATTTCCGGTTTTTGCATTCCCCACTGCTTGGCATCGTCCTGATATTTGGGAGACAGCCACTTCTGGCTTGCTTTGACCAGTTCGGGATCGAGATCCGGTACAGCCTTGATCAGAATATCAGCGGCTTTGTCCGGGTTGGCGATGGCATATTCATATCCTTTGGCTGTTGCCGACATAAAGGCCTTCACCAGCTCCGGGTCCTGCTGGATCTGTTTTTCGTTAGTTACAATAACAGGCGTATAGTAGTCCAGATTCGGCGAATAATCTTTTACATACATCATGTTCAGCGGTTCCCCGCGCAGCTCGGCTTCGACCCCGGTCCATCCGTAGAAGATCCAGGCAAAATCAATGCCTTTCTTGACCGCTGTAAAAAAGTCCGCATCTCCGATATTCACACTTTTGACCTTACTGACATCACCGCCGTCGGTTGTCATGATTGATTTCATCACGGCTTCCTCGACCGGTGAGCCCCAGGCTCCGTAAGACTTGCCTTCCATATCCTTGGGCGTCTTGATATTACGGTCTACCGGTGAAGCAAAGCCCGAGCTGTTATGCTGAATCACGGCGGCTAGCGAGACGAGTGGTACACCCTGCACACGGGCCTGGGTAACACTTTCCTGATAGCTGATACCAAACGGAACTTTCCCGGAAGCCACCATTGTATCGGCGCCGCCCTGTCCCGGTGTAATAATCTCTACATTTAACCCGGCATCCTTGTAGTAACCCATTTGCTGGGCTACATACAAACCGGTATGGTTCGTGTTCGGTGTCCAGTCCAGTACAACCTGTACATCCTTGAGGGCGCTACTGCTTGCTCCTTCGGCTCCCTGGCTGTTATTGGCCGGACTGCTGCTTCCTTTGCCTCCGCATCCTGCAGTGATGAGCAGCAGGCATACCGCCAGCAGCGGCAGAAGCTTGTTCCAGTGTCTATTCATTTCTCTACCCCTTCTTCCTCTGTATATAAAAAAGCGCCCCGGATCGGGACGACATAGGTGCATATCGTATGAGAACACATACAATGCTTGATTCGCTTCCTACGCTGGCATTATCCAGATCAGGTATTAAGGGTCTGTATTGATGGAATACACTCTCAGCCGGCTAGCCCAGCTCCCCCAGATCGTATGCGCTTTTTCTAGGTGTAATTATAGACGAGAGCCTGCCTGCTGTCCAGCAAGTGAGGCATCCGGGGAGCAGGCAGGAATACGGGGAAGGTTCAGTTTGCTGCTGACCGGGTAAGTATCCATACAGGCACTCAAAGTTAAGTACTATATAAAATTCAGCGCCCTGTTATCGGGTGTATTGAATAATCCAAGTCCATATTGCGGAAGGAGCTTGATCATGAGTCAAACATCAGTTGAACAATCTATCGTAAAAGCACTGGAAGAAAACCGTTTTTGTGCATTCGGCACAGTGGAGAATAATAAACCAAAGGTACGCTATATGGCGGTATATAATGAAGGTTTGAATATTCATCTGGCGACAGACCGCAAAACGCAAAAAGTGGATGAGCTCGAACAAAATCCTCATTGCTATCTGCTGCTCGGTTACGAAAAAGGCGGCAACAATGAAGTGATTGAGATTGAAGCAACCTGCGCGGTATCGACCAATGATGAGCTGAAGCAGCGTGTATGGAAAGATGAATTCAAAAACTGGTTCTCCGGACCGGATGATCCCGACTATGTAGTACTGGATATTACTCCACAAACAATTGAATATACCGACAAAGAAGGTCAAAAACAGACCTGGAATGCTTAATAGTCTTTCTGGTACGAATACGGCAACGATTCGTATAACAGGAAATTCAATATAGTGTAGTACGATCCGGTGACGAATTTTGTAAAATGCGCAGGCAAACTACAGAATTCGAAACCGGATTTTTTGTCATTTTTTGTTTCCAATAAAAGGATAAAATAGGGACCGTAGGAACTTGATCAAGAGCATGATTTTAGGGTATAAACAATGTATTACTACAAATTTTATCTATTTCAAATATAAGGTAATGGCGAGAAGTGAAAGGGGTAATCTACAGGAGGTGCTTTCCTTGGACCTGAAAAAGATCGAACAGCAGATTGAACAGGAACGCCGCATACTGAATCAGATGGCCGAAGAGCATGGGATTCGTGATCACCGGGTAATCGATCAATCCGAGCAGCTGGATCGAATTCTGGACTCTTATTTGCAGCATAAACACCGCAAAGGTGACCATACTGCAACAGGCTGGAGCTAATAAGGATATACAAAATCCTCTTTATCGGAACAAAGAGCAGTTAAACTGCAGCCAGACAAAGCTAGATTTGGATAAAAAACCGCAAAAATAACTGACGTATATATGTAATATATGCGTCTTTTTTGTAACTATTTTTACAAAAATTTAAAAATTGGATCAAATATCCCTTCAAATATGTCAGTCTATAGTATAAAATTCTCTCATGCAGCTATATACTTCGCTCTTTTATGCGTCTGCACTCCTATATTCATTTTGTAATATGTAACTAGTAGCGCAAATCCGTATACAGATTTCATACCAGCTTTACATATTTTTTATACATAGGTGAGTGTAAGCGTTTATATTGAATGAATCAGAGAACGTATACGTGCTGAATATACTCGGGAGGGGTTTTAATTTTGAAACTGGGGAAAAAGACACTCAAGAAAACAGTAGCGGCGATTGCAGCGCTGCAGCTGTTTGGCATCACGGCTGTACCGGTATTTGCAGCGGATACAACTGCTGCTGCAGGTGCAACTGTCAAGCTTCGCCTCATGGAAACGACGGATATTCACACCAATATTATGAACTATGATTACTATTCGGATAAACCGACAGATGAGTATGGTTATGACAAGACAGCGACACTGATCCGGGCAGCTCGCGCAGAAGCTCCCAACAGCGTACTGGTGGATAACGGTGATCTGATTCAGGGTACACCGCTGGCTGACTATGTCGCCAAAGTGAAACCGCTTAAAGAAGGCGAAGTTCACCCGGTATACAAAGCTATGAACCAATTTGGCTACGATGTCGGTAACTTTGGGAACCATGAGTTCAACTATGGTCTCGATTTCCTGAAGACTGCGATCGAAGGAGCCAATTTCCCTTATATTAATGCCAACATCTATGTAGATGATGGTACAGGCAAAGGCGAGAAAAACTACTTTACTCCTTACAAGATCCTCGACAAGGAAGTAACCGATGAGCAGGGCGCCAAGCATACGATCAAAGTGGGCGTAATCGGCTTCGTACCGCCGCAAATCATGCAGTGGGATAGTGCCAACCTGGCAGGTAAAGTAGTAGCCAAGGATATTATTGAAACCGCCAAAAAATTCGTTCCGCAAATGAAAGCGGAGGGAGCAGATATCATTATCGCTGTTCCGCACTCCGGCTTTGAAGATATTCCGCAAACCGAACTGATGGAGAATTCCGTACTGTATCTGAGCCAGGTGCCGGATATTGATGCGATCATGTTCGGTCATGCGCACAAAGTATTCCCGAGTGCAGACTTTGCAGGCAAAACAGGCGTTGATCTGGAAAAAGGTACGATCAATGGTGTACCTTCTGTAGAGCCTGGATTCTGGGGCGATCATCTCGGAATCATTGATCTGCAGCTGACCCAAAAAGGCGAGGATTGGGAAGTGACCGACTCCAAAGTCGAAGCACGTCCCATCTATGATGCCAAAGCCAAAAAAGCACTGGTAGAAGCCGATCAGAGCGTTGTGGACGCTGTCTACCATGAGCACGAAGAGACACTGGAATATGTACGTGGCCCAGTAGGCAAGACGACTTCCCGTATTACCAGCTACTTTGCACTGGTACAGGATGATCCATCGATTCAGATCGTAACGAATGCACAGAAATGGTATCTGGAACAGAAGCTGCAGGGAACTGATTATGAGAAACTGCCTATTCTGTCTGCAGGTGCCCCATTCAAAGCAGGTGGACGCTCCGGCCCAAACTATTACACCGATATTGCAGCCGGCACGATTGCTATCAAAAACGTATCTGACCTGTATGTGTATCCAAATACTGTCTATGCGGTCAAAGTAAATGGCGCAGAAGTGAAAAACTGGCTGGAATGGTCCGCAGGACAATTCAACCAGATCGATCCATCCAAATCCGGCGATCAGCCGCTGATCAATATGGATTTCCCGACGTATAACTTTGACGTGATCGATGGTGTAACGTATCAGATCGACGTGACTCAGCCGCAGAAATACGATGCCAAAGGCACCGTGGTTAATGAATCTGCCAACCGTATCGTTAATTTGCAGTACAACGGCAAGCCGATCGATCCAAAGCAGGAATTTATCGTAGCGACCAATAACTACCGTGCTTCCTCATCCAAGCTGGCAAACCCGGACGGCAAACGTATCGTTCTGGCTTCCCCGGATGAGAACCGTCAGGTCATTATCGATTATATCCGCGAGAACGGTACAATCAACCCGACAGCGGACAATAACTGGTCTCTGGCGCCTGTCAAAGGCAGTGCCAAAGTAACCTTTACCTCTTCACCAAAAGCACAGGATGCGCTGAAAGCAGCACCAGCTCTGGCTGCAGGCAGCACGAGTGAGCCGATTGCCTATGCAGGTGAAGGTACAGATGGATTTGCCAACTATACGATTGACCTGTCGAAAACAGCAGCACCTGCAGCAGGTACCAAGCCAGCGGCGCCTGCCACGGACAAACCGGCAAAACCAGTGAAACCAGCCAAACCAACAACGACCAAACCAGCACCAGCCAAACCAATTGCTCCTGCCAAGCCAGCGAAGCCGGTTAAGCCAGCTCCGGTAGCAGATGGAGATACGTACACGATCCAAAAAGGCGATAACCTTTATCGCATTAGTATCAAATACGGTGTGACTTGGCAGGAACTTGCCAAATACAACAAAATCACGGATCCTACTCGTCTGCAGGTAGGCGATGTATTGGAGATTCCAGCCAGCTAATCTTGTGAATACAGATTAATGACGATGACTCCATCAACCAAAAGACTGCCGGAATATTTCCGGCAGTCTTTTTTATCTATACGTATGTATTAAATATGATCGTTGTATCGGATAGACACGTTATGATAAAGATTTGCCATGTAATCATCCGAATTATTTAATTATTTTTATATAAGTCTAATATCCTGTTACAAAAGTACTAATATTGGGTATATAAACATTTTGTATCATTCTAACGCACTATGCCGCTTGTTTAAATCACCTATTTTCTCCAATACAAAAATATCTTATCAAAACAGGTAAACTTCTCGGAAAGAGTAAAGAAATAGTATTACGATCCGGATTCTGCCAACCGATATATATAGGGATTAAAAACGTGAACACCCGCATATTGTATTTTAGTAACAGGGAGGACCACCATGAATTGTAGCGGATGCAGTTTTATTCAACCGATTGAAGATCAAGGTACGGTGTCTTTGCGCCCGCTTTCTCCTTCTCTTGAGCAGTTAATCAGACAGCAGGCATATGACATTTATATAGTAGAAGATATTGGTTCCATCTCATACTACTCCCGTGAGCAGATGCTGGATATTCTGCACTGGGTCAGAGAACTTCCGAGTGAGCAGGGCGATGATTTGTCGATCGGGATTCTGGGAGTCGATAATATTGGCGGTGAACCGTCATGGTTCCCTTTGTCGACGCTGATCACGCGCCTGCAGCATCATGATATCGTCGAGATTATCCGGCAAAAGCAGTTTACCAGCCATATGCAGCCGATTGTGGATAAGCAGGAGCAGATTATGGCATATGAGTTTTTGTTGCGTCCGATTCCGGATGGTCCGGGATTTCAGCCATATAAGTTATTCGAAGTAGCTCATCGTACCGGTCTGCATTCCTTTTTGGATCGTGCAGCGCGGATCTCGGCGATTGAGACCAGTGCACTTCATCTGCCAACCGGTGTAAAGCGGTTTATTAACTTTTTGCCATCATCGATCTATAATCCGCAGTACTGCCTCAGTCATACGTTTGCAGCGATTGAGCGTCTGAAGCTGGATCCGCAGGATTTTGTATTTGAAGTGGTCGAGACCGAGAATATTATGGAAATGCCCAAGTTGCAGGATATCTTTAATGTGTATCGCAGCAACGGGATCAATGTAGCACTTGATGATGTGGGTTCGGGTTATTCCCTGCCTGAATTGATCGGCAAGCTCAAGCCTGACTATGTCAAAATCGATCGTGGCCTAATCGACCGCTGTGACCAGGACGAACAAAAACAGCGTGATATCCGCAATATCGCCGAACGCACCTGGGATATTGGCAGTCATGTACTGGCTGAAGGAATCGAGCGGCGCGAGGAATTCGATTTTTGCCGCAGTATTGGTATTAATCTGGCGCAAGGCTATCTATTTGGCAAGCCGTCAGAGCATCCGTTTGCCGTACTCTGATATTTAACTGTATATGTATGTACATCTGATCATCTATATGTAAAACAAAAGCCCCTAATTGCTTAGGGGCTCAGAATGTCGAGAA